>CAJWTH010000050.1 GCA_913047725.1 uncultured Planktomarina sp.
CGCCTTTCTACCGGCGCCATGGAGGAAGTTTTAGCAAACCATCCTGACGTGGCCGAATGCGCGGTAATTGGCGTCGCAGATGAATTGAAAGGACAAGTACCCCTTGGGTTTTTGTGCCTCAACAATGGGTGTAATCGTTCCCACTCTGACATAGTCTTAGAAGTTACAGGCCTTGTTCGGGAAAAAATTGGTCCAGTTGCTGCATTTAAACTGGCATGTGTCGTCGATCGACTTCCCAAAACGCGTTCGGGGAAGATCCTGCGTGCAACAATGGCAAGCATCGCAGACAGCAAACCCTTTAAGGCACCAGCAACAATAGACGATCCAATTATTTTGGATGAAATACGAAATGAACTTCAAACGCTAGGTTTTGCTAATTAAGTTACGGCCACTACTCAAGCAAACTGTTCCTGGATAAGCCGCTCTTCCAAGCCATGTCCAGGATCAAACAAAAGCCGATGCTCAATATCTCCGGCACTCTCAATCTCAACAGTGACTACGTCCTGAACAGATCGACTATCCGCATCTGCCATAACGGGTCTCTTCTGAGGTTCAATTACTTCAAATCTCACTTTTGCATTTTTTGGCAGTACGGCACCTCGCCACCTTCGAGGCCGAAACGCAGCCATGGCGGTAATTGCCAAAACTTCGCAGCCAATTGGCAAGATTGGTCCGTGCGCTGAATAATTGTAGGCCGTTGATCCCGCGGGCGTTGCGACTAAAGCTCCATCACAGGCCAACTCACCGAGCCGGAGACGATCATCGACAAAGATTTTTAATTTTGCAGCCTGTGGGCCCTGCCTTAAAAGTGAAACTTCGTTGATGGCAAGCTCTGTGTGCGTAATGCCGTCAGCACATGTAGCATGCATACGCAAAGGATTAATTACTGCCTCTTCTGCCTCAAGCAGTCGGTCCATCAAATTTTCCAGTGAAAATTCATTCATCAGAAACCCAACAGTGCCACGGTTCATCCCATAAACAGGAACATTTAGGTGCTGAGTTGAATTTAGTGTCTCCAACATAAAGCCATCACCACCCAAGGCGACAATTACATCCGCTTTTCCTAAATCACAGTCACCAAATTGGTTTACAAATGTACTCTTTGCTGACTGAGCAACCTCTGTACTACTGGCTAAAAAAGAAATACGTTTACGGTGTGTTGCAGGCATTTTGGAAACTCCATTTCTGCACCCTATGCCAGTGCAGCATTAAAACGCAAGTGAGGCCCAGGGACAAGGAATTTAGGTCAATAAGTCGCGCTACTAGTCTTTGACATTTCCTATCGGAAACAATCATAAGTACCTAACGGGGTTAGGGAATCAAGAAAATGACAGTTAGCAATCACAACTTTTTTAATGCAGATTTGGCAAATACTGATGCAGCTCTGGCAAAGGCAATTGACCAAGAGCTTGGACGTCAGCGCGATGAAATTGAGCTTATAGCTTCTGAAAATATTGTATCCAAGGCAGTTTTGCAGGCGCAGGGCTCAGTTCTGACCAACAAATATGCTGAAGGTTATGCCGGGCGTCGTTACTACGGCGGTTGTGAATATGTGGACATCGCAGAAAATCTTGCGATAGAGCGTGCCTGTCAGCTTTTTAATTGTGGATTTGCAAACGTCCAACCCAACTCCGGCAGCCAGGCCAACCAAGGTGTTTTCCAAGCACTTTTGCAACCGGGTGACACCATTCTAGGAATGTCCCTTGATGCCGGCGGCCACCTAAGTCACGGTGCCGCACCAAATCAATCAGGCAAATGGTTTAACGCAGTACAGTACGGTGTACGCCAACAAGATAATCTCCTCGACTACGATCAAGCTCAAGCGCTCGCTACAGAACATAAGCCCAAGCTGATTGTTGCGGGGGGGTCTGCAGTCCCACGACAAATTGACTTAAAGCGCATGCGCGAAATTGCTGACAGTGTGGGTGCCTATTTACATGTGGACATGGCGCATTTTGCAGGTCTCGTCGCCGGAGGTGAGCATCCAAGTCCGTTCCCCCACGCCCACGTCGCAACAACCACAACACACAAGACACTACGCGGACCACGCGGTGGAATGATTTTGACCGACGATGAAACATTGGCGAAGAAGTTTAATTCTGCCATTTTTCCCGGCATACAGGGTGGGCCCTTAATGCATGTTATTGCCGCAAAGGCGGTTGCATTTGGTGAGGCACTACAGCCTGAGTTCAAAATATATACTCAAAATGTGATTAAAAATGCACAGGCACTTTCCGACCAGCTTATAAAGGGTGGCTTAGATACAATCACTCACGGTACAGATACACATGTCGTACTTGTAGATTTGCGCCCCAAAGGCGTGAAGGGGAATGCGACTGAGAAAGCTCTTGGCCGCGCCCGTATTACTTGTAATAAAAATGGCGTTCCATTTGATCCTGAGAAGCCGATGGTTACGAGCGGGATCCGTTTGGGTAGTCCAGCGGGGACAACACGTGGTTTTGGTGAAGAGGAATTTCGTCAAATTGCTGACTGGATTATTGAAGTTGTTGATGGGTTGGCAAAAAATGGAGAAGACGCCAATCATTCCGTGGAAGACAAAGTCAAAGCTGAAGTTGGCGTATTATGTGCAAAGTTCCCACTCTACTAAACAAAACTAGATTTCTGAGCTGGACTTGAAAAATTTCATCCAGCCAAAAGCGTCACTTTTTGGCATCAAGATTTGACAGACTTGGTACATTGCTATGTGCTAGTTTAGCTAGCGCGTCAGCGACATGAATATCAGAAATAGATAAATCACCATTCGCCACGCGAATACGGTGCGCTTCAAATAAAACTCGTGCGCGACTTACACCTGCGGGAGGTGTGAATTTATATGCCGCCAGTTCAATCAGTAGCCCCAGCGGTTCTCGAAAATAAATAGACGTCATAAAACCTCTATCCTTCAACCCTGAATGCCCAATGCCCAGGCTATCTAGCTTTTCTGGCAAATGAATTGATACAGCCTGGCTCACCTCAAATGCCAAGTGGTGCACCGCGCCAGGCACAATTGGTGTGTTTCCTTTTCGAGGTTCTCTCGTCTCATCACAGAAAACAGTAATTAAGCGATCATCACCCGGATCAAAATAAAGATGGCTTTCCTCTGGGTTATCAAGATTGGGTTGCTCAAAAATAAAGGGCATTCCCAGCACACCTTCCCAGAAATCTAAAGTAATCTGCCTTCCCGCACCGGTAAGTGTGACGTGGTGAAGCCCCTGCGTGGGGATGATGTGTTTATGAGGAGCCATTAATATTGCCTTAATAAGAGTTTTGACTTTTATAACTGGGCTGGCCAGTCATTAAAAGCCATCATAAGCTATCATTATGTTAAATATGATTTCGCACGGAAACCATTTAGGTACACCACTGGTAATTGCCCATGGCTTATTTGGTTCAGGACGAAATTGGGGTGTAATTGCCAGGCGCCTATCCGATAAACGACGAGTTATTACCCTCGACATGCGCAATCATGGCAGCAGTCCATGGCTACCAGATCACAGTTACGCGGCAATGGCCGCAGACATATCTGAGATTATCACTAAGATCGACGAACCCATAGACCTACTCGGCCACTCAATGGGAGGAAAAGCTTCAATGTTGGCTGCCCTAACGAATGCGCCCGTTCGGCGTTTAATTGTCGCTGATATTGCACCCGTAGCATACGCACACACCCAACAACACTTGATTGATGCAATGCAAGCGTTGCCATTAACCAAACTTAGTTCACGCCTAGACGCTGACGCGGCGCTCAAAAAGACAGTCAATGAGCCAAATATTCGTAGTTTTTTATTGCAAAGTTTGAACTTAAGAGAGTGCAAATGGCGACTAAACCTTGATGTTTTATCAGAATTTATGACACAAATTATTGGGTTTCCTGAAATATCTGGACAATTCGATGGGCCAACATTGTTTTTAGCGGGTGGGAATTCTGATTACGTCCAAAGAGACCACAGGTCAAAAATTAAAACCTTATTTCCAAATGCCCACTTTGCCAAAATTCCCAATGCGGGGCACTGGTTGCACGCCGAGCGGCCAAATGCATTTGAAGCTGCAGTAAGGGTTTTCTTGGGAGAATAGACTCAAAGATACAATTTTTTTAAGTAGCGATTGATTAGTTGTGAACCTGCTCCCTTAGGAAAATGTAGTAAGTTGACGCTATAATAATAGAAGTACCTATCAGAAATTTTACCGTAATAATTTCACCAAAGAATAATATACCCACACACACAGCAAACGGAATGGATAAGTAGTGAAGAGGTGCCAGGACTGAAGCCTCAGCGTACATATGACTTTGGGCCAGAAAGAATTGCTGGAAACTGGCTAATACGCCCAGGGTAATAAAAACGTAAATAGCCTGGGAACCCTCTAGATTTATAAGTGGCGTAAACCCACCATAAATGTGGGTTAAAATACCGGCTAAAACTACGCCTACTGAGTTATACCAAATTGCTGTGGAAGCTGGTGGGTCACTTCGCCCCAGTATTCTTAGATAGACAAACATTAAGGCGGCAAACAGGGCGCCAAGTAGAGCAAATATGGCACCCCAAATATTAAGCTCAGGAGTGATGGGTAGCAGTAAGACAAGAACACCAAAAAACCCAAGGATAACAGAGCCCAATCGCCTGACCCCTACCTGCTCTTTAGCAATGACAACTGAGAGGCCAGTGATAAAGATTGGCATTGTCATTAATAGGGCAGTGGCAAGACTGATATCAATTTTAGTTATTGCTAAGAACCACGTTAATAGGCCAAGAAACCCGAAGCTAGATCTCAGAACTAGCCCCTTAATATTTTTAATTTTTAGGAAGTTAGGCCCTCGAGTGTAAATCGCATACGCGACAAGTAATGGAAGACAAAATACGTACCTAAAAAACAAAATTAGAAATACTGAAAAGTCAGGCTGAAGAGTTTTTACTATACTGGCAAGAACGAAAGTGACAAAAATTTCTGCAATTAGGTAAAGCCCACCAACCTTATTATTTTTTAGAGTTAAATCAGGCATCACCAAAAGTATTTCCACTTTTTACTTAATCTAAAGTGACCTGCCACCTGGTTTCAGATGATTAATATCACAGTAAGCCAACATTAAACTCTACGGTTCGTTAGAACAGGAGCACAAGAAAACAACACTTACAATGTTTTAATCTTCTCTTAACAACCCAAAACACTCCAAGCTAAATGGCGAATTAAATATCTAAGCCAAGCTTTGATATACTGTAATCTTAGAAATAAAAATTTGTATTTGGTTTTTAATTTATGGGGCGAATGGTGCTAATTCTTGCACCAGCTTATTTGTACTCTTCTTGAAGGCAAAGAAACCTTTTGTGGCGTGAGGCCAAAAGGTTTGATCATATTTCTGGCGCACAAATGAGAGTTTAATACCAGCATTTTTCAATAAAGGCTTAATACCCTGCAGCTTGGTGTTTACCGGACCAATTGGAGTGTATGCTGTAACAATATTTGTCACCTTATTTGAGCGCGCCAAGTCGATTATCGGCTCAGCCCATTCTTCACAAATCAAGACCTCACCAGTGCTGCTAATGCGCTCCACCCCATCTGTCACTGCACCATGTGAAAAATCAAAGACCGCATCACTCCTTTCAAAAACTGCAGATTTTTCTGAAAGAATTAATCCAAGCGCACCCACTGGAAATTGTCCAGCCAAGTCCACGCTATTGCAATCTTCCTCCGTGACTAACAATAGAAAGTCATCACTCGGCAGATTTTCCAAACGCGGTAGTGATTGGATTGGGTGTTCAGTGAGTTCTGTTAATGGACTAGCAACTTCATTTAGATGTGCCTCCATCCTAAATCTACCCAATGTAAATTTATCAATATTACTGGACATAGCTAGATAATTTTTGCCTTTTGTGTGCAAGCCCGACACCCATCTCCAGCTCAAAGTGTTTGAGGCAGGATCTCCATCCAATAGATATTTCATGAAGAAGTTAGCGCCAAGTTCCCATGGCAATTTGAGGGTGAATATCCAGATCGAGGCGAACCACAATCTGGCATGGTTGTGTAGGTATGAATATTCCATCAGTTCAGTGGCCCAACTATCAAAGCAGTCTATCCCAGTTTGACCTGTAATTGCCTTTTCATACAAACGGGCCCTACTTTGGTCAGATAAAACTTCATTGAGGCCACTCATAACCCCCTCGTTGTAAGCATTCCAAACAGTTGGGTGCTGCTCCAGCCAGCCCTTAAAATAAGTTCTCCAAATGACTTGCTGTATATATTTCTCGGCAGCGCCATGAGGAAAAGTCTCAAGTAATGTTTCAATTATTTCTTGCTCAGAAATTAACCGGCGCCTGACCCACGGTGATAAAGCCGAGATATTGGATCGATCTTCTGGCCCATAATCGTAATTACGCCTCTCTGTGTATGATTTAAGCCCAGTTGAGGCAAAGTTGTTAAGTCTTTCCAACCCTGCAGCCCGAGTTGGGGCAGCGTTTGCAAGCCGGGACGGCCCTGTGTTATTTGAAGTCACTAGTTCTTCACTCATCTTGAGCCACTACATTTTTTGGAGCAATACAACACTTCATCCCAAACTTTGGCCCATTTTTTTCTCCAGGTAAAAGGCCGGGCACAAGTTAGGCAAACCTTTGTTGGAAGATTAGATTTCTTAACTGCCTTCACTTGTAAAATTCCCGACGGGTACCAAACTCATGAACCCTCTTTCGCCAAGCCCGGTAGCTCCCAGTCTTTAAGTTAGAGCGCATTAGACGTACAACCTGACTTTCCTTCAAACCATAAAGCTTTTCAATATTGCCAAATGAGACATGGTCAGACAGCGCCATTTGAATAATATCGCTCACTTCCTCGGGTTGTAAGTCTGCAGTTGTCTTCTTCATTTACCTTAGCCTATCTAAGTGGATACAAAGGGAACTAGCAGGCTATCGCCAAACTAAAAGACTAATGCAAAAATTTTATTTTTTAATACATACCCACGCAATCATCAAATCCTTGAATTTTTTGATCTCTGGTCTAATTGCAAGGAGTTATGAAAGCGACGGGGGAGAATTTCATTGCCGGCATTACGGGTAGTCCTAGGCGATCAACTCAGCAATGAGATTTCAAGTCTAAACAGCATAGACGCAGAAAATGACATTGTCTTAATTTGCGAAGTCTTTGCTGAAGCGACTTATGTAAAACATCACAAGAAAAAAATTGCATTCTTGTTTTCTGCTATGCGTCACTTTTGTGAAGAGTTGCGCGACGAGAAAAAATACCAAGTTGAATATTTTAAACTGAATGATCCAGAGCCCATGAACTCTTTTACTCAAGCAGTAGAAAAAACCCTGGCGAACCATAAAATTGATGAAATAATTGTAACCTCACCCGGAGAGTATCGAGTTCTAACCGAAATCAACGGCTGGCAAGAATTCTTTGGCCTTCCAGTTGATATCAGAGATGACGATCGTTTTTTATGTAATCAATTTGAATTTAGAGAATGGAGTAAGGATCGGAAAAACCTCCGAATGGAGTATTTCTACCGTGAAATGCGCAAGAAATATTCAATATTAATGGATGGCGACCAGCCCGTTGGCGGCAAGTGGAATTTTGATCTTGAAAATAGAAAGCCGCCCAATTCAAATTTTAATATACCCGAAACTTTTTCCACTGAGCCAGACGAAGTAACTCTCGATGTCATGAAATTGGTTGAAGATAAATTTTCAGATCACATGGGTGTGCTCTCAGGCTTTCATTTTGCCATCAATGCGACCCAAGCAAAACTAGCATTGACACAATTTATAGACGAGCGGCTTAAATATTTTGGTGACTTTCAAGATGCCATGATCCAGGGCGAGCCGTGGATGTATCACTCACATATTGGATTATATTTAAATTGTGGATTGCTCTCACCACTGGAGTGTATCCAAGCGGCAGAGCAGGCCTACCACGACAATCACGCACCTCTAAATGCTGTTGAGGGTTTCATTCGCCAAATTCTAGGCTGGAGGGAATTTGTCCGGGGAATTTATTGGAGTGAAATGCCAGACTATGCAGCACTGAACTTCTTTGAGGCCAAACGTGAATTACCTGCATTTTACTGGGACGCAGACACGAAAATGAATTGCCTGCATCAGTCAGTTAAAGAGACATCACAAAACGCTTACGCTCATCATATTCAACGCCTGATGGTTTTGGGAAATTTTGCTTTGTTGGCGGGAATTAATCCAGCGCAGGTGAACTCTTGGTTTTTATCCGTTTACGTAGACGCATTTGAGTGGGTGGAGTTACCAAATGTATCTGGAATGGCTTTATTTGCAGACGGTGGGTATTTGGCAAGTAAGCCATACGCCTCTGGCGGCGGCTACATTAATAAAATGTCAAACTACTGCAAAGGCTGCAGCTACAAGGTAAATAAAAAAAATGGGTCGGACGCCTGCCCCTTTAATTATCTCTACTGGGACTTCCTGAACCGCAACCGGGATAAATTAGGTAACAATCACCGAGTAGGTATGATGTACAAAGTTTATGACCGTATGAGTGACGAAAAAAAGGAATTGATTACGGAAGACAGCCACAAATTTCTGGCAAGCCTGGACGACAATACTAATTCGAGATTAATTTGAACAAATCTATTCCCAATGCTCCTCTTTTATTAAGCCTTGCAGGCCTGGCACCTTTTTTTTGGGGAGCACTGACCCTAGCAAACACGAACTTAATGGCGTGGGGCCAAATGTGGCTTGGGACAGGATTAGTGGGAACTCAAGTTCAGATAAATTACAGCGCTGTGATAATGAGTTTTATGTCTGGAGTTCTTTGGGGCTTTTCAACAAAAACAACACAGTTAAAAGCTGCTATCTGTTATACTTTATCGGTGCTGCCAGCTCTTGCGGTATTCTTTTTAGTTTCAACTAATCCTGAAAATAAAATAGAATTTCTTATGGTTGGGTTTTGTTTGTTAATTGTTCTAGACCTTATATTTTCCAAACTTGACCTCACCCCAACCTGGTGGCTACGCCTGCGGACTGTCATCACTTCTCTAGTATTGTTGTGCTTATCAGCGCAGTTTATCCTCTCCTAGTTTGAATGCCCCAAGGCCCGCCCAGGGTATTTGATAAACCATCTGACTATCGAAGTCAGACAACTCCGTGACTTTCCGTAACAACTGGACAACCGCCCGCACCATAATTACCTAGTATATAGCGCAATCTTAGTCTTACAGTGATAATCATAGAGACAAGAATCCGTAAGGAAATCGATGTATTTAGGTTTAGACTTAGGAACTTCTGGGCTCCGGGGACTTCTCGTTCAAGAAGATGGGAGCATTGTTGCATCCGCACAGGAAACCTACGGTGTAAATCATCCCCATGCCTCCTGGAGCGAGCAAGATCCTACCGACTGGACTACGGCATGTGAACACGTCATCAATTCACTGCGATCAAATTATATGGAGGCCTTTTCTGACCTAAAGGGCATCGGCGTCTCGGGCCATATGCACGGAGCCACATTGGTCGACAGTAATGGGGGCGTCCTGCGGCCCTGCATGCTTTGGAATGACACCCGCGCCCACCTGGAGGCGGCGCACCTAGACGCCCTTGAAGGTTTTCAGGAGGTATCCGGTAATATAGTTTTTCCAGGTTTTACTGCGCCAAAAGTTTTATGGGTCGCAAATAATGAACCCGAAATCTTTGCTAAGATTTCCAAAATCCTACTACCAAAGGATTATATGAATTTTTGGCTTACAGGAAATTACGTGTCAGATATGTCTGACGCGGCTGGAACTTCGTGGCTCGACTGTGGGGCCAGAGAGTGGTCGCCAGATCTCTTGTCACAGTCCGGGATGCGGCAAGACCAAGTTCCAGACTTGTTTGAAGGATCAGCCCCCATTGGAAATTTGCGCTCAGAACTAGCTGAACGATGGGGTGTTGGGCGAGACGTAATAGTAGTCGGCGGTGGCGGCGACAATGCGGCTGCAGCCTGCGGGGTCGGCGCTCTCAGAGAAGGAGACGCCTTCGTCTCACTTGGGACTTCTGGGGTTCTGCTGGCCGCAAAGGACAGTTTTGCACCAATGCCTGCCTCAGCAGTACACACCTTTTGCCATGCCGTGCCAAATCGGTGGTATCAAATGGGCGTCATCTTAGCTGCAACCGACAGTTTGAATTGGCTGTCACAGATCCTTGACGCAGACGCAGCAGACCTTGCTGGTATTGTTGGTACAAGTATTAATGGACCAAATAATATGCAGTTTCTGCCATACCTGTCGGGTGAGCGTACGCCCCACAACGACAGCGCTATTAGGGGGGCGATGCTAAATATCGATATCGCTTCAACCCGCGCCGATATGGTCCAGGCGGTTATGGAGGGCGTAAGCTTCGCATTGCGCGACAATCTTGAGGCATTAAAATCAACGGGAACCAATCTCTCGCGAGCGCTCGGGATCGGCGGTGGGGCCCAGTCAGAATTTTGGGTCGAGTTGGTTGCAACCGTATTGGACATACCAATTGACTTGCCCGAGAAGGGCGAATTTGGTGCAGCACTTGGCGCAGCGCGCTTGGCAATTGTTGGTAAAACTGGGCAAGATCCTCAAACTGTAATGACACCACCAAAGGTAGCAAAGACAATTTTACCACGCAGTGAATTAACAGCAAAATATCAATTGGCGTACGAACGCTACAAGATGACATATCCAGCATTAAAGGCTCTCGTATGACACAATTTTTTCAAGGCATTGATAAGGCATCTTTTGAGGGGCCAGACAGTAATAACCCAATGGCCTTCCACCACTATAATCCCAATGAAATGCTTATGGGCAAAAGAATGGAAGAGCACCTGCGTTTCGCAGTGGCTTACTGGCACTCCTTTGCCTGGGAGGGTGGTGACCCCTTCGGTGGCCAGACCTTTGAGCGGCCATGGCATCCACAAGACAATATGGAGCGCGCCCGCATAAAGGCGGACGTGGCCTTTGAGATGTTTGAGTTGCTGGGTGTCCCTTACTTCTGCTGGCATGATGCAGACATAAGGCCTGAGACGGGGCATTTTGATACCAACCGCAGCACGCTGGATGAAATTACCGATTACTTTGGTGAGAAAATGCAATCCACGGGAACTAAGCTCCTTTGGGGAACGGCTAATATGTTTACCCATCGCCGCTGGATGAGTGGGGCTTCAACTAATCCGGATCCCGATGTTTTTGCGTTTGCCGCAGCCACTGTTAAAAGTTGCCTCGACGCTACCCATAAACTCAGTGGTGAAAATTATGTCCTCTGGGGAGGGCGCGAGGGATATGAGACATTACTCAACACCAACATGGGGCTTGAGTTAGACCACATGGGACGCTTCCTATCGATGGTTGTCGATTACAAACATAAAATTGGCTTCAAGGGGCAGATATTAGTTGAGCCAAAGCCACAGGAACCCTCAAAACACCAATACGACTATGATGCGGCGACTTGCTTTGGCTTCCTACAGAAATACGGTCTGGAAAAAGATATAAAATTAAATCTTGAGCAGGGCCACGCCATTTTAGCCGGCCACTCATTTGAGCATGAGATAGCGACGGCAGCATCACTGGGCGTCCTCGGCTCAATCGACATGAACCGCAATGACTACCAATCTGGTTGGGACACTGACCAATTCCCCAATAACGTCCCCGAAGTTGCCTTGGCTTATTATCATATCCTTAAAAATGGGGGCCTGGGCTCGGGCGGCACTAATTTTGATGCGAAACTCAGACGCCAGTCACTCGACCCAAAAGACTTAATTGCGGCCCATATAGGCGGCATGGACGTCTGCGCGCGTGGGCTCAAGGCTGCGGCTAAGATGCTAGAAGATGGTGGCTTAGAGGAGGCCCTTAAGGAACGCTATGCAGGCTGGGAAACTCCCAAAGCGCAGGAAATGCTGAATAGTGACCTCGCCAGTATTGCCAAATCCGTCACCGACAATAAGATTTCACCTAGACCGGTATCTGGCCAACAGGAAATCCTAGAAAACTACGTAAATCGATTTGTGTGAAAAAAAATAAAAATAAAGTTGGAAAGTTTGTCCCAACGTCATATTTGTTAAGTGTTGCCCTCATTACTTTAGGCTTAATATCAAGGTAAAAACTTTTAAGAGACCCAGATTGGAGAGTATAATGGACGGAAGAGACGCACCAGAGGGCGGCAAGTGCCCAGTAATGCACGGTGCTGCAACTAATGCAGCCTCGCGCGGTAGATCAAACACAGATTGGTGGCCAAACCAGTTGAACCTTAAAATCCTGGCTCAGCATTCCAGCCTGTCTGATCCCATGGATGCGGATTTTGACTATGCAGAAGAATTTAAAAAACTAGACCTTGATGCGGTCAAGGCAGATCTGACAGCATTGATGACTGACAGCCAAGACTGGTGGCCAGCGGATTACGGGCACTACGGTCCATTCTTTATTCGCATGGCCTGGCACAGCGCGGGAACCTACCGCACCGCGGATGGCCGCGGCGGTGCAGGCGCAGGGCAACAAAGATTTGCCCCACTTAATAGCTGGCCTGACAACGGTAACCTAGATAAATCTCGTAGGCTGCTTTGGCCAATTAAGCAGAAATATGGGAAGGCCCTATCCTGGGCAGACTTGATGATTTTAACAGGCAATGTTGCCCTGGAATCCATGGGCTTTAAAACCTTTGGCTTTGGTGGTGGCCGCGTTGACGTGTGGGAGCCTGAAGAAGATATATACTGGGGCACCGAAGACATCTGGCTTGATGACAATCGCTACAGCGGCGAACGTGAACTCGAAAATCCACTGGCAGCAGTCCAAATGGGTTTGATCTACGTCAACCCCGAGGGCCCTAATGGTAATCCTGATCCAATGGGATCTGGACATGATATCAGAGA
>CAJWTH010000051.1 GCA_913047725.1 uncultured Planktomarina sp.
AAGTTGAAGGTATAAACCGTGTTACATATGATATTACGTCTAAACCCCCAGGAACAATTGAGTGGGAATGAAGTAAGCTTCATAAGTCTTTGTTTATAAACAATTTAATTTATACCTAGGTGTTGTAAGTTCTATAAAATTATTATAAAAATATAGGTTTTTATTTTCTTGTTACAAACAAAGTTACAAACTAATGAGGACAATTCGTTGTCATAATTCCTATGATAAATATCCAACCAATATATTCCCATGGGAATATTTTCATAAATAGCCTCCACCTCTTAAATCTCACAACATTTTGTTTACTTAACTGATAGAAATATAGACGATGAGTTTAATGTGGGAGATAGGATGAGTGACTTAAAAGACCTCTTATCTAGAATGGGTAAGTCCGATGAAATTAAGAGTTATTTTAATAAGATAAATGATTCACTGGTTTTAATTAAAAGATGTGTTTTCGTCTTAGTCTTCTTGGCAGTTTTGATGGTGATCATATCAGTATTATTATAAATATCCCCACCCCCTAAACCTCACAACATTCTGTTTACTTAACTGGTAGAAATATAGACGATGTATTCCAGTATCCTCAGGAAGAAGAGTTAACTAGGTAATAAAAGGCGAAATAAATGAACATTTTAACAAGTTTGAAAATTAAGAACGCAATAAATACAAATTGCCCGTGGTCGGGAAACCCAATCGCAGAAAACTCTCTTACTATATACAAGGGTCACGTGGTTGGCTTTTGTAATAAAGGTTGTCGTGACAAATTCAACAAGGCTCTGAACTTATTTGATGGACTAGTGAATGAGCCTTAATGAACTTTAAATTGCGATCGATGAGTTTAATGAAGGAGATAGGACTGATAGATAATAACTTTATTGGCATCATGAGATGAACCAATTACTTTTAAGAAATTCTAGTTAGTTATACTATTTTAAGAAAATGAAATATTTCTATTCAATCTCAACTAGTTAAACACCAAGATATTGCGCCTTAAGTCCAGGGTTGCCTACTAGTTCTAATGAATTCCCGTGCCATGCTACCAGCCCTTTATCGAGAATATAGTGATGATCTGACAGCTTAGCCAAAGCTGATATATTTTTGTCTACAACAAGGATTGATTGGCCACTTTCTTTGAGAGAATAGAGACTATTCCAGATCTGTTTCCGGACCAGAGGCGCCAGACCTTCTGTTGCCTCATCCAATATTAGTAACTTGGGGTTAGTCATAAGAGCTCTACCAATGGCGAGCATTTGTTGCTCTCCACCTGATAGTTGACTCCCTAAATTTTCTAACCGTTCGCTTAAACGGGGGAATAGTTCCAAGACTTTCTGCTCTGTCCAACTACTTTTCTGGGCAGCATGCGGGGGCCGGTAGAAAGTGGTAAGATTCTCACGTACCGACAAATTTGGAAATATTTGTCGGCCTTCAGGCACAAGTCCTACACCAGATTGTGCTATTTCGTAAGGTGACGCCGTTATTGAGCTAACTCCAAATCGATTAATCATACCTGAAGTGGGAAGCAACTGGCCCATAATGGTCCGAATAGTTGTTGATTTACCCATGCCGTTGCGCCCCATTAATGAAACACATTGGCCAGCCTCTATTTGCAGATCGAGGCCAAAAAGTACCTGGCCACTACCATACCCTGCCATAACTCCCGAGAGCTCCAAAATCATTCATCACTCCCAAGGTAAGCTTCTCGTACCAGTGTATTATTACTGATTTCATTGGGGGTCCCAGAGGCTATCACAGCTCCCTCCACCAATACACTAATTCTTTCCGCTAGTTGGAACACAACGTCCATGTCATGTTCAATTAGCAAGATCGTTGTATCACTTTTTAAGCCTGCAATTACCTTTGTCATGAAAACCGTGTCTTCTGGACCAGCGCCCGCCATAGGCTCGTCAAGAAGCACCAACACTGGTTGCATCGCCAATGCCAATGAGAGCTCTAAAAGTCGCCGTTCCCCATGCGCTAAATCCGAAACATTCCTGTCAGCCATGTGCTCTATACCAACCCTTTTCAGGATTGCTAGGCCACCATCTATTAGATCTGGATCATTGAATGCTGGCTTGAAAAAACGAAAGGTTTTCCGCGAGTGAGAGATCTTAGCAACAATAGCATTTTCAAGAACAGAAAAATCCATAAGAACATTACTTATTTGAAAAGAACGCCCAATACCTAAAAGGGCACGGTTTGAGACGGAAGTATTGGTAATGTTTTTTCCATCCAACAAAATCTCTCCAGAGTCAGGTGCTAAGTTTCCAAATATTTGGCTAATGAGTGTTGTCTTTCCAGCCCCATTGGGCCCAATTAAGGCGTGAATTTCACCTTTCTGAATATTCAGTGAGACATTATCTGTAGCCGTGAGAGCACCAAATTTCTTTTTTACTGACCGTAATTCTAAAATAGAACTTGTCATTGATCTTTCCTAGCCGCAGGCCTTGTAAACCTGTTGCCTACTACACCCATCAAACCACCCTTTCCAAAGAGAACGACTGCAATCAATAATGGACCAAATATTATCATCCAGTTCTCAGCAATAGATGGGAAAACAACGTGGAGAAGATCTGGCAAAAGTTCCTCAAGAAGTAGAAAGACTATAGCCCCAACCAGTGGGCCAGCCACGTAAGTCAGGCCGCCGAGTATTATAATTATCATCAAATCACCAGACCTCGTCCAATGCATGATATCAGGCGAGACAAATTCCTGCCAAGAAGCGAACAAACAACCAGATAAACCACAAATCACAGCTGAGATTACATATCCCGTTAATTTGAATTTAAGTGGGTTTAACCCCATTGCCTCAACTCGGCTCTCATTTGATTTGATTGCCTGCAGGATGACGCCAAACCTAGATCTAATAAGTAGCATTAGCATGATGCTCACTGCAGCTAAAATGAAGAAAATCAAATAATAAAGGCGTAATGGCTCATAAAGATCAATAAAAATAAAATCTGATCGGTCCATAATTAACCCATCATCACCACCAAACTGTTCAAGACTGACAAAAAAGAAATACAGCATCTGCGCAAATGCCAGAGTAATCATGATAAAATATATTCCACTGGTCCGTAGAGCTAAAAATCCAATCATTATACCCAGTATGCCGCAACTTACAGCCGACATTAGAAGCTGATACCAGCCATTATCCAGTCCATAATACTGGCTTATTCCAGCACAGTAGGCACCAACACCCATAAAAGCAGCATGACCAAAGGAAACCATCCCACCAAACCCAAAAACAATATTAAGTCCCATCGCTGCCATGCCCAGCAGCATAATTCTCATAACGACGTCATTCCAAAAAGGCAGATCAAAGGTTGATGTAAAGATTGGAAAAAAAGCTAATACAACAAGTATAATCCAAAGTGTGGTAAACTTTTTGAACAGATCTAAAACCATCTGTTCAGGCTCCCTTGGGAGGAAATAGCCCCGTTGGCTTAAAAACCAAAACGACAGCCATTAAAATATACACACTCATCGAAGCTAACGCTGGACCTGCAGTGTCGGCAGTTGAAACACTCATAAAAGTTTTAAATAACATCGGCAACATCACCCTACCAACAGTATCAACAAGACCTATAAGGATGGCTGCGATAAATGCGCCTCTGACTGACCCTATTCCACCAATGATAATCACAACAAGTGATAGGATCAAAAGGGGTTCCCCCATTCCTGGTTCTACGGAAGTAAGCGGACCAATCATCATCCCCGCCAGACCAGCAAACGTAGCACCAGCCGCAAATATAAACCGAAAAAGAATTTTAACGTTAATACCCAGAGCTGCCGTCATTTCAGGGTTGCTGGCACCGGCGCGAACCATTGCGCCAACACGTGTACGTGAAACAAAGAGGTGTATTCCAAGAGCGCATAACAAACCAACTAATATAATTAAAATACGATAAACTGGGTAAGGTGTATCTGGTAAAATTTCAATGAAACCTGACAAAGAAGATGGGAAGTTAGTAAATAAAGCTGCGGGCCCAAAACCGATCCTGATAGCCTCATTAAAGAATAAAATTAAACCAAATGTTGCAAGCACCTGATCCATATGATCGCGCCTGTACAGATGTCGAATTATCAACCACTCCAGCAGGTAACCACATACAAATGTAATCGGTATCGCGGCTAAAATTCCAAAGTAAAAATTATTTGTTGCAATAGTAATTGCAGCTGCTGCGTAGGCACCGATCATTACCTGGGAACCATGGGCTAAGAACACGAAATCCATAATACCTAGGATCAAGGTAAGTCCCGCCGCAATTAAAAATAACGTTATCCCTGCCTGCAGACCATTAAAAATCTGTTCAAGTAACAATGTTAATGTCATATTTTTCTGTTACCGAGATGAGGTTTAGTTTTATATTATCGGTTGTTGGCGTTAATTCTAACGCCAACAACCTTAAAACGATATCTTTAAAACTTACAGTCTTGCGCGTACGCATCACCATGGTCTTCAAAAACAGTATCAATAATTTTTGACGTAACCACGCCATCGGAATCCTTTACAGCCTCTCGTAGATAGAAATTTTGTATTGGAAAATGATTGCTATTCATTTTTAATGACCCACGTGTGGTTGGTATGCCACCTGCAGCCAAAACTTCGCGCATTTTAGCCGTGTCCTTACTACCCGACTTCGCAACAGCATGATCAATGGCAAGAATAGTGTCATAAGCTTGAGCAGCATAAAAAGAAGGATAACCCCCAAACTTAGATTTATAGTCTGCAACAAACTTTTTATTTATAGCATTATCGAGGTCAGGTGACCAAGTCTGTGTACTGATAGTACCTAAGGCGGTTTCCTTTAGAGCAGGCAATGAAATCCCATCAACACTAAAAACGGTATAAAGCTTACTAACATCATCCATGCCGGCCTGCTTCCACTGTTTTACAAAGTTGATACCCATTCCACCAGGCTGAAATATAAAGGTTGCTGGTGGCTTTGCTGCCCGCAAAGCAGATAATTCAGCCTGAAAGTCAGTCTGACCTAGCTTCGTATATACCTCACCCACAACTTCTCCGTCATAGAACCTCTTAAATCCCGCTATCATGTCTTTGCCGGCCTGATAGTTTGGCGCCATTGCATAAACCGATTTAACGCCAGCGCTATTCATATACGCACCCATAGCTTCCGGTGTTTGGTCATTCTGCCATGACATTGAAAAAAAGTTTTTATGACAGTTACTTCCAGCAACCGGTGACGGTCCCGCATTTGAACTAATGAGCAATGTATCAGAACGGGTAACTTGCTTATGAATAGCCATAAGTAAATTTGACCATATTATCCCACCAATAACGTCAACTTTTTCACTTTTAAGCAATTTATTTGCTAATTGCTTGGTAACATCTGGCTTTCGTTGATCATCTACAAAAATGACTTCCGCATCCATTCCACCAAGCTTTCCACCCTTGTGCTCCATCGCAAGTTCTACGGCATTTTTCATTTGTTTGCCTATAATTCCTGCCCCACCAGACAGAGTTGTCATATAGCCAACCTTAATCGTTTCCGCAAAAGCCGTACCGGCGCTTGCGACAAAACCAGCTGCAATCACAGCTGTAATAAATTTATTTTTCATTTTTTTTCTCCCATTCAGACACCTTGGCTCTGAAATATTTCAAAATGACTGTACGGATATTTTGATCTAGCTACTTGGTTATGTAGTTAGAAATTTCCCGTTCATCGTCACCCAAGACATATCTCTAATTGTTGTGGTAAATAATTAATGCCGTCAACATCTATAATATATATTAAGCTTTTATATGCAAAATATTTTCTGACAAACCAAGCGCACAACACTTTAATCGTTAAGGCCTACTTTTACTAAGAATTCTAAAGTTTCGAAGGATTATTGACTTATCTGCTTTGATGCGAATTTATTTTCTAACAACTTACAAATAATGATTTGATAGTTATTAATTTTAGTAAAACGGCCATAAGATTTAATCGTTATTCAAGGAGCAACTGGCGATAATGAGCCAACTATCACAAATCGAAATACTTGGAGCCGGTCCTGCAGGACTATATACGGCGATCTTAATCCGTAGGCTTCTCCCCAACGTACGCGTTCGCGTTACCGAACAAAACCCAGAAGGCGCAACATTTGGCTTTGGGGTCGTCTTTTCGAATGAAGCTTTAACTTTTCTTAAATCTGACGACCCCGAGACCCATCAAATGATAATTCCTCTTATGGAAAATTGGGAAAATATGACGCTTAATTTACCAGCAGGCCAAGTTACATTGGATGGTGTTGGGTTCACGGCGATTAGCCGGCATAGATTAATAGAAGTGCTAAAGGAACGGGCAACGGCTTTGGGTATTCCAGTTCGTTTCAAAACAGAACTCAAATCAGTAGATGAACTGAAAGCGGATATTGTTATAGGCGCTGATGGTCTAAATTCACTAGTGAGGCGCACATTTGCAAAAACATTTAAACCAAAGTTGGAATATTTTCAAAATCACTTTGCTTGGTTTGGAGCAAGTATTCCATTTGATACTCTCACCCAAACCTTCATTGAAACAAATAACGGGCCATTAAATGCACACCACTACAGATTTTCGCCTGACCGCAGTACATTTATCATTGAATGCGAAAATGAAACCTTTAAATCCTTTGGATTTAGTAAAATGGATGAAATGGAAAGTGCAAAAATTTGTTCAAACCTATTTAAGAAAACTTTAAAAGGTACTGAACTTATTACAAATAAATCAAACTGGCGTCAGTTTCCAAGGTTATGGTGTGAAAATTGGGTTTCCGGGCGTAACGTTCTAATAGGGGATGCGGCCCATAGCGCTCATTTCTCAATAGGCTCCGGTACTCGGTTGGCAATGGAAGATTCCATCTCATTGGTTCAATCATTAAAAAACCATACCAATATAGATGAGGC
This sequence comes from uncultured Planktomarina sp., assembly GCA_913047725.1. Taxonomy (GTDB): domain Bacteria; phylum Pseudomonadota; class Alphaproteobacteria; order Rhodobacterales; family Rhodobacteraceae; genus Planktomarina. The sequence goes on from CAJWTH010000051.1 coordinate 6,893, forward strand.
GCTTGCAGCTTATCAAAACCATAGACAGCCTATCGCCCACAAAATAGTAAATGCTGCTACCACTTCTGCTGTATGGTACGAATCTTTTGGTCACAAAATGCAACTTAAACCACTGGATTTTGCCTATGATTACCTCACACGATCCGGACGAATGACAGACGAGCGCCTACTAAAGGTAGCGCCAACGTTTGCCGGCGCCTATCAGGAATTTAAAAGCAAGAAAAAATAAAGTTATTAATTGAAGATTATCTGATTTCGCGCAGATCAACTGGAACATTGTTGGAATTTTTTTAGGTAACCCATTATGAAAGAAGTCATGGCTAATTCGAACCGTAGCAAAACACACGATGCCAGCCATCCAAATGACCCCAGTGATGGGGTCGATCCAAATTTGCATTCTAATCTTATTGTAGATCCAGTATCAAAGCAGTCGCCGGGGGCAGTTGAAATAGGGTTTGACCGATCAGTCCATAAAAACTGTTCAGAAATACTTTGGCAAAACCTGTCGAAAAAACCAGATAAAATTGCGCTTGTTGGACCAATTGGCATTCTCACCTACCAAGAGGTGATCGCTGATGCTGCACAATGGGGTAACGCTTTTATTTCCGCTGGACTTCAGCGAGGTGAACGAATTGCGTTTCTTTTAGATGACACACCCACGTTTGTTGCGGCGTTTTATGGCGCCGTTCGAGCAGGGTTTGTGCCAGTATTAATGAATATCCAAACAAAGCCAGATGTATTAGCTTATTTTCTAAAAGACGCCGACGCTAAATTAGCCATTGTTGAAGGAAACCTAGCGGACGTCTACTCAGACGTAACGCGCGAAGGGCTGAAGTTACCCCAAACTGTTTTAGTTAACACCGATGTTGAACACAGAGTTTTTTTAAATGTAAGAAAATTCTTAAAAACTCAAAAAACAGACTTAGACTGCGCAAATACAGATCCTAGCGATATGGCATTTTGGATGTATTCATCGGGTACGACCGGACGACCCAAGGGCATCGTTCATTTGCACCATGATATGGCTTATGTCCAAGCTTCATTTGGTGACAATGTCCTGAATCTTTCCGATGATGACATCTGCTATTCAGTACCTAAATCTTATTTTGCATATGGATTTGGTAATTCTTTAATTTTTCCAATTTCGCAAGGAGCTACAGCCCTTATGATGCCAGGGGCCCCTGATCCAAAAAATGTATTTGATGCTATTGAGACATACAAACCAACGGTTTTATTTGGCCTACCAACGCTATTTACCGCGTTATCTCGGTCCGATGACATTCTTAATAGAGACCTTGGCTCACTGCGCCAATCAATGTCAGCAGCAGAAATTCTCTCTGAAGAGGTTTACAATGCCTGGAAACGTAAGGTCGGACACGGACCAACTGAGGGTCTGGGATCCACCGAGATGCTACATGTCTATCTTTCCAATAAATTAGATGATCATCGTATCGGTGCTGCTGGCGCTCGTGTGAGTGGATTTGAGATTAAACTTGAAACACCCGATGGTACTCCAGTGGATTCGGGGCAAGAAGGCGTAATGTATGTACGCGGAGACTCTTCTGCCCCCATCTACTGGAGACGGCCAGACAAAACGCGTGATACAATGCGTGGCGAATGGGTCTATACGGGCGACCGTTTTATAGAACACGACGGATATTACTACTTTCAGGGTCGCGCAGATGATCTTATTAAAATATCTGGCCAATGGGTATGGCCATTAGAAGTTGAGCGTTGCCTCAACGAACACCCAGAAGTTCATGAATGCGCAGTTCTTGCGCATCAATTAGACGACAAACGGATGGCGTTGCGCGCTGTTATTAGTTTAGTTTCCAACGTTGAGGCATCTGACAAACAAACACTCTCGCTCCGGAATTACGTCAAATCGATGCTTACACCCTACAAGTCTCCACGCCTTATAGAATATATCGCTGAATTACCTAAAACTGGGACTGGAAAAATTGATCGGCAAGCACTTGTAATAATATCAAAATCTATCAAAGAATAGCAAAACACTAATCGAAAGGATATCCATGGGTTATGTTTTTGAGCCACCTGGACAGGCTACTGTTGAGGTTTTTGAGTCCGAAGACCGCCTTCCAGTTCGCCGTATCTTTTGTGTAGGACGAAACTACGCAGCGCATGCACGAGAGATGGGTGCCGACCCAAACCGCGAGCCACCGTTTTTTTTCACTAAACCAGCCGATGCTGTGGTTGATAACAATGTTTCAATTCCATACCCCCCACAAACAAAAAATTTTCATTATGAAGCCGAGCTGGTAGTAGTAATCGGAAAACGTGGACGCGACATAACCGAGGTGGACAGCATGTCCCATGTGTGGGGTTATGCCATTGGAAACGACTTAACCCGACGTGACTTGCAACAACAAGCACGAGAAAAAGGACGTCCTTGGGATATAGGCAAAGCCTTTGACCGTTCAGCTATTATTGGTCCAGTTCATCCAATATCAAAAACTGGTCATTTGATTCAGGGCCAAATAAGTCTCTCTGTAAATGGCAAAATAAAGCAGAACGCTGACATTGCTGAACTTATTTGGTCAGTGAGCGAAATTATTTCGATTTTATCCCACTCTATAGAGTTACACTCTGGTGATTTAATTATGACAGGTACCCCAGCTGGCGTTGGCCCACTTATAGACGGTGACAAATGCACTGTGTCCATTGAAGGATTAGGTCAAATCGAAACTAAAATAACTCAAAAGGCTTAAATAATTTTCTAAAATACTGGGATGAGCTCAATTACCGTCCCAGTTTTACAATGAAGCGCCAACACCCCAACTAGACGCAACCTAATAAAATTAAAACTACCTTATCAGAGAGCACCTAATATGACTTCAGATACCAAATTAGATAAAGTTGAGCACGCCATGCAACCTGATGATACTCCAGAAATTAGGGCGCTTTACAGGGCATTTGCAGACGAACACTTGATGCCGCTGTGGACCCAACTTGGTGATCTAATGCCTGTGCATCCAAAGCCAAAGGCAGTGCCACACGTATGGAAATGGTCGAGGCTATTACCACTCGCAAAAAAGGCTGGTGACTTAATTCCAGTTGGACGCGGTGGAGAAAGGCGTGCAATTGGACTGTCCAACCCTGGACTTGATGGAAATGCCTATATTAGCCCCACACTTTGGTCAGCTATCCAATATTTGGGCCCACGTGAAACTGCGCCAGAACATCGTCATTCACAGAACGCCTTCCGGTTTGTGGTGGAAGGCGAAGGTGTCTGGACAGTCGTAAACGGTGACCCTATTCGTATGTCGCGCGGAGATTTATTGCTGACACCTGGGTGGAGCTTTCATGGGCACCATAATGATACAGACAGCCCAATGGCTTGGATTGATGGGCTCGATATTCCCTTCACACAACAGATGGATGTTGGATTCTTTGAATTTGGTTCTGAACGGGTAACAGATTATGCTACACCAGATTACTCACGCAGTGAGCGGCTTTGGGGTCACGCAGGTCTACGGCCATTATCTCAGCTACAAAACACTCCGGCTTCGCCAATTGGGGCATATCGGTGGGAAATTACTAATCGCGCGCTCACCGAACAGTTTTTGCTAGAGGATGAAGGACAGCCAGCCACCACCGCTCAAGGGCACGCCGCAATACGCTACGTAAACCCGACCACAGGTGGTGATGTTATGCCTACAATAAGATGTGAATTCCACAGATTACGCCCTGGCATTGAGACCAACCTACGCCAAGATGTTGGATCAACAGTTTTTCAGGTTTTTGAAGGGCGTGGAGCGGTGCTATTGAATGGTATCACTCATACTCTGGAAAAGGGAGACATGTTTGTCGTTCCTTCCTGGATTTCTTGGTCTTTACAAGCTGAAACTCAGCTCGACTTGTTCCGTTTCTCAGATGCACCAATTATGGAACGTTTAAATTTCATGCGCAGTAAGGTAGAAGATTAAATCCAGTGGATCCAATAATTTCAGAGATAAACGCTGCTGATCAGACCATCCGTGCCGCTTTTATGAAGCGCCAAGGTAAAGGTGCTCGTTACGATGCGCACAATGCCCCAACCGAGGAGCTTTTACTGGCAAGGCGTGGCGCGGCTTACTTCGCACGTCAACTCAATGAGCTTACCAATAGTGAACTATATGGCGAGTCTCGAATTCCTGGATGGACACGGGCTGAACTAATTTCAGATATAAGTTACAGCGCACGCTCAATGGCTAATATTTTGGCACAAGTTCGGTCTATAACCAGCAATAAGGATATATTTCAGGAACCTAATTTAAAACTTGCGTCAACACTTCCCGCTCAAGCATTACGCTACCTTTTTACCCATACAGATATTCACCTAAACGTTGAATTTCGTGACCTCAAAGCTGAAGATTGGGACCTACCGTTACCTAGCGGGTTACATCCTAAGTTAAAAATTCGAAATGCTCCCTACTTACGGGCTGAAACAATTTGGCTTGGCACCTATAATCTTTCTGCCGGTTGCAAATTAAGACACTTACCTACGCAGATGTTATTAACCAACCCAACAGCCCAGTATATAAAAAACTTTAACCAGTAATTAGCTATTGATCAGTTAATATGTAAACACACTTTTAATTGTCATTAATAGTAAAAACACAGCAGGATCTGTTGGGGCTATCCTATTATCAGAAAAAGCTTTATAAATTGTACTGTTAATATTCATAGAACGGATGTTACCCAAATCAACGGCGAATACGTCTTTTGAAAACTAAGCTTGTGGTAATTATGGAACATTCAAAAACACCATACAGGAGCGCAGCACTTTGGATGATAGGAGCTATCTTCTCCTTTATAACAATGGCCATTGCGGGGCGCGCCGTATCAGACCAACTCGACACCTTTGAGATTATGTTGTACCGGTCTTTAATTGGTTTTTTAATAGTAATATTGACTGCTAAAATCATAAACACTCACCATGAAATAAATTTTCAAAAATTTTCAATCCATTTCATTCGAAATATTTTTCATTTTATGGGTCAAAACCTTTGGTTTTTTGCACTACCAATAATACCACTCGCACAGCTTTTTGCACTAGAGTTTACATCACCAATATGGGTTGTGCTTTTGGCTCCTATATTTTTGAAAGAACAATTAACATTCAGAAAAGTTTGCATCGCAGCCTTAGGGTTTTTGGGAGTTTTATTCGTTACAAGACCTGAAATTGGTTCCCTAAGTATTGGCATAATTGCTGCCGCCACTGCCGCGATAGGCTTTGCAGCATCAGCTATGATAACACGAAGACTGACTGAAACAGACTCTCTTACAAAGATCCTATTTTTTCTAACCGGTTTACAAATTATCTTTGGCCTGATTTGCTCTGGATATGATGGAGAAATAACCATTCCCTCACCCGATAATGCATCTTGGGTAGTAATGATTGGCCTTGCCGGGCTTAGCGCTCATTTCTGTCTTACAAAATCCCTAACGTTAGCGCCTGCCAGTGTTGTAATGCCAGTTGATTTTGTAAGACTTCCCCTGATAGCAATAATTGGAATGAGTTTTTATGGTGAAAATTTAGATATTTTTATGGTTACCGGTGCTGCGATGATTTTAGTAGCCAATTATATAAATCTAAATCATAGAAAGTAGATCAAAGTCTGGTCCAGAAATAAATATCAGCATATGAGTGAAAGACGACAAGGGATACAAGCACGATGATCTATACAAGCAGCCAAGACTGGAAGAGAAGCAAGGCGAAACGTATATTGCTATTTGGAATGTCTGGTC
>CAJWTH010000052.1 GCA_913047725.1 uncultured Planktomarina sp.
TCTTAACTCTTGTTGCAGATGAAGAAATTCAACAGCCGGTAGTCACATTTCAGTCGGGTGGAAATTCAATAGCAAACCAGGGTACCGGCATCACCTACGCCACTGCGGATGGTGGGATTACCTGGACTGCCACCTATAAAGGTCACGAAAATGACTCGGAAGGCGGGATCAGCTTCACTATCGCCTTCAAGGATCTTCTAGGAATCTTGGGAGTGGACGTATCCGCAGTAACGGACGCGAGTGCTGTGACTTTTGATAAAACAACACCGGAAGCAGATGCGGCTGAAATTGGTTCAGCCAATGCAAACAATTCTTTGGCGATTGTAGCTGATGAAGTAATTGTCACCTTTACCGCAAATACAAAAATCCAACAGCCGGTGGTTATATTTTGGTCTGGTGGTCAAGCCGTAGAGGACACCTCTATAACGTATACCAGTTCGAATGGTGGCATGACTTGGACCGCGTCCTACACTGCGAGTGAAAATGATAAAGAGGGCGAGGTAACTTATAAGATTTCATATAAAGATCTCGCTGGAAACCAACAAACGTTTTTCAGTGCGCTACCCTCAGCGAGTGTTAGCATTAGTGGATCTGTTGGAGTTAACGCCCCACCTGTCTCGAATGCTGGCCCAGATCAAGCTGTCCTTAAGACAATAACTGTCACTCTAGATGGCTCTTCATCATCAGACCCAGATGTCGGTAATAGTCTTTCCTATGCATGGACACAAACTTCTGGCCCATCTGTGACCCTGTCAGATGCAACTGCCGCCAAACCTACATTCACGTCGCCATCTTTAAATGACGGTGACCTACCGGTGGCCGTGGTCTTCTCTTTGATCGTTACAGATAACCACGGCAAGGTTGCTACAGCTGATACCGTAACAATTATGGTGCATTTCTCTTTTAACAAAGATCCAGTCTCAGATGCTGGTCCCGCTCAGCTGATAGCTTCCGGCACGTTGGTCACACTAGACGGCTCCTCATCAGCCGATCCCGATGTTGGTGATACGATTTCCTACAAGTGGACACAGATATCTGGCAGATCTGTCACCCTCTCAGATCCTAATGTAGTGAGGCCTACCTTCACGGCTCCGGTATTGAAGTTAAATGAGGTACACTTAAACCTAATATTCGCACTCGTTGTAACTGATGATCATGGCGTTGATTCTGACCGAGACACCGTTTGGATAACAGTACGCCAGTTAACCCCAAGTGAGGCTTTTGCAGCGGTTGCGCCTGAAGTGGTGAATTCGATCCGCTCCAATACGAAGACACAAATGTCTGACTTTGTTGTCGCAAATACTGCTATGATGCTCACTGCTCGCTCTGAGTTCATAAGCAACAATAATAAATGTGCGGCTACATCATCAAATCGCTGTGGAGAGGTACAGACAAATACAAAATCTCGTATGAATTTTGCTGCAAATAATCAGCAGGCAAATATTAATGGCGCAACAAGCAGCGTTAGAACCTCTGACGATGGTGTGACTGTCAAGATGTCTGTGGGTGAATTCTACACTACTAAGAAAAGAGATGGTTCGATTACGGTAAATGCATCTGGATTAATCAGGTCGGAATACGCAGCGACCGAATTTTTGACTATAGGTCGCTTTTTGGGTGGAACACTTTCTCACAGTAGAAAAAGAGAGAATACAAGAATGGATATCTCCTCCATAGGGGTTAAGGTGGGCAGCTATTTCCTAAGTAAACTTACCCAAAAACTTATCCTTGATGGCTATATCGCTGGCTCAGTAGTTAGAAATCAAATGACTATTGAAAATGATATTATGACTGCCTCCTCGATATATCCTGGTGAAATGTTGGCAACTGGACTGTCGCTTACTGGTCCAATGAAATTTGGAATTATCGAAGTTAGGCCCACACTATCTTTGGATGTGAGTAAATCAATCGGCCAGACAGCTGACTTTAATGTCAACGTAGGTTCAGCCTCCTCAAACGAGGTAACTTCTATCGGTGCCAGTGAACAAATTTCGCTAGAATTCGCCCCAGAATTTAGGCTTCCATATACGGATGGGGCTAACTGGTGGTACAAGGGGGTTATGACCGCTACGCCAAAATTAGTATGTGATAGGTCGTTCCGAGATACTATAGTGACGAACTGTGGCGGTGGCTTATCGCTAGGCATTAATACTGATAGTATTGATGGGAAACAAAATCTAAAGGTTTCGGGAGGTATCAAAAAAATGGGACCTACGATAACCAGTACATCGCAGCTTGTGTTTAGTACGAGGTTTTAAGGCTCCATTTTTCGATATTTTCTGGATCCGCCTTTGCTAAAGATTTGGCCAAGGCAGAATTTGGGCTTCAAAATAAAGATAGCTTTGTTATGGTTTGCAAAAATGGAGGAGTTTATGTCCTTAAATTGTAAATCAGCCCTCATGATATTGGTGCCCTCGAAATGACCCAGTTGACGATTGGCTTTTTAGGCGTAGGTGAAATGGGTGCGGGACTTGCGAGTGCTTTTGTGAATGCAGGCCACACCGTAGTCTCCGATCTGACAGGCCGCTCTGAAGCGTCGTGCGTGCGGGCGTTAAAGGCTAATATTGAGGAGGAAGTATCACTCGAAGCTGTCGTGACCCGCGCTGATATATTGTTTTCGGTTTTGCCAACACAATTTGCCTATGATGAGGCGGCACGGGTTTCTAAACTTTTGAAAGTCACTAAAACGTCTCTACTTTTTGTGGAGGCCAATGCAATTGCACCAAGTCTGACTGCTGACATCTCAAAACTTTTTATGGATAACAATACAAACTTTATAGACGGTGGCATCGTCGGCGCCCCCCCAAGTGGATCCAAAAGGCCTCGCCTTTACGTGTCTGGAGGTAACGTTGAGCCCTTGAAACAGCTTGACGGATCTGGAATTGATCTTGTTGACTTGGGCAACAATATTGGAACGGCGTCAGCCTTTAAAATGACTTATGCGGCCATGACCAAGGGAGTGAATGCCCTTCTGACAAATGTCATGCTAGCCGCAGAGGAGCACGGGTTTCTTGAGTTATATTTGCAGGAAGTTGATCAGAGCCAGGCCAATTTAGCGCAGCGGGCAAAAACAAATATTTCTAGATTACCTTGCGATGCCGCTCGCTGGGAAGATGAGATGAAGCAAATAGCCCGCAGCTTTGAAGATATTGGATTGCCGTCAAGCTTTCACATAGGTGCTGGAGAAATCATGCAAATACTGGCGGCCTCGCCTTATGGCACCGAAACTCGCCAGACCCATGATGACACAAGAAGCCTTGCTACAACCATTGAAAATATTTTGAAGAAGAGAAGAGTTACGGTGTCCCGCCTAGATCCATTTAAGTGTTAATTAAAATCATATCAGATTAAAATAATAAGAAATCTGACAATCCTTGTTGTATTTAAAAAGATAAAGACCCAGACTGTCTACGATTCTCACTTTCTAATTAAATGAGATCTGGTGTCAGGACACTGATACATTTTCTAGTATTATGTCCAAATTTTGATTTTCCAGGGAGGAAAAAATGATTAGACGTATAATTTTAAAAACTGCTTTTGCCGCTGCTTTTTCTTTAACCGCATTGTTCTCAAGCGCTGTGAGTGCGGCAGATGTGATTAAAATTGGGGCAATTGCCCCAAAAACTGGGCCATTGGCTGGTGGTACCGTTGTAACGCACTGGCCAAATATAGACCTATGGGTGGAGCAGGTTAATGCGCGTGGTGGCCTGAACGTCAGCGGAAAAAAAATGACTATCGAGCTAATCCAATATGATGATAAAACTAATCCAGGTGAGCACATCAAGCTGGCACAGAGATTAGCTGAGCAAGATAAAGTTGATTTTATTATAGCACCATATGGTACTGGTTTTAATATTGCATCTGCCCCGGTTTATGGCCGCTATGGCTACCCAATGATTGCCGTTTCTGCAATCACTGATAAAGTATATGAACTGACTGAGCGCTACCCAAATCTATTTTTTACACTTGGTTCCACAACAGCATTTGTTGAGGGCGTCCGAGACATTTTGATTGAACAACGCGACGCTGGAGCGATTGGAAATGAAGTCGCTATGGTTAACGTAGCTGATGCCTTTGGTATTGAACTGGCTGACCGTGCGCGTGATCTATTCACTGAGGCTGGCTTTAAGTTAGTTTATGACAAGTCTTATCCGCTTGGAACACCTGACCTTTCTCCAGTGATGAAGGGCGCAAAAGCGAGTGGGGCAAAAGCGTTTGTTGCCTGGTCTTATCCACCAGATAGCTTTGGCTTAGCTGAGCAAGCTATTATTGAAGATCTGGATGTAGCTGTTTATTATTCGGCAGTTGCGACCAGCTTCCCGGCATTCAAAGGCGCATATGGAAATAAAATTAATAATGTGCTGGGTGCAGGTGGTACTAATGTTGATGACCCTAAGGTAGCAGCATATCGCAAAGCGCACTTGGATATTACTGGTAAAACAGCTGACTACTGGGCTTCCGCTAACACATACGCATCGATGCAAATCCTTGAGCAATCTATTGAAGGATCAGGAAGCATTGATCGTGAAGTAGTCACTCAATACATCAAGGACAATTCGTTTGATACCGTGATGGGAACCTTAAAGTTTGAAAATAATGTTTCAGAAACGTTTTGGAGCGTTGGCCAATGGCAAGACGGTGTCTTTCGAGGCTTAAAGGGTTCCAATGTTGATGGCGCAGTTTCAGTGCGCACCAAAAGTGGCTGGTCTGAGTAAATTAATTAAGGGCGGGCAATGTCCCGCCCTTAATTAGGACTTCAAAAATTATGGATATAATTGTATCTGGCCTACTTCTGTCAGGAACCTACGCGTTAGTCGCCATGGGACTTAACCTGCAGTATGGTGTCGCACGCATCATGAACCTCGCCAATGGTGAGGTTCTCGTGCTTGGTGCTTTGGCGTCGTTTTGGCTTTACACTACAGACCAGATTAGTCCCTTGTTAACTGTGGTCCTAGTGGCGCCAGTCGCATTTATTGGCAACTGGCTCATTTACCGGTTTCTGCTGACACCACTCGTACGCAGATCAAAAACACAGGGCCATTTGGAGGTAGATTCTATTCTAGCTACCTTTGGAATGTCATTTATTTTAATTGGAATAATGGTGTCTATTGAGGGAGGTTTCTTTGTATATAAATACCTTTCTACACCAATTTCCATTCTGGGATCTACAACTTCCCTGAGCCGATTTGTTGCCTTTATAATAGCAGTTCTGATAGGTGGTTTATTGTATCTCTGGATGAACCATACCCGTTCAGGTGTTGCGGTCCGTGCTGTGTCAGTCGGCACTGAAGCAAGTGGCTTGGTTGGCATTAATGTGCCCCGAGTGTCCGCGTTCGCTTTCGCTCTGGGTGGTGCCATTGCGGCTATTGGCGGTGCCTTGATCTCAACGTTCATCACGCTCGATGCCTCTATTGGAGTGGTTTTTACGCTTAAGGCACTAATCATTGTTATTATGGGTGGGGTAGGTGACATCCGTGGTGCAATCGTCGCTGCAGTAATTCTTGGTGTCATAGAAACTACTGTAGCTACGCTTATTGATCCGGGTCTGACGCTTGCGGCAGCCTACTTAATTTTTCTTATTATCTTGCTGTTTCGTCCGCAGGGCCTCTTTGGGAGGCGCGTGTTATGAAACCTTCTGGTTGGCTCGAACTTCTGGTTGCAGCTATCGTAGTATTTTTAGCCATTTTTGTTCCTCTAATTACAAATGGATATTGGCTATCGATTGGCGTGACAGCCATGACGTACGTTGCCCTATCAACGTCTTGGGCATTATTTTCCGGTCCGACCCATTATATTAGTCTAGCAACTGGGGCTTTTTATGGTGTTGGTGGATACCTTGTTGGTACAGGCATGTCTGACTATCAGTTGAGTTTCTGGCTAATGCTGGCAATCAGCCCTATTGTCGCTGCGGTACTTGCATTTTTGATAGGGATTGCGACCCTACGGCTGTCGGGTGTATATTTTGTAATTTTTACGCTTGGGTTAGCAGAGATGATACGCAATCTAGTATCGTGGATACAAAATAATTTTCTGGGATCGCATGGGTTATACGTTTTGACGGATTTCCGAGATCAACATATCTACTGGTTGCTCCTTTCTGTTGCTGCGGTAGTTTACTTGTTTGGTTGGGTTGTAAATCGCTCACGAATTGGATTTGCTCTCAGGATAATTGGAAATGATGAAACTGTAGCGCGCCATGTTGGTATAAATACAGCCTGGGCTAAAGTAGTTCTCTTCACATCTACAGGTTTCTTTGCGGCCTTAGTTGGTGCTATTCTAGCTCCACGCTGGAGTTACATTGAGCCAAACCAGGTTTTCTCCCCTCAATTAAGTTTTCTAGTTGTCATCATGGCACTCCTTGGGGGTTCTGGCAGACTTTGGGGGCCATTGGTTGGCGTTATTCCGTTTACCATAATTTGGGAATGGACCAGCATTCAGTTTCCCAATCAGTCTACTCTATTTTTAGGTCTTACCTTCCTTTTGATTGTCTATGTTTTGCCGCATGGAATTGTCGGTCGCTTCGAACAACTACGAGCTAAAACGCAGCGTGGGACGCCATGAACGGATCACCAATTCTATCTGTAAAAGGCGTGACTAAACGGTTTGGTGGTTTGGTTGCGGTGAATGATATGTCATTTGACGTTAACAATCATGAGTTGGTTGGCGTAATTGGTCCAAATGGGTCGGGCAAAACCACGATGCTGAATATGATTTCTGGTGCCTTTAAGCCATCTACTGGGCGGATATCCATGAAGGGGCGCCGCTTGTCAGAGATGCCAGCGCAAAAGATAGCGCGTGAAGGTATTGGGCGTACGTTTCAACTTGTGCGCTTGTTGCCAGGACTAAATGTTTTGGAAAACGTTAAAGCGGGAGCTGTTTTTGGTTATAGGCGCCGTTGGGGTAGGGAAGCTGATGACTTTGCGCATGAAATGCTTGAACGAGTAGGTTTAGACACTTCTTATGACGCTCCCGTTTCTGCACTTACTTATATTGATCAAAAACGGGTTGAATTGGCGAGAGTTCTTGCTGGAGAGCCAAAAGTTTTGCTGCTTGATGAATGGCTAGCTGGACTTAACCCAACGGAGCTTGGAACTGGAATTGAACTCATCAACGCCCTACGTGACGAGGGCCGCACGATAGTTATGGTGGAGCATGTGATGGATGCTATTAGATCTTTGTGTGACCGCTGCGTAGTAATGGCGTCTGGTAGTAAAATCGCTGAAGGTACGCCGGGTGATGTCTTGTCAGATCGGGAAGTTATCCGTGCCTATTTGGGAGACGATAATGCTTGAGGTTAGTAACGTTTCAGCAACCTATGGGAAACACTCTGCACTGCAAGACGTCTCATTACGGGTTGGCCTTGGTGAGATTGTTGTAATTCTTGGTGCAAATGGTGCTGGGAAATCCACCCTCCTTCGTGTAATTTCTGGTATTTGTGAAGGTGAAGTTAACGGTGAAGTTACCCTCGATTCAGACCGGCTAACAGAATTGTCATCAGATCAAATTGTAGAGCGGGGCATTGCATTAGTTCCAGAGGGCCGTGGTATCTTCGGTGATCTGAGCGTAAAAGAAAATCTTCTGTTAGGTGCATATTCAAATCGGGCTAGACGCGATGAAGACGCCAATTTAGGTTCAGTTTTAAAGCTTTTCCCCAAACTCCAAGAACGCCAGGGACAAATTGTACGAACAATGTCAGGAGGTGAGCAGCAAATGGTTGCAATTGGCCGCGCAATGATGTCTGCCCCACAAATTCTAATGCTGGATGAACCGTCTCTTGGGCTATCACCACTTCTCTGCCAAGAATTATTTCAAAACCTTAGAGTGGTAAAAAAGCTTGGCATAGGCATTCTGTTGGTTGAGCAAAATGCAAAACAAAGTCTTGCAATTGCAGATCGTGGCTACCTACTTGAGAATACGCGAATTACGCATGAAGATACGGCCGCCCGGTTAGCCACTGACCCTGCGGTACAAAAAGCCTATCTTGGTGTCAGTAGTGAAAACTCAAATATTAATTTGACGGGTGATGCCAAAGGGAAATCAGATCTGTATTCAGAAACTGTGCCAGTTGAATTGCGTCCGCAACCCAGACGCTCTGCCAATCAACAAATTGGGTTGGATATTGAAGATTTAGTGGAAGGCGCCTCGGCAACATCAGCTGGGTCAGTGTCTGCTGGTATGCCAATATCAGTCACTCAAAAAGAAGTAGAGCGTGCTGCTGCACCTCGCCTTGAGGTTGTTTTGAAAGAAATTGAGCTAGCTGCAAAAAATGCCCGTACTAACTCTACGATGCAAAAAGAAACTTTTGCAGAAAAAGTTAATTTGACTTCTGTGGCACTGGCATCAAATGCGTCCGCTGATGTAAAACCACCAGTTATTGAAATTTACAGACGGCCACGTGTACAGGTTTTTCGCCGCCACGATGGCGACTTTGAAAGGGAATAGATATGCTTGATAATATTTTTTCTGGCCCAGCAATCAAAGGCCTTTATGTAGACGGACGGTGGCAAGCCACACCTGGTCAGTTTGATGATTTAAATCCATCAGACGGAACTGTTTGGGCGCAAGTTCCTGATGCGGGTGCAGCTGAAACTAGGCGCGCAATTGAGGCAGCTCATCGGGCATTTCCAGCTTGGTCGTCTCTACGTTTCCAAGAGCGGGCACATTTTATGCTCAAAATTGCAGATATTTGGGATAAGAGAGCACAAGACTACGTGATTGCGGCCCAATATGAAGGTGGTGGCAGCTACGGAAAAGGTATGTTTGAAGCAGGGCATGTTTCTGAAACATTTCGTGCAGCAGCAGGACTTTGCTATGGGGCAATTGGCGAAATTTTACCATCACAATACGGAAAAGTGTCTACTGCTGTGCGTGTCCCAACTGGTGTTGTGGGAGTTATAAGCCCGTGGAACGTGCCGGGTATTCTGACGTCACGTGGGTTCGCATTTGCAATGGCGACAGGCAACACTATCGTGTTGAAGCCATCTGAGGAAACACCCTACGCCGGTGGTTTATTCTTTGCAGAAATTTTGGAAGAGGCTGGAGTACCGAACGGTGTTTTTAACGTAGTCACAGCGTCGCGTGACAGAACGCCAGAAGTTGGTGATGAGTTAATTGATAATCCCTTAGTAAAAGGCATTTCCTTTACGGGCTCCACACCAGTTGGTCGGCGCATCGCAGCAAAATGTGGTGCTCACCTAAAAAAATGCTGTATTGAACTCGGTGGCAAAGACAGCCTGATTGTTTTGGATGATGCGGATATGGAGCGGGCGACTTCAGCTGCAAGCTTTGGAGCATTTTTCCATCAGGGACAAATCTGTATGAGTGTTGAAAAAGTACTAGTACATGAAAAAATCTATGATGATTTCTTACAAAAATTTGTCACGCGAGCTGGAAAAATTAAAACTGGCAATACAGCTGAAAAATCAAATACCAACGGCCCCCTAATTAACAACCGGCAGGTTGAGCGGGTAAAATCACAAATAGACGATGCGATTAATAAAGGAGCAAAAGTTATGCTCGGTGGTGGGGTTAATGGCCGTTTTGTAGAACCAACTATTTTAACCAATGTGACACCTGATATGGATGTCTGGCGGGATGAGACATTTGGTCCAGTAGCCGTAGTTGCATCCTTTAAAACGGATGCAGAGGCCATCATATTGAACAACGACACTGAATATGGGCTATCCTGTGGAATTATAACGCGTAATGAACAACGCGCATTAGATATGTCTCAGCATTTGGAAACTGGAATGTGCCACGTAAATTGTTCAAGCATAAACGATGAGACCCACGCGCCATTTGGAGGCTCAAAGGCAAGTGGAATTGGTAGGCATGGTGGCAAATGGGCAATGGAGACATTTACTGAAACCCGCTGGATCACTATGGATAGGGGGGGTCGGCCTTACCCGCCGGCATTTTGATAATGAGAGATTTACTCAAGGGTAAGCGTATTATTGTAACTGGCTCGTCGTCCGGGATTGGTTGGGAAACGGCCAAGTTTTTGACTGACCAAGGGGCTGAAGTTCTTGGGATTGATGTGACTAAGAATTTTGACCACGTGGAAGAGTTTTATCGTGCTGACCTTGGTGACAAACGCACAATTGAAGCATTGGTAGATGTGTTACCAAGTGGAATCGATGGCTTAGTCAATAATGCAGGCCTCCCACCCACGCGTCCAGCGGAACAATTATTAGCAGTTAATTTGGTTGGGCTAAAACACCTAACCTACCAGTTGATCCCAAAATTAAATGATAATGCCTCAATTGTGAATGTGGCATCATTGGCAGGCCATGGATGGGCCCAATCAGTTGATGCAATTAAAGCATCAGACGAGCTGGACTTTGATAATATAGCAGCGTTTGTTGATCGGTGGAAAGTTGGTAGTGAAGGTGGTCGAAGCTATTTCTTCTCTAAAGAAGTCGTATTAGCATGGACCCTACGTAATCGGTGGACGTGGCGCGATCGTGGAATTCGTATGAATGTGGTCAGTCCTGGGCCAGTTGACACACCGATACTTAACGATTTTTTGAAAACGTTAGGCGCTCGGGCCGAAGAAGATCGAAAGACGATGGATAGAGCGGGCAGGCCAGCTGACATTGCGCCTGTTATTGCATTTTTACTGAGTGACATGACCCACTGGATTCGGGGATCAAATATTCCCACTGATGGTGGCATGTCATCGAACTTACTGTGCAAAGCGCACGGGCTTTAGGGAGGACTACACGATGGGAACTTTAGGTTCGATCATCCTACTACTCATTATTTTGGTAGCTATTATTGCTATTGTGGCATGGTTTTATGAGCGCGCCACAAATGAAGTTTCGTTAGTCAGAACTGGAGCGAGTGGACGGCGCGTTGTAATTGACGGGGGTGTGCTTGCAGTACCCTATTTCCATGAGATCAGTCGCGTTAATATGGCGACGCTTCGATTGGATGTAGATCGGCGAGGTGAGGCATCCTTGATAACGCAGGACCGTTTGCGGGTTGATGTTGGAGCTGAGTTCTATGTTTCTGTAAAACCAGATGTGGAAGCGATCACCCGGGCTGCCCAAACTCTTGGAAAGCGTACGTTCCAACGAGACGAGCTAAGTGGTTTGATTGATGGAATGTTGGTTGATGCATTGCGTTCGGTTGCGGCTAAAATAACCATGGATGAGCTGCATGAAAACCGGGCAACTTTTGTGGCGGATGTTCGTGAAATGCTTCTGGACACATTATCGCGCTATGGTTTGCAATTAGATAGCGTCTCACTAACGGCATTGGACCAAACACCATTTGCGGCCCTTGATGAAAATAATGCCTTCAACGCTGTAGGAATGCGGAAATTAGCAGAGGTAATTTCAAAGTCTAAGAAAGAGCGTGCTGAGATTGACGCAGATAGTGAGGTAAGCGTGCGTCGCGCCGCAATGGAAGCCGCGCGCAAACGGCTTGCGATCGAATTGGACGAGCGTCGAGCGGAGATTGCACAACAGCAAGAAATAGAGACTTTGTCTGCTGCTCAAGTATCAGAAGTTGCGATGCGAAAAGCTGACAGTGAATTGAGCGTAACGACGGCTCGAATTGATTTGGAACGGTCTATTCAGGCTGCAGAGGTTGCGCGTGAAGAGGCACTTTCTATCGCACAGAAAGATAGCAAAATTGCGATCTCTAAAAAGAGCCAAGAAGAAATTCTTGCACAGTCCAATGCAGATTCTGCACGTGCAAAGGCTGTGATGGCATCAGAATCAATTGAAACAGCACGTGCTACAGCGGAGGCGGAGCGCCGAGTTAAGCTTGATGAAATTTTTAAACAGGGAGAGGCACGAAATGTGGCAGCCCAGCAAATTATACATGCTGAAAACGAGAAGGCAGTTTCTAAGGACAAAGCTGCAGTACGCCGGGAAGCGGCAGAAGCTGATAAAGCAGTAAAAATTGCTGATGCTGACGGAACGCGGGCGCGTATAGAAGCAGAAAATAGCCGTTCTGAGGCAATGATAGCAATGGAGCTGGAGAAGGCGCGCCTCGAAGCAATGCCCAAGATTGTTAGCGAAATGGTTAAGCCTGCTGAAAAGATTAAATCTATTAATGTCAATCACGTTACTGGACTGGGTGGAACGTCAGGTGGCAATACCCCGAGCACGCCGGTGGCAGCAGCATTAGACTCAATAATGGATATGGCTGTTCAAATGCCAATGTTGAAAAAAATTGGTGATCAAATGGGTTTGGCCTTTGACGACAATATTAAAGGTGTTGAAAAAGATAAAGGTACAGATAAGTAAGTTTCTATTGAATTAGAATTCATACTTAGCCAAGCTGCGTCTCACTGGAGAAAGAATGGGGTATGGGCATGTCTTGGAATACTTATCTCGAAGATAACCAAAACCGGTTTGTCGATGAACTCTCTGATTTTATTTCTATCCCATCTGTCTCTGCCTCTGACGAGCACTTTGAAGATGTAGTAAAAGCGGGAGAGTGGGTGGTTTCCAGGCTCAATGAGGCGGGCCTAACAAACGCTAGGATGATGTCCACTGAAACGCACCCAGTCGTCTATG
>CAJWTH010000053.1 GCA_913047725.1 uncultured Planktomarina sp.
AACCCATTTAGTTAGTGCGGAAACGTTAGGGCGTGGACGGTCAGGCATCTCTTCGGGTCCAGTACCTATATGAATAATTCCTGCAACGCGCTCGTGTGGTTCGAGCCCAAGTCCCTCACTACAAAATTTTTGCTGGTGTGATGCCCAGCCTGACAACCAATTTGCTCCCCAGCCACTTGCTAAAGCTGCGTTTAACAGTGAAAGGCAAACTGCTCCGGCTGAATAGGTTTGCTCAATGTCAGGAAACTTATGACATTCCTTTGGACTTTCCACTACCACCACGGCCAGTGTACCAGTTTCATACTGACCACTACTTTTATCCGCGTTCACCACTTCTGGTCCAACTGCCACTGCTAGCGATCTTGCTAAAATAGCTAATCTGCGCAATGCAGCTTTTTCTAAAACGATGAACCTCCAAGGCTCTAATTTTCCATGATCTGGCGTTCGGGCTGCAATAATTAGCAGTTCTTCAAGTGCTAATTTATCTGGAACTGGTCCGGTTAAAACCTTTGCGGGACGAGAGCGACGGGTTTTTAAGAATGATAATACATCTGTCATAAGATTTATTTGATACATTATAGCGCAATTCACAAGCCCCTGAAGTGTTGAATCAAATAGGTTTTTTTAAGAATGAGCTCTTGTTCAGTCGCAAAAGTTTAATTTAATATGTTACTGGGCATGGAACTGGACTAGCTCATCGACCCAGGCATCTAAAAAACTCTGAAATCTTTTCGAGGGTTGGCGCGTTACAAATGCAGACGCAAATGGATCTGGAGCGTCTATTTTGCTACCGGATAAAGTTTTAATTGTCGCATGGCCACAAAAAGGTACATAGACTTCCGAATACCCACCCTCATGAACCAATACCAAACGACCATCACAGAACTCTTCAGCCATCGCTTTGACTGACGATGTCATCGTGGCAAAGGTATCTGCTGTAGCCATCATCCGGGACAGGGGATCAATCGCTGCGGCATCATATCCACAGGCCACCACAATCAAATCGGGTTTAAATTTCTCTAGTGCAGGTCTAACTATTTTATCTATAACTTTTAGGTAGGTTAAATGGCCTCCACCAGGTGGCAAAGGTATATTAATGTTACTATTATTTAACCCACGTACATCTGCGCCACCGCTATCTAATGGATAATTGTGCTCTTGGTGTATTGAGATCGTGAGTGTTCCCGCGTCGTCAAGAAAAATAGATTCCGTTCCATTCCCGTGGTGTACATCCCAGTCTAATACAGCGACCTTTAAATCTGCCTGTTTAACGCGTGCAGACTTTACAGCGACTGCTATATTAGCAAGCAAACAAAACCCATTTGGAAAATCAGGCAGGCAATGGTGGCCTGGAGGCCGTGACAAAGCATAAGCATTTGAAACATTTCCTGCCATAACATCAGCAACAGCTCTACAGGCGAGCCCAGTCGATAGTGCGGCTTGTTGATAGCCTCCGTGACCAAATGGCACTCGAAGTCCCAATTCACCCCCAGTTCCCTGTGACGCAGTTTCAAAACTTTTAATATACTCGGCAGTGTGTACTCGCAAAAGTGCCTCTTTGCTGGCCTCTTCTGCATTTTTAGTGACAAGCTCTTGTGTCAACCCCGTCACATCCATTAGGTTTTTCAACCGACGTTTAGTTTCTGGGCTTTCTGGAATTCCGCCAGATGCTAGTGGTTGAACTAAGCCGCCAACGGGTAGTGTAAATGCGTAGTTACCACCTGAAAACCAAAAACAGCGTTCATCCCAATAAAATCCTGTGGTCATTTTAAGATGTTCTCACTTATTGTATGTTTAAATAGCAAAAATATTATAGGAACTTATTAATTATCGGTATCATCGGTGTGTCAAAAAATGTTTGCTAACATCTTTAATATATTAGCCAATTTTTATAATGGAGCAAGGTAAAGGGCTGGCCCGCAGCACTTTTGGTGTTAAGTTAATAGACATTCGGGTGGAGACGTCTATGCGTATTATTGTTCTGGGGTTGTTTTTTCTTGTCGTAAGTTGTTCGCGCCAAATACCTCAGGCGCCAGTATCAAATCTACCACAGTCTTCAAATTTGCAGGCGGCTGTTGTTAAAGATTTACCAAAAAAATTTAGAGTGGCAGTCCGCCGTATGAGACCAATCATCGTAGATACCTGCACCAAACTACGGATGGATATGAACTGTAATTTTAAAATTTCGGTTGATTTAAACCCTAAAAGCCCGCCCAACGCATTTCAAACGTTTGATGAAAAAGGTAGGCCTTTGTTACTATTTTCGATCACGTTAATTGATGACATGAAAAACCCAGACGAAATTGCGTTTGTAATAGGCCACGAAGGTGCACATCATATCCTGGGGCATCTTGAACATCAGAAAAAATCTGCGGTTGGGGGCTCGACATTATTTGAGGTTTTGGCTGCTACTCTGGGAGGGTCTCAGCAATCTGTGGGCGTGGCAAGCAATATTGGGGCGGCAGTGGGCGCACGCAATTACTCCAAAACCTATGAACTCGAAGCAGACCGACTTGGTGCCCAGATGACATTGAGTGGAGGGTTTGATCCAGTAAAAGGTGCGGCTTATTTCACGCGTATTCCAGATCCTGGCAACAAATTTCTGGGGACACACCCTCCAAACCGTGCTCGTATCGCTGCGGTACGAGCGGCAGTTGGAAGATGAAACTGAATTTGCCGCGTGAGTGGCAGCGCCTTAAAGGCCGCTGTATCTACTCTAGTGCTGGTCTGATCCTTGCTTGGCGTGAGGAACATTCTTTTCGTTTTTGGGCCTACATGAATATAATTTCCGCTAGTTTGTCTTTATATCTTCCAATCCCAATTGTATTTAGGGGATTAATAATCTGTCTCGGAATATTAGTGCTGGCCGCGGAGTGCTTTAACACTGCCATTGAAAGGGTAGTTAATCACTTGTCGCCCGGACCACACACACTGGCTAAAGCTGCAAAAGATGCGGGCAGTGCTGGTGTCGCGTTGACAGCTATTGCAGCTGGGATTGCGTGGGTATTTGCTTTGATTTTTCTTTTTTTGGATAAGTAGGTCTAAAAAATTACTGTTTGCAAACATGATATTTTATTCAACTAAGCATCCCCAGAGATCATATTCCCCTGCTTCATCTACCTTAACTTTTACTATGTCCCCAGGCGATAATGTATGTGTGTCTTTGTCCATAAATAAATTGCCATCAATCTCTGGTGCATCGGCTTTCGTCCGGCTTGTGGCTATGCCATCAGAATCCACTTGGTCGACGATTACCTCAATTATATCACCTACCTTGGCTTCAAGTTTTACTTCTGATATCCCTTGTGCCTTTTCCATAAAACGGTCCCAGCGTTCCTGTTTTATTTCTTCTGGAACGTGGTTTTCTAATGCGTTTGAACGCGCTCCAGCTACATTCTCATACTTAAAACATCCAACTCGATCCAGTTGCGCTTCATCCATCCAATCCAACAAAGTCTGAAATTCAGCATCAGTCTCTCCCGGGTAACCTACTATGAAGGTTGACCGCAGTGTAATGTTTGGACAATCGGCCCGCCATGCTTCGATTTCATTTAAAGTTTTTGCTGCAGCGGCTGGGCGGGCCATACGTTTTAGCACATTGGGGTCAGCATGCTGAAAGGGAATGTCGAGATAGGGCAGAATTAATCCCTCAGCCATTAATGGGATCAATTCGCGAACGTGTGGGTAAGGATATACATAATGTAATCGAACCCAGGCACCCAGTTGGCCAAGTTCGCGTGCCAGATCGGTTATATGTGGGAGGATTTGATGATCTGTATTCGACCTAATATCGATGCCATAAGCACTAGTATCTTGCGAGATAACTAAGAGCTCTTTTACGCCCGCTTCAACTAATTTCTCGGCTTCGCGAAGTATTGCATGTGGGGGGCGACTATTTAATTTCCCTCGCATGTCTGGAATTATGCAAAATTTGCATTTGTGATTGCAGCCTTCAGAAATTTTTAGGTAACTGTAGTGTCGTGGTGTTAGCGATACATTATTCGAGGGCAACAAATCGAGGAATGGATCTGGGTTTGGTGGTACAACTGAGTGGACTGCATCTAGCACTTTTTCGTATTGATGCGGACCTGTGACAGCTAGTACTTTTGGGTGTGCTCCGGTTATGTAATCTGGATTGGCACCTAAGCAGCCGGTGACTATCACTTTACCATTTTTGTCTAAAGCCTCACCAATGGCCTCTAAGCTTTCAGCCTTCGCGCTGTCCAGAAAGCCACATGTGTTCACAATGACAGCCTCTGCCCCAATATAATCAGGACTGATCGCGTAACCCTCTGCTCTCAGGCGGGTCAGAATTCGTTCGCTATCAACTAAAGCTTTTGGGCAGCCAAGTGACACCATCCCAATTGTTGGCTGACCAGACCTTGGTATCTTAATTAAAGCCTTTGGTGCAATGTCTGGACGTGAATTTTGAGGATTTGTTGTCATCACCTACTCCAGGGAGCAGGACACGACAAACCGCATGATAAGTCTCGTAATAAATGGATTTTTTGGGATTTACCGACGACGGTCACGACGACTTGACATCGGCTGAAATGCTACACTTACATGTGCCTCACAATAGGGTTTTCCAACCTTAACGCCTAAACCACAAAACCAAAAATCGTCGGTTGCGGGATCTCCCACTGGCCACTTGCAGGTTTTTTCTGTCAGTTCCATCAGGCTGATCCTTTTTGCCGTTTTTTCAACCTCACTAACTTTAGCTAAGGCCTCAGGACTTATTTCATTTGCTGACGGTTGAGGTGGCAGTGGCTGACCTGCTGGAATAATTTTACGAACGGCAGGGGGAGTTATTCGGACTGTTGCGGCCCTATCTAAGGTCTTTGGTGATGCAGGCTTTACAGCAGGCTTTGCTTTGGTCGCCGCTTTACTATTCGCAGCCTGTTTTGACGATGTGGATGTCACACGGTTAGACAGTCCTAAGCGATGGACTTTGCCAATTACAGCATTACGGGTTACGCCACCCAACGCCTTAGCGATTATGCTGGCAGATTGACCCTCGCCCCACATTTTTTTTAAAACTTCGACGCGCTCATCAGTCCAGGCCATGACACCCCCCTTGAATTCAGTAATAATAGTGGGTTGAACCCATACAAGAATGACACTCTAAGGGTAACTGAGGGCAAGGACAACCACCGAAACGGAGATAAACTTTGGTTAATTCTACTGAATATGGCGTCAGACGCTTTGGTCATATCAATTGGCTTGGAGTCTGGACGTTAATTAGGCGTGAAAATATGCGTTACTTAGCTATCTGGCAACAGACTATTTTTGCACCTTTGATTACAGCTGGCCTTTTTTTGCTTGTATTTTCTATTGCGATTGGACCTAATCGTTCTGATGTAATGGGCTTTAGTTACATTGTGTTTTTGGCACCGGGTTTGTTGATGATGACTGTTATCCAAAACTCGTTTGCAAATACATCTTCGTCAATGTTGTCTGCAAAGGTAATGGGCTCAATTGTTGATACTTTAATGCCGCCGCTTTCACCTGTAGAAATGACAATAGGTTATCTAGCCGGTGGAGTTGGCCGTGGCTTGATTATTGGTTTGGTGTTGTGTCTCGCTATGGGTGTTACCCTCGGTGTATGGATTGTCCACCCAATTTGGACTTTGGTTTTTGTTGTCTTGGGTGGAATGTTTATGGGGGCTCTCGGTCTTATTGGCGGTATCTATGCCAATAAATTTGACCAAATGGCTGCAATTTCCAATTTTATTGTGACACCTTTGGCATTTCTATCAGGGACGTTTTACTCTATTCGGGCACTTCCAGAGGCTCTACAGCCCCTTATCCATTTAAATCCCATGTTCTACATAATTGATGGTGGTCGCTACGGTGTTTTGGGAGTGTCAGATGGCAGCCCTTGGGTTGCGTTGTTGCTGATTTGCCTGGCTAACACATTGGCGGTGTGCCTCTCCTGGTATTGGTTCAGAAAGGGCTACCGCCTTAAATCTTAGTAGATCTATCTATTATAGATAAATTTAAAATTGAGGTTCAAGTCGTTGCCTCAGATCACAACAAAATGAGGAATGGGCTTTCAAAGCTAAAGGTACTTTGCTACAATTTAAGGATGGAAATAGTCAATAAAAATCCCGTGTGGCGCCGCCACAGATAATTTGATTTTTTGAAAAAAGTTGCGACGGATAGTTTTCGTATTTTTCTTGTTAATAGGTCTGTATTGATGTTGGTTCTTATGTCAGTCGGAAAGGTTGCCTAATGATCTCGTCAATTTTGCCTACATATAACCGTGCACCGCTTGCCTTTGTGGCTGGGCTAGGTAGCTGGCTTACCACGTGTGATGACCGGCAGTATTTAGATCTTGGCGCTGGAATTGCGGTTAATAGCTTAGGGCATGCGCATCCTGCTCTGGTCGCAGCATTGACTAGTCAAGCAAACAAGCTTTGGCACACGTCCAATTTGTATCAGATTCCAGCACAACAGAAATTGGCGGATCAATTGGTTGACCTAACTTTTGCTGACACAGTTTTCTTCACAAATTCTGGTACGGAGGCTTGTGAACTGGCTGTCAAAATGGCGCGGAAATATTTTTTTGATAAAGGAGAACCAGAAAGAGTTGAGATCATCACTTTTGATGGATCATTTCATGGCCGTTCCTCAGCGGGTATAGCGGCTGCTGGATCTGAAAAACTTACCAAGGGCTTTGGCCCAGTGTTGGGAGGCTTTGTTCATGTACCTTTCGGTGGACATGAAGCTCTACATTCTGCAGTGAGTGAAAAAACTGCTGCAGTGATGATTGAACCCATCCAAGGTGAGGGTGGTATCCGCCAAGTTCCAGATCAGTGCTTGAAAGGCTTACGTGAGTTTTGTGATAAACACGATGTTTTGTTGATCTTGGATGAGGTACAATGTGGAGTTGGTAGATCTGGCAAGTTATTTGCTCATGAGTGGGCGGGAATTGAACCAGATATCATGATGGTTGCTAAAGGGATTGGTGGAGGGTTTCCGATTGGGGCCGTCCTGGCTACGCAGGAAGCTGCATCGGGAATGACTGCAGGAACCCATGGATCGACTTATGGGGGAAATCCCTTGGGCTGTGCAGTAGGCAGTGCAGTATTGGACACTGTGAGTGATCCTGCGTTCTTAATGGATGTTTCGCGCAAAGCAGCTGTAATGCGCCAGGGTCTTGAGGGGCTAGTTTCCCAATTTTCTGATATTTTTGATGGAGTAATAGGATCTGGGTTGATGCTGGGACTCAAATGTAGTGCCTCCAATATTGAGGTGGTAAATGCGGGTTACGATGTAGGTGTGCTGACAGTGCCTGCTGCTGAAAATGTTGTTCGCTTATTGCCCCCCCTTAATATCTTGGATGAAGATATAATTACAGCGCTAGAGAAATTAGAAAAAGCTGCACAAATTGTACGAGCAGCGCTTTAATCTGCTCAGATAGAAATTCAATTTAATGCGTACCTTTGACACACCGGATAAAGCCTACTTTGGAGTTTAATTAATATGCAGAACTTTCTAGACATTGACCAAATTGAAGCGTCAGAGTTGCGTGCTATTTTAGACCAAGCCAGCCATACAAAAAAAGCACGTGCTGGGCTTACGCGAGGCGCGTTAGATGTTGAAAAGGTACTTGAAGGGCACATGGTGGCCTTAATTTTTGAGAAGCCCTCAACGCGTACAAGAATAAGTTTTGCAGTTGGTGTGCAGCAAATGGGTGGCGAGAGTATGGTCATTTCTGGCAGTGAGATGCACCTTGGCCACGGAGAAACAATTGCTGATACTGCGCGCGTACTTAGCCGCTATGTTGATTTGATTATGATACGTACCTTTGAAGAATCTACACTTTTAGAAATGGCAGAACACGCCTCGGTTCCTGTAATAAACGGCCTAACAAATCGGACGCATCCCTGCCAGATTATGGCTGACATTATGACCTACGAGGAACATCGAGGCTCAATTAGTGGCAAACGTGTGGTCTGGGTTGGCGATGGAAATAATGTCTGCGCAAGCTTTATTCATGCAGCTGACAAATTTGGGTTTGATTTTGTATTTTCAGGTCCAGAAAATCTCGACCCCAGCTTAAGCATTGTTGCCGCAGCTAAGTCAAAAGGTACAAAGATTGAACTTATAAGTGATGTATCTGTTGCGGTGGAAGGTGCAGATTTAATTGTCACTGATACATGGGTTTCGATGCATGACAGCAAAGCAGTATCGGCGCTTCGTCATAAACAGCTTGCGCCCTATCGCGTCGATGATGCTTTGCTGACGAAGGCCAAGCCAGATGCATTATTTATGCATTGCTTGCCTGCGCACCGAGATGAGGAAGTAACCAGCTCTGTTTTGGACGGTCCAAACTCAGTTGTATTTGATGAGGCTGAAAATAGATTGCACGTCCAAAAGGCAATCATGCGCTGGTGTCTATTGAAATAAAAATTATGCAACTTTTGATAATAAAATATCTATCAGTGTTTGTTTGATATCAAGGGTTCCCCTCTTTATCATTTACAAAAATTTAAGTACTGCATGAATGATAAAAGTTATGAGCTGTAGCTAACATCATTTTCTGTAAAATGGATGCGCAAATTCTAGTTTTCTAACGATACAATTATTTTGGAGAAAATTATGACGCAGGCTAACATGGGGTTAATCGGTACCGGTACAATGGGCTCAGCTTTAGCATTAAATATTGCTGAAAATGGGTATGATGTTGCAGTCTGGAACCTTGAGTTGTCGGCCGTGGATGCGCTGATAGCTTCGGCAGGTGATTTGGCGCAACGGCTGGTTCGGTGTGATAAAATTGTCAATTTAGTGCATAATCTTGCTGCGCCGCGTGCTATCATTTTATTAGTACCTGCTGGTAAAGCTGTAGATAGATGTATTGATGAATTACTGCCTCTGTTAACGCCAGGTGATACAATTATTGATGGTGGAAACTCTGATTTTCGAGATACGATTAAACGTACGAAACGGTTGGAAGAGGTTGGATTAGCTTACTTAGGAATAGGAGTTTCTGGAGGGGCGGAAGGGGCCAGACGGGGTCCATCGATGATGGCTGGTGGTACGAGTGCCAACTACGCCGCTGTAGAGCCAATTCTGGCAGCCATTGCTGCAAAATATAATGGTGACCCATGCGTTGCTCATTTGGGCCCAGATGGGGCAGGGCATTTTGTAAAGACTGTGCATAATGGGATTGAATATGCCGACATGCAGATGATTGCAGAGGTCTATGGTCTACTGCGGGATGGTGAAGGCCTATCTGCTGGCGAAGGAGCATCTTTTTTTGATCGTTGGAACCACGGAGTTTTGGAGAGTTATTTAATAGGGGTTACAGCCGAAGTTTTAGCTACAAAAGATCCGCAAACTGGTGCAGAAATAGTTGATTTAATAATTGATAAAGCTGGCCAAAAAGGTACTGGCCGATGGACGGTCATTGAAGCGATACGAATGGGACAATCAGCGAGTATAATTGAGGCAGCGGTTGGTGCAAGAGTACTCAGTTCGGAAAAAACCACCCGAGAAATCGCGGCGCCGTTGTTGGTGCCCGCCGGCATTGACACTATGGTCACTTTTTCTGAACAAGACTTGGAATCAGCTTTAATTGTTGGTCGTGTTTTGGCATACGCGCAGGGCTTTCGCATATTAAATGCTGCCTCTGAAGAATTTAATTGGGAACTTGATTTTGCCCGAATTGCCGAAATTTGGAGAGCCGGATGTATTATTCGGTCAGCAATGCTTGATGACATTGCGGACGCGTTTCGCACGGATTTGCCCAATGGTAGATTGGTTTTGTCAGAACATTTTATTGAAGTTCTTTCACAGAATGTGGCTGGTTTACGGCGAGTTGTTGCCGCCGCTGCATTGCGGGGCTTGCCAGTACCTGCGCTGGCAGCTGCCCTAAGCTGGTTTGACACCCTTCGTCAGGCCCGAGGCACCACTGATTTAATACAGGCACAGCGAGATTTTTTTGGGGCCCACTCATTTCAGCGCGTAGATGTTGCAGGTTACCATCATGGTCCTTGGGATGTGGATAAAACCTAAGGTTCATTGCAAAAACTGTCAAAAAGAATATCAGTTATTGTCATAGATTATCGAAGTTTAAAGAATTCACTTCTTTCTGGGTTTTGCTCTCAAGGTAGGATCGGCATTTGTTGGATCCTCTGGCCATGGGTGTTTGGGATATTTCGCCCGCATGTCTTTGCGCACATCGGCATAACTGCCTTTCCAAAACCCAGGAATATCCTTGGTAATTTGAATTGGTCTTTGGGCCGGTGACAAAAGTGTTATTTTTATCGGGCGTCCACCTAAAGTTGGGTGACTGGTTTGGCCGAACATCTCTTGGATACGTAGTTTTATGGAGGGACTGTCACCGCTGTAATCAATTATAGCCCTATTACCTAGCGGTGTTATGAAATGTGGCGGTGCAACCTTCTCGAGTAGATCAAGGTTAGCCCACCCAATATAGGTTTGAAGTGCTGGCAGGGGATTAAATTTCTTCCATTCTTCCTCACTTGAAATTTTTGAAATGTAAGGAGTTAGCCATTCTGAAAGGTTGCTCATTAAGCCTTCATTGGAAATATCTGGAAGCTGAGCACCTCCCGCTATTTTTGCGCGCGCTTGCAACAACTGGGCTGCTTTGGGCAAGTTGAGACCTATCTGCTGTATCCCGTCCAGCATAGCCAGTGAAACTTTCTGAGTTGGTACTTGTGGCCAGTTTCGGCTGGCAAGACTAACAGCCCCTAGTGACTCTGTTTGAATTGATAAAACTTTCCGAGCACGTTTTGACCAATGACAGGTTTCAAGCCACTTAATTTGCGCGCCAAAAATTTCGCGTATTTCATCTGATGAAATTGACAGTGCCCGTCGAATTTTTGGATCGGCCCCACTACTGGGATGTGGGTTGCCTAGTTCGGATATCACAAGAAAGGGTGCATTGGCGAGGCTGTCATCACTGGCTAAAATCACGCCCTTGCCATTGGCCATAATGTAATGAGGCTGGGTGCCTGGTCTACGTTGGGCTACTCTTTCTGGATAGGCTAGCGCCAAACATTGAGCGGGGGAATAGTTTATCAAAAATGTGGTTTCAGGCGATAATTTAACAAGCCGGTTAGCTTCTATTTTGATGCGTTTTAGGGTCTCAGGATCTCGAGTTTGATGATTTGGGCTTTTGTTTGACAGCGCCTGCAAAGCTGGAGTTAGATCGGCTTCGCGCGAAATAAGAATGTCTCGATCTGATAGAAGTGCGGCCAATGGGGCGGCAGTGGGACCGGCTTTAATCAACATTTGAGCAAAACGGGGGTGCAGAGGCAGTTCTGCTAATTTCGCGCCGTGGGCTGAGAGCTTCCCGTCAGTTATAGCACCCAGTTTATCAAGTAAATCTTGCGCTTGGGCCCAACTATTTTTTGGTGGTGAGGTTAAAAAAGCTAAATCTTTTGGTTTTGTACCCCATTTAGTCAATTGCAGCGCCAGTGGCGCAAGATCAGAAGTATTAATTTCTGGAGGTGCAAAAGTAGCCATCATGCCTTCCTCAGCGCGAGCCCACATCCGATAACATTTACCGGGCGCAACTCTGCCGGCTCTACCAGATCGCTGCGTTGCTTCAGCCTTGCTCGCGCGCTCAGTAACAAGTTTCTGAATTCCTTTTCCTGGATCGTAGCGTGCTCGGCGTGATAAACCACAATCAACCACAGCATGAATGCCCTCAATCGTGAGTGAGGTCTCCGCGATTGCTGTGGCAAGGATAATTTTACGGTTTTTTGGATCTGGGCTGATCGCTAGCTTCTGGCTTGAGTATGATAAATTACCATATAGTGGCCGCACTATGCATGATTTTGGTAATTGGTTTTTAAGTTGGGCTGAGGCTTTATTAATTTCTCGCTCACCTGGCAAAAATACCAAAACATCCCCATCTGTTTCTTTTAATGCTTTTAATATTAGATCGCTGATGGCTATCTCAAGGGAGGCCTCCTTGCTTCGTGGCCGAGTTAAGTAAATAATTTCCACAGGGTAGCTACGTCCCTCGCTGGTCACTATTGGTGCATTGTTTAACAACTTAGCCACAGGCTCAGAATCTAGAGTTGCTGACATTACCACAAGCATTAAATCGCTGCGAAGTGTCTCTCGGACCTCCCATGAGAGCGCTAGGCCTAAGTCAGCGTTGAGAGATCTTTCATGAAATTCATCAAACAAAACAGCAGAAACTCCAGGTAATTCTGGATCAGATTGCAACATCCGCGCTAGAATACCTTCTGTGAGTACCTCTATGCGGGTATTTGGGCCAATTTTTGTTTGGCCACGAATCCTGAAGCCCACCGTCGCGCCGATTGGCTCTCCTAGCGTTTCAGCCATACGTTCGGCCGCAGCGATTGCTGCAAGGCGCCGGGGCTCAAGCATTAAAATTTTTCCGTCACAAATCCCAGAATGTAATATAGCCAGAGGGACGCGGGTCGTTTTCCCTGCTCCTGGAGGCGCTTGAAGTACTACACGGCCATAAGTGG
>CAJWTH010000054.1 GCA_913047725.1 uncultured Planktomarina sp.
GACCCTGCAGAAGTACATTTGTTTCATCAGGCGCTACCTCGTGTTTTTGACGACCCCCTTTGTGACTTCCAGGCAACATTCTCATACAACCACTTTCTTGAGTTGCGGGAGAAAGAGCCATCCACATGCTTACTTGGTCATCATGGCTTAGGCCCCAATAGGTGAGATCTTGGTGCCAACTAACATGGCTGAGAGAGTTAGGCTCTTTTATAATATACGTCACATTAAAAAGAAGGATATCTGGTTCTAAAATCTTCTCGACTAGATCAAGAACTTTCGGCATTGATGCCAGCTCCCAAGCCGATGTCAGAAAAGTATGAGCCTTAGAACGATAGTGTAGTGACCCAATTTTGTTCTCTGCTACTTCCATCCTTTTTCGATGTTCAGCAGCTTCGCCCTCACTAAGAAAAGACACCGGTGAGAGAAATCCATTAGTGCGATATCTATGAGTTAGAGATTGATTGTCCAACGGCATTCTAACACCTTATTTTTCAGTGCACTGTCTTAAAGGGACGATAGGTATTTAGTTTAAGATTATTTATTGAATGGCTTTTTACATTTTATGTGGTGTGGGCAATGCTCTCCTGTTTCTAAAACAGCGATCATAGCATTCCAAGTTTCAATTGTTAGATCCATGTATTGTTTAGACGAAATATCTTCAAATTCCTGCCTCATTAGCTTTGACAGGTCTACCACTTCCTGCTTCGCTTTTTCTGTATACCACCTGTTTCTATTTGACAAAAAAACATCTTGAAAGCCTGCCTCCGTTAGGGCGTGGCTGTACCTATTTGGCGAAGCCATTTCAAACCCTAGGTCTTCTAATTTAAGATAGTGCAACATTTCGGGTGACGGGGCATCATCATTTACGCGCAACCAATCTGATCCGAGGAAGTGTCCTCCCGGTT
Organism: uncultured Planktomarina sp.; assembly: GCA_913047725.1. GTDB lineage: Bacteria > Pseudomonadota > Alphaproteobacteria > Rhodobacterales > Rhodobacteraceae > Planktomarina. The sequence goes on from CAJWTH010000054.1 coordinate 906, forward strand.
TGAGGACCCTAAAGATTTCCTTTGCAAGTTGCTCTTTATTTTCAATATGTACGATGGAGTCCTTTGAAAAAACAACATCGAAGGATGCGTCATCGTAGGGAACCCCCCCCGGCTTCACCTTCACAATATCGATGTCTTCTTGTAGCCCTAACTTTTTAACTCGTTCCGAAGCGATCTCACAAACATCAGTTTCGACATCTATGCCAATCACTTTTTGTGCACCATAATCACTAACTAGGCTCACAGTAATTCCACCGCTTCCGCACCCGACATCAAGAACAGTAGCTTTCGATAAGTCAACATCCCCTAATATCCGTTTAACTTCGTCAGGGCCACCAGGGGATAGGTATCCATCCCCCCATAGCTTTTCTAAGAATTCGATATGGCTTTTGTCGTAGTAAGCTGGAGGCTCTGTCATAATTAAAATCACCGTAGTAAAAGTAGTGTGTCGATATTGTGAAAAAAATTATCCACCTTTATAAATTTTAGCAATTAAAATTTGACAATGAAACACGCCACACAGTTTTGAACTAAAGTCTGGTAGAAAATTAAATTTCTATTGGCTCATTTTCTCCAAAAGCTGGAGCATCAGCCACTAGCTTTTTGCTTGGCCAATTTACACTAACAATTGCCCCACCAATGTCATCTGATCCTGTCCCATTGGAAAAACTGAGCTTTGCGCCAGAGCGCTCAAGAAGGGTTTTAGCAATGAATAATCCAAGACCCATCCCGTCGTAACCAGGACGGTCGGAAATCAACTTGCTGCGCTTCCTGCTTCGCACAAAAGGATCACCAATGCGGTTCAAAATCTGTGGCTCAAACCCAGGACCATCATCACAAATTTTGACGTAAACATGAGTTTGGTCCCACCCAATATCTATGTGAACATTTGAATTAGAAAAATCTACTGCATTTTGAACAAGATTTCTGAGACCGTGAATTACTTCAGGCTTGCGCATGGTTTGTGGCTGCTTGGTGTCAAACTCATCATTATTATTAAATGTAAAAAGAACTGTTTTGCCACGTTCTAAGTGTGGCTCAGCTGCCTCACGCACCAATGCTGACCATGGGGTCACTCGCAAATGCAAGTCATCTTTTCCAGCCCGCCCCATGGAGGCTAAGATGTCCCGACATCTATCCGCCTGCTCATGAATAAGGCGTGCATCAGCGTGAAGTTCTGGAGAATCTTCCATTTCTTCCATTAACTCTGCACTAGTAAGTTTTATGGTAGCCAGTGGGGTTCCAAGTTCATGGGCTGTTGCGGCAACCACACCACCTAAGTCAGTCAGTTTTTGTTCTCGAGCAAGTGCCATTTGAGTGGCCAGTAGGGCCTCTGACATAGAGGTCATCTCTGCTGTTACGCGCCTAGTATAAACTGAGATAAAAATTATACCTGTTACGATTGCAACCCAAAAGCCAAACACAAAGACATCAGGCATATTCATTAAGTTACCTGTAGTTGTATTTAGGGGAAGGTGTATTAGGCCGACAATTGTAACCATACCTATCGCGGAAATTGCTAATAAGAGAGTTGATCTGGTTGGTAGAACTGTCGCTGCAATGGCTACAGGAGCAAGAATGAGCAGTGCAAATGGATTGCTAAGCCCTCCCGTAAAGGCCAAAAGCAAAGATAGCTGAAGCGTATCAAACAAAAGCGTAAACATTGTTTCTGTTTCAGATAGCCGTCGGTTGTCAGGAAAAACTAACAATGCAAAAAGATTTGTGAGTACGGACATGCCAATCACGGTTGCGCAGGGCACGAGCGCTAACTCTAAGCCATAGAGATATTGAGCAATAACTAAAGTTACAATTTGGCCAGCGATGGCAAACCATCGAACCAATACTAGGGTCCGAAGCCGCATCCAATTACTGCGCGCACTTTGGTCGATGTAACCGATACTTGGTTGTGCCATTTTTCACTCCTGTGACAAACTTAAACTAAACAGGCTCGCCCTTATGCTATAACTAATATAACGAAAGTTCAGAAGGAGCCATAATGCCTAGTAAAAAGTTTGCAGCCTTATCAGTGGCCTTAGTTCTGGCACTACTAATTGGTACCTTTCTTTACACACAGATTATGGCGCCTGCCAATCGCTTCGAGGCGTGTGTTTCGGGTGGGGTTGCAGGTGGCTCAATTGGTGGGCCGTTTGAATTAGTTGATCAAAAGGGTCAAACTGTAACTGATTTAGATGTTTTGGATGAGCCGGCACTTGTGTATTTTGGCTATACATTTTGCCCAGATGTCTGCCCCATGGATGTGGGGCGCAATTCAGTTGCTGTTGATATCTTGGCAGATATAGGGCTCACGGTCAGGCCAGTATTCATAACTATTGATCCAAAACGCGACACAACAGAATATTTGGCTGACTTTGTTGCCAACAACCACCCCAATTTGGTTGGCCTTACAGGTACATTGGAGCAAATTTCTAAGGTAGCTCGATCTTACAAAGTATATTATCAAAAACAACCAGGAGATGATGATGAGTATTATCTTATGGATCACTCAAGTTTTACCTACTTAATGATGCCCGAATTTGGGTTTGTTGATTTTCTCAGAAGTGACTTATCGCCTCAAACGGTTGCTGATCGAGTTACCTGCGTAATCAACGCTGCTTGAAACTGGACCAATTCAACCCATGTTGTTATCCTAGGGCAGATTAAGAGGATCAAATAATGGTAACTGGACAACTTGAAATTGGTGAAGACAAATCATTGCTGTTGGTGGATGACGATGAGCCGTTTTTGAAACGCCTTGCTAAAGCTATGGACAAAAGAGGTTTTTCGGTGGAGCAGGCGGGGTCAGTGGCGGCTGGCTGTGCAATCGCAACCGCAAGACCTCCAGCCTATGCCGTTGTAGATTTAAGGTTGGAGGATGGAAACGGTCTGGATGTTGTTGAGACCTTGCGCGCGAAGCGTCCAGATAGTCGTGTTGTGGTTCTTACTGGCTACGGTGCAATAGCCACGGCGGTTGCTGCCGTTAAAATTGGTGCCACTGATTATCTTTCAAAACCAGCGGATGCGACCGATATTACAAATGCACTTTTAGCTAGTGGAGACGATCTCCCACCGCCGCCTGAAAATCCAATGTCAGCGGATCGGGTTCGATGGGAGCACATACAAAGAGTTTATGAGCTGTGTGATAGAAATGTAAGTGAAACGGCACGGAGACTTAGTATGCACCGTAGAACTCTTCAGCGTATTTTAGCTAAGCGGAGCCCACGTTAACCTAAAAAGTTAACCTTTTTTGAGTATAAATCTATGCAAAAGGTAGTATTATATTTTACTCAATAGGTTTGCGTGTTGGCGCATGAATTCCTGTCGCACTTCAACAGGGGGCCTTAAAACCACTTTAAGCTCCCTCATTATTTTCTCATTTACTTTGCCAAATAACTTGTCAGCCTCTAACTTGGAAAAGCCTGCAAGTTGTGTGGCTTCAAGCCAAGCACTTACTTTATCTGCTTTCTTAATTTGTTTTTTAAGCGCCACAGGTATGGTTGTGGATAATCCAAACCGCATGTGGATTGCGGCAGCTAGGCGTTTATCCAGCTCATCATAGCCAGGGCCAACGGAGGCTTTAACTGGAGATATCATGTCGCCAATGACATATTCAGGAGCGTCGTGGAGGAGAGCAATAAGCCGTTGAGCTGGCGTTGCCTTTGGGTTGAGGCTTGTGAATATTTTCTCAACTAATAGTGAGTGTTCGGCAACAGAGTAGGGAAAACTGCCAATTGTTTGACCGTTCCACCGAGCCACAAATGCTAAGCCGTGTGCGATATCTTCAACCTCAATATCAACAGCGGTGGGATCTAAAAGATCTAACCTACGACCGGATAGCATACGTTGCCAAGCTCTATTTTGTAACATTAATCTCTGCCCTTCAAAACAATCTTAATATATTTATTGTACTATTGTCCAAATGTCCTGGTGATGGTACGTCGCACTGAATTATTCAAACTAAATATTGTTAGGGATTGCTAAATGGCAAATGACTACATTGTAAAAGATATTAATTTGGCTGGTTTTGGCCGCAAAGAATTAGATATCGCAGAAACTGAAATGCCAGGCCTGATGGCTTTGCGCAAAGAATATGGTGAGAGCCAGCCACTAAAGGGCTCCCGGATCGTTGGCTCATTACACATGACAATCCAAACAGCAGTTCTGATTGAAACGCTTGTGGAGTTAGGTGCTGACGTACGCTGGGCCTCATGCAACATTTTTTCAACCCAAGATCATGCGGCGGCGGTTATAGCCGAAGGTGGTACACCTGTGTTTGCAATTAAGGGCCAGTCTTTAACAGAGCATTGGGATTACCTTGACCGCTCGTTTATGTTTCCAGATGGAGCTAATATGATCTTGGATGACGGTGGTGACGCTACACTATACGTTCTCTTGGGTGCACGTGTTGAAGAAGGTGAAACTGGTCTAATTGAAGTTCCTACCTCTGAAGAGGAAGAAGCGGTATTTGCACAGATAAAGAAGCGTATGGCACAAACACCTGGTTGGTTTGTCAAAACTCGCGCTGCCATTCAGGGCGTCTCTGAGGAAACAACAACTGGGGTTCACCGCCTTTATGAGTTGGTCAAGCAGGGACAACTGCCATTTCCAGCGATTAATGTGAATGACTCAGTAACCAAATCAAAATTTGATAACAAATACGGCTGTAAGGAATCTTTGGTTGATGGTATCCGTCGAGCGACTGATACGATGATGGCTGGTAAAGTAGCGGTGGTTCTTGGCTATGGTGATGTTGGTAAAGGCTCAGCGGCTTCGTTAAGTGGCGCTGGCGCACGCGTGAAAGTAACTGAAGTTGATCCGATATGTGCGTTGCAAGCTGCCATGGACGGGTTTGAGGTTGTACTTCTGGAAGATGTCGTTTCAAGCGCAGATATCTTTATCACCACCACTGGCAACAAAGACGTGATCCGTATCGAGCACATGCGTGAGATGAAAGACATGGCTATAGTGGGAAATATTGGTCACTTTGACAATGAAATCCAAGTAGCAAATTTAAAAAATCATAAATGGACCAACATTAAAGAGCAGGTCGATATGATTGAAATGCCATCTGGCTCTCGCCTAATTCTTTTATCTGAGGGTCGGTTGCTAAACCTTGGAAATGCAACTGGTCATCCCTCTTTTGTGATGTCAGCTTCCTTTACTAATCAAGTTCTGGCTCAGATGGAGCTTTGGACCAAAGGCGATGATTATAAAAATGATGTTTATATCTTGCCTAAGCACTTAGATGAAAAAGTAGCGCGACTTCACCTGGATCGCATTGGTGTGAAGTTGTCTTCGCTCAACAAGGACCAGGCTGACTATATTGGTGTTGGAACTGATGGCCCATTCAAGCCAGAGCACTATCGCTACTAGAATGCTTCTGGGCTGTTTTAAAAAAGAGGGTGCTATTAATTTGCGCCCTCTTTAATTTTGGGTGAGTTGATTTTGTTTAACCAATAAACTTTTTCCATTTAACGATTTTTGTACTTTCAAACAAATTTTCCTGACTATAGGGGTCGTTTGTAGCCCAAGTCGTTGCCTCGGCCATACTTGTCACTTCCAAGATAATTAGGGGTCCGCACATTTGACCACTACCATCAAGGAGGGCCCTTGCGATCTTTACGGCTCCAGCTTTTTTGACATATTGTAGGTGAGCCTCTCAGTTTGAAACCCGAACGGTGAGGTGATTAGTTTTATCATGGGCCGTAATTACTACATGCATTATATCTCCTTTTTAAGTGGCCGTGCCATGATGTCAGCCATGACCTCTGAAACATTGGCTGTTCCAGAACAAAGTTTTGCAACACCTTCAGTAATAGGCATTTCAATATCTAAACGCTTTAAAATGGGAACCATCGCCAGTGCAGTTGCTTTTCCTTCTATAGTACGGCTTGGGTCCAAGCCCTTTGTTCCACTGAACTCCATACCGTAGCAGTAATTTCGCGACTTATTCGATGTACAAGTTAGGCAAAGGTCACCAAAGCCAGACAGGCCAGCCAGTGTCTCAGCCTGCGCCCCAAGCCGCATCGCGTATCGGATAATTTCTGCATGGCCTCTTGTTATCAGCGCGGCCCTTGCGCTCTCTCCTAAGCCAGCGCCAACAGCGGCGCCACAAGCGATGGCGATAACATTTTTCAAAGCCCCACCAATTTCTGCACCAATGGGATCGTGTGACACATAAATTCTTAAGGTGCCATTTGATAGCCTAATTTGCCATTCACTAAGATCGTCGTCTTCATTAGAGGCTAGGGTCAGAGCGGTTGGCAGACCCCTGGCTATATCTGCCGCAAAGCTTGGGCCGGTGAGGATTCCAACTGGGCCATCTGGATACAAACTTTTTAATATGGAATAGCCACCAAGCCCACTAACTAGGTCAATTCCTTTACTGCAACCGATCAGAGCTTGGCCTTCTAGATATTTGGTAATGGCCTGCAAAACTTGGCGTGTGTTTTGTAGGGGAACGGCGCAAAGCACTAAACTGGAATCCTGCAGTGCTTCTTTTAAATTACTAGTTACAGAAACATTTGGTCCTAATTCTTTACTTGGTAGTTTTGAGTTTTTACGAGTTTTTTTAATGATGCGCGTGGACTTTTCATTACGACCCCATAGCTGCACTTTTTCGTTACCTGACAAGGCGATCGCCAAAGCTGTACCGAAAGCACCAGCCCCAAGTATGCAAATAGTCATGGGTTTTGTTCTTTAGCTTGGGTATTTATAGACATAAGACAGGAGTACAATAGACTTGGAATTAACGTACTGCTAATGTTAGCCATTGCTTTGTTCCCATTGATTGAATCTAAGTTAAGTCATAACACTACTTCGATTTTCGCTCAATCCTAAGGAGGCTCAATGCCTCAAATATTGGTTACACGGCCTATTGATCAGGCATTAAGGTTTGCTAAGGATCTTGAAAACGCAGGTGTGAAACCAGAAAAAATTTTAATTGACCCAATTTTGCAGATTAATGCATTAGACGCGACTTTTGATTTTTCAAATGTCAGAGGGATTTTGATCACTTCAAAAAATGCTCTTAGCCATTTACCCACTGGATTAGTTGAGCGTGGCTTTCCAGCATATTGTGTTGGTAGTTCTACCACACGTCTGGCCTTTGAGCGTGGTCTTGTGGCAAAAAATATGGGAAAAACGGCTAAAGAACTTGCTAATGCCCTGGCTAAAACTTCACAAAAAGGACTGTTGGTACATGTTCGTGGCTCCTTTACTACTATCGATTTTAGTGACCACTTTCCTGGTCCAGAATTAAAAATAGAAAATTTGATTACATACCATCAAACTGAACAACCACTTAAGCCAGAAACCCAAAACCTTCTGCAAACTGGAAGGGGTGTGGTCGTCCCCCTTTTTTCAACTCGGAGCGCCCAAAGTTTTTGTAAAATGAAATATAGCTGGAACCGGCACACGGCCGTTGTAATTAGTGAAAATGTGGCAAAATACTGTGAAAAAGCGGGCTTTGGTCAGATTATAGTTTCCCTTCAGCCTGATGCGCGCTCTATGCTTGAAGCTATAGTCCCGCTTATGAGAATAAAACTGACTAATGGGGCTAGGTTGAAAAACTAGGACAGGTAAATTGTAGAAAGATATGGGTAGTTTTTTTGGCAGACAAGAAGGTAAATAAGAAATCTAAGATCCGTGATGTGGTTATTGAGGAGGCCATTGTAACAGATGTGGGCTCGACCCAGGTTGGTAAAGAGCCACTGCATTCCTCTACACGGAACTCTGAAGAAAAGGCCTCCAATTACGGTTCAAAAAAGTCAAAACCTGGCAGCCTGTTTATAATTCTTGGAATATTGTTTCTTGGTCTTGGTGGCTTTGGTTTCTCAATGCTACCAAAATATTTTGAATCTACTAATACAATTGGGTCGTTACGGCTTGCGCAGTCTGGCCTTGAAGACAATCTTAAGAAGTTAAGCACTCAAGTGGCTGTTCTTGAAGATAATGACCCTAAAAAAAATAGAATTAGGATCCTCGAAGTAGTTAACCCAGCCTTAGTTAAGCTTGAATCCAATTTAACTGAGCTGAGCGCGCTGCAAGCGAAGCAGTCAGAGATGTTTAATCGTCGTATTGAAGCGCTTGAAAGTGGCTCTTCTGCTAGCCTTGTCTCCTCAGCTGAAACTGAAGCTTACCAGCAGGCTTTTTTAAAAATTCAAGCGGACCTAGAGAGTCAGCGTATTCAAATTAATAAAATATTTGACGATCTTCGAACTCAGGCCCAAGAAGTTAAACGACAAAAAAAAGTTGAAGAACAGAACGCTAATGAAATTGCCAAAAGCGCACTAACTTCCAGCGCCTTAGGTAAAATTCAGGCGTTAGTGGAGAGTGGTCTGGGGTATCAAACAATTCTGGCTGAACTTAGTCGTTTTACTGACTTAAGCCTTTCACCTGCTATTGTTGATAATGCCGAAAGTGGGGTGGCAAGTTTAAAGTTTCTACAAAACCAGTTTCCTGCAGCGGCACGCACAGCACTAAAAAAAATAAGAAACGAAGAGGTAGTTTCTGAAAACCAGGGTGTGGTTTGGTCTTTTATAAAAGCTCAACTTGGCTTTCGCTCTTTAACTCCACAGATGGGTATTTCGGCTGATGCTGTGCTTTCCCGAGCACAAGCTGCGGTGAGTGATGGAGACATAGGTGCTGCACTTATAGAAATTAAGACGCTTACAGATGTTGGACAATCTGCTTTAAAAGACTGGTCGTTGGCTGCTGAGAGCCGCATTCGTGTATTGGAAGAATTAGCTAAAATTTCTGACAACCTGATAACCAACTAGGAAAAATAAGATGCTTTGGTCACTTATAAAAATTCTATTTTTTTTAATGGCTGTAATTGTAATTACACTGGGTGCGGTGTGGCTACTGGAGTCAAAGGGTGGCGTAACAATTGAATATGCAGGTTTTGAATTATCTTTTGGCGCGCTTCAGGCAGTCATATTAGGAATTTTATTTACTGTGGTTCTGTGGGTTTTCTTAAAGGTTTTTGGACTTATTATTGCAGTATTTCGTTTCTTAAATGGTGATGAAACAGCGCTGTCACGATACTTATTTCGTAATCGTGAACGACGTGGCTTTGAGGCGCTTTCTTCTGGGTTGATGGCCTTGGCGAGTGGTGATGGCGCCGAGGCTATGACAAAAGCCAGGAAAGCTGATAAGCTTCTTGGTAAACCAGAATTGACCAACTTGGTTATAGCGCAAGCTGCAGTTGCTTTGGGAGATAAGGAAACTGCGCGAGCGACATACAAAAAACTATTGGAAAACCCAAAAACACGATTTGTTGGTGTTCATGGCCTACTTAAACAAACACTGCAGTCTGGCGATATGGAAACAGCGCTCAAATTGGCAGAGCGCGCGTTTGCACTGAAACCAAAACATGTAGAAACTCAAGATGTTCTGCTTAAACTGCAAGCCAGTCAGAAAGATTGGTTGGGAATTCGAGATACTCTAAAAGCAAAGCTAAAACACGGTGTACTCCCAAAAAATGTACATAAGCGTAGAGATGCTGTTTTTGCCTTGTCACAAGCGATGGAACTGCAAGTAGAAGGTAATTATGATGAGAGCCATAAGCTGGCGGTCGAGGCCAATCGTCTTTCTCCAGCATTAATGCCCGCAAGTTTGTTAGTAGCGCGTGGGCAAATAAACAAAGAAAAACCAAAGCTTGCCACCCGCACTATCCTTGCTGCTTGGGAATTAGCCCCCCATCCAGAGTTAGCAACAGTTTATGCGGAAATTGAACCAGATGAGGCGCCTCTTGATCGAATAAAGCGGTTTCAGAAACTCACTAAATCTATGCCCAAGCATCCTGAAACTAAGATGCTGTTGGCCGAATTAAATATTGCTGCAAGCAATTACACTAAAGCCCGTTCGGTACTTAGGGGACTAGCTAAATCTGATCCAACAATGCGCTCACTTACTATAATGGCTGCCATTGAGCGGGGTGAGGGTGCTGACGATCAAACTGTAAGGCAACTCTTAACTCAAGCAATTTCAGCACAGCGGGATCCTCAATGGATTTGTGAAAACTGTGGTGAAACGTATCAAAGCTGGGAACCAGTGTGTTTGAGCTGTGATGCTATTGACAGTGTAAGTTGGAAGCGGCCACCTCGATCAGAGTCGGTCAGCGCTAAGATGCTACCACTGATTGTTGGTCAAATGGCTAAGGTAGATCCAGATTTGACCTCAGCTGTCGCTGATAATGAGGCAGCAGCAATAAGTGAAGATAACGTACTAGATAAACAAAATAAAATTTGAGCCCAACACCTATAAAAATATTAATACTGAGCAAAAAAATGGGAAAAAAGAGAAACTTTACTGGACCAGAGTTATGTAAGTATGAGGCACATGAGGTCGTTAAACTTTTAAAAAATGGCGATGTGTCCCCTGGTGAGTTACTTGACGCAGCGACAAAGCGAATTTCGCAAACTGGCAGATTAATTAATGCCACACCTACGCTGTGTGAAGATCGCGCCAGAACAGCAGCCAAATCCCTGGATAGTGGGCCAGATAGTCATGATGGATGGTTAGCTGGACTCCCTATTACCATCAAAGACCTGAATATGGTTGCTGGTGTTCGTACAACATATGGAAGCAAGGGTTTTTCTGATTTTATACCGGAGGAAAGTGATCCGCTTGTAGAGCTCCTTGAGGCGCGTGGTGGAATTATTTTAGGTAAAACAAATACCCCAGAATTTGGCGCTGGTGGAAATACCTTTAACGAGGTGTTTGGTCCAACCCTGAACCCTTGGGACACGAGTTTGAATGCTGGAGGGTCATCTGGTGGAGCTGCAGCATCACTTGCAACGGGTGAGGTCTGGCTTAGTCAAGGAAGTGATCATGGCGGTAGCCTCCGCACACCTGCTGCATATTGTGGTATTGTTGGTTTGCGGCCTAGTCCCGGTATGGCGGGGGGACCGGGTAAGGATAATGCTTTCATGATTGAGGGGACGCAAGGGCCGATGGCTCGATCTGTTATGGATTGTGCGCTTTTTCTGGATGCTATGTCTGGCTATGATCCAAGAATTCCAATTTCTTTTCCTCATCCAAAAACTTCTTACCAAGATGCAGTGAGGCATTTCTCCAGTAAACTTGCTATAGCATTTTCTCCTGATTTGGGAGGTTTTGGTCAGGTTGATAAGGAGATGGATGATCATTTGCGTGGCACTTTGCTGATGTTAGAAAATAATGGAGTAGAGATTGAAGAAACCTGCCCTGACCTCTCAGAACTTGAAAAAACTTACCATACACTTAGAGGGATAATGTGGGCGACAGCTGCCAGGGGCTTGCCGGAAGAGGTTAGGCGCCATTTTAAACCTACCTTGGCTCAAAATACAGCTTTTGGCCAATCCCTATCAATAGATGACATTATTGATGCAAATATTAACCGTTCAAAAATTTATAATAGAATGGTAAATCTTTTTGAAAAATATGATGTTTTAGCGTGCCCAACTGTCGGTTGCATGCCACACATTCAGTCCCAGGAGTGGGTAGATAATGTCGGTGGAGTTCAGCTATCAGGTTACATGGATTGGTTGCGATTTGCATTTTTAGCCACAACGGCAGGCT
>CAJWTH010000055.1 GCA_913047725.1 uncultured Planktomarina sp.
TTATTAAAGCGTCAATCTTATTTAATAAGTAAGTAGGTAGGGGCATGGAGTAGGGTAAAAATTGATAGAACACACTAACTCGTAATAAATTTAAAAAAGTAAATACTTTTCACTGAAAGTCGGCTATACGTTAGTTTCAAGTAAAAATAAGCTAAGCGTAATTTAAAGCTTAACGTTGCGTTAGTAAGCTATGAATAGGGTTAAACGTTATTGAAAGTTACAATTTTAATAAGTTTACTTCATCTATTCGCATTTGTTATTAAACGTCAGACTTAAATAAGTTTCAAAAGGGAGTGAGTAATGACTAAAAAGTACATAGAACAGCAACAGAATAAATTAGCCAATGGACTAATTGATCGCCGTCGATTTATGATGTCTGTCTTGGCCACAGGATTAGCATTGCCAGCAGCGTTAAGCTTGGCAAGTAAAGCGGAAGCGGGAGCACATAAGCAGGGTGGACTATTTCGAATGGGGATCGCCCATGGTTCTACTACTGATACGCTAGATTCAGCAACATCTGAGAACCATTTTACATTGATAAATGGCTATACCTTTGGAAACCATTTGACTGAAGTTAACAATGATGGACAGTTAGTTGGTGAATTGGCTGAAAGTTATGAGTCTGACGATGCCCAGACGTGGGTGTTCAACCTAAGACAAGGAGTTGAATTCCACAACGGCAAGACTATGACATCTGAAGATGTAGTTGCTTCATTTAATCATCACATGGGTGAAGACTCTACGTCTGCTGCGAAAGGACTTCTAACAGCAGTCAAATCGTTGAAGGCAGATGGAAAGAATCGGGTAATTTTTGAACTTGAAAGTGCAAATGCCGATTTCCCGTATATAGTAAGTGACTACCATATTTCTATCCGCCCTGCGGGCGATATGGCATCAGGCATCGGAACTGGTGGCTACATAGTGCAAAGTTTCGAACCAGGTGTGAAATCTGTTCTGAAGCGCAACCCAAATTACTGGAAAGAAGATCGCGCGCATTTTGACGAAGTGCAATTAATTTCAATCGTTGATCCAACTGCTCGTCAAACTGCTCTAATGAATGGTGATATCGATGCGATGGATCGCGTTGATCTGAAAACGATTAATTTATTCAAACGGAACCCTAATGTTAACATTATGGAAGTAACGGGCACTGCTCATTACACTTTCCCAATGCGTTTAAATGTCGATCCATTTAGTGACTATGACTTACGAATGGCTTTGAAATACTCAATAAAGCGCCAAGAATTAGTAGATAAAGTTCTTCTTGGGTACGGTGCTGTTGGTAATGATCATCCAATTTCCACTGCTAATCGTTATCATAATTCGGACATGCCACAGCGTGAGTTCGATGCGGATAAAGCAGCCTTCCATTATAAAAAATCTGGCCATTCTGGCAAGATCCCACTTTCTGCGGCTGATGCTGCATTTGCTGGTGCTGTGGACGCGGCTCAATTGATTGCAAACTCAGCATCTGAAGCAGGAATTGATATCGAAGTGGTTCGGGAGCCCAATGACGGATACTGGTCCAACGTTTGGAACAATGACGCCAAAGGCTGGTGCGCATGCTACTGGGGTGGTCGTCCAACAGAGGACTGGATGTTCTCTGCCGCCTACACCAATGATACGGAGTGGAACGACACCAATTGGAAAGGAACAGATGGATCTAAAAAATTCAATTCCTTGGTTAAGACCGCACGTGCCGAGCTGAACGACACAAAACGTAGAGAAATTTACTACGAATGTCAGAACCTCATCAGTGATGATGGTGGCTCCATAGTCCCATTATTTAACAGCTACGTCAGCGCCAATAGCAAAGCTATTGCAACGGACGAGGATGTAGGTGCTAATTGGGACAGCGATGGCGCAAAATGTGTTGAACGTTGGTGGTTTGCCTAAAGCTTAAGCATAAAGGCTTAGGCCAGACTTTTCTGGCCTAAGCAAAAAATTTTAAGGCGATAAAATCTTGCATCCTATATTTAAAACGATCTTAGGGCGTCTGGCCATGGGAATAGTGACGCTTTTTGTTGTCTCTTTAATTATTTTCTCTGCCATAGAGTATTTGCCAGGTGATTTTGCTAAAAATATATTAGGACAAGCGGCGACTGAAGAAACAACTGCTGCCTTCAGGCGTGAGCTAGGATTAGATCAACCGGCGGTGTTGAGATATGGCCAATGGATCGCTGCAGTCGTTCAAGGTGACTTAGGAACTTCTTTTTCAGGAAGAAATGCGTCGGGCGTGGATCGCTCTAGACAAGTGATGGATCTAATAGCACCCCGTTTGCGTAATACGCTGTTTCTTGCTTCTCTAGCAGCAGTAGTTGCAGTCCCATTATCGCTGCTTCTTGGAATTTCGACTGCGCTTTACCGCAACTCTTTTTATGACCGTTCGGTAAATATGACGACTTTGACCACAATTTCGTTCCCAGAGTTTTTTGTTGCCTACATTTTGATACTTTTCTTAGCCTCGCTTTATCCAGTTTTCCCTTCGCTTGCGAATGTTGACGCTGAGACACCTTTGGGTGAGCGTTTCTACCGAGCTGCTTTACCTGCGCTAACCCTCACGCTAGTCATTGTCGCGCACATGATGAGAATGACGCGCGCAGCCATAATCAATTTATTAGCTAGCCCTTACATACAAATGGCCCGTTTATCTGGTGCATCTCCGACTGAAGTGATTTTGAAACATGCCTTGCCGAACGCTTGGGCGCCAATTGCAACTGTTATTGCTTTTAACTTGGCTTACTTAGTGGTTGGTGTGGTGGTGGTTGAAGTTGTATTTGTATATCCAGGTATTGGTCAGCTAATGGTTGATGCAGTAGCCAGTAGAGATATTCCTGTTGTACAGGGCTGTGCACTGATTTTTGCGATGACATATATCATTTTAAATTTAATTGCTGATATCATTGGTATAATTACTAACCCAAGATTGCTTCACCCAAAATGAAAAAAGAAACTGATACATATTCAGCGGTGGGTGAGGTTGGCGCAGTCTACGAACGGCGTTCACTTTGGAACCGAACTTTAATTGATCTGCGCAAGGCACCGTATACAGCACTATTTGGTATGGTCGTAATTTTAGCCTATGCTATCGTTGCTATTTTTGCTCCAATTCTGGCTCCTTACGGGGAGGCACAGGTGTTTCCTGAACCATATGCGCCTTGGAGTTCAACGTATGTTTTTGGTACTGACCAAATTGGTAGGGATATATTCTCGCGTATGATTTATGGTGCCAGAAACACGGTGGGTATAGCGGTGGCAACGACCTTTCTAGCTTTCCTAATTGGTGGAGTTTTGGGTCTCGCTGCTGCCATAAATAGGAGTTGGCTAGACCAACTTCTAAGTCGTTCGGTTGATGTCTTAATGGCCATTCCCAGCTTGATATTTGCTTTGGTTCTTTTATCAATTTTTGGATCAACAATCACCAATCTTATTCTTATAATAGCGGTATTGGATAGTACCAGGGTTTTCCGATTGACGCGTGCGGTGGCACTGAACGTGGTCGTGATGGATTATGTCGAGGCGGCACGCCTACGTGGTGAGGGGCTTGGCTGGATCATGCGGCGTGAGATTCTTCCAAACATCCTGCCCCCTTTGATTGCTGAGTTTGGGCTGAGGTTTTGTTTTGTTTTTCTTACAATCGCAGCACTTTCTTTTCTTGGCGTTGGCATTCAGCCTCCTACGGCCGATTGGGGATCAATGGTGCGTGATAATGCGTCACTTATAATGTTCGCCCAATATGATCTGAAGGCTGGCCTGACTCCACTATTACCCGCGGCTGCAATAGCATTACTTACTGTGGCTATAAATTTTGTTGTGGATTGGTTCCTACACAAAACTAGTGGATTACACGATGAGTAAAAGGACAAAAAAAGGCGATGTCCTGCTATCAATCAAGGGATTAAAAATACAGGGTTTCTCTGATGAGAAATGGCACAACATTATTAATGGTATTGATCTGACGTTGCACGCTGGAGAGGTTCTCGGACTAATTGGTGAGTCGGGGGCAGGTAAGTCGACGCTTGGGCTTGCTGCTATGGGATATACCCAACCTGGGTGCCGCATCACAGAAGGTGAGATAATATTTGATGGAGTTGATTTAGCTAAATTAACAGATGGAGAAAAGCGCAAATTTTGGGGTACTCGCATGACCTACGTAGCGCAATCTGCTGCGGCGGCATTCAATCCTGCTCGTCGATTAATTGTACAAACTACGGCCTCAACCATTCGGGCAGGAATTAAAGACCAAAGCTCCGCTTACGAAGACGCACAACAATTGTATGATGTTTTAAACTTGCCGGATCCGGAGAATATTGGTGAGCGTTACCCTCATCAAGTTTCGGGAGGGCAATTGCAAAGAGTGATGACAGCAATGGCAATGTCGCCAAGGCCAGATCTTTTGGTCTTTGATGAACCTACGACAGCGCTGGACGTGACGACGCAAGTTGAAGTGTTGGCGTCGATGCGGTCAATAGTTGAGGAATTTAATACTGCAGCAATCTATATAACGCATGACCTTGCCGTCGTGGCGCAAATGGCTGACGTTATAAAGGTGCTACGCTATGGCAATGAAGTTGAGGAGGCGCCTACGCGCCAAATGTTAAGCGCGCCACAACAAGAATATACAAAATCTCTTTGGTCGGTAAGATCGCTTGAGAAGCCACAGAAGTTAGTCAAGGATTCAGTGTTGTCGCTTAAGGGCATTAACGCTGGGTACGGCGCAGCAAAAGTATTAAACAACGTAAATATTGAAGTCCCCAAAGGTTCAACTGTGGCTGTTGTAGGCGAGTCTGGTTCTGGAAAGTCGACGGCTGCTAGAGTTATCACTGGGCTCTTGCCGCAGATGTCAGGAAGCGTACAGTTTAATGGTGAGGGTTTGCCGCCAGCACTTGCCGATCGCAGCAAAGATCAAAAGCGTCGGATCCAGATGATTTACCAAATGGCAGATACTGCCATGAACCCACGTCAAACTGTTAGTGAAATAATAGGGCGACCACTTGAGTTCTACCTTGGTATGCGTGGATCTAAGAAGACCCAACGAATAACAGATCTACTTGAGATGATCGAGCTCGATGCGAGCTTTATGCAACGCCTACCTGGAGAATTATCTGGTGGACAAAAGCAACGGATCTGCATCGCTCGTGCACTGGCGGCTGAACCAGATTTCATAATCTGTGATGAGGTAACCTCTGCGCTGGATCAGATTGTGCAGGAGGGTATCCTAAAACTCTTGCTACGGTTGCAAGAAGAATTGGGATTAACTTACCTTTTTATTACCCATGATATCTCAACGGTAAACGCCATTGCTGATCAGGTTGTTGTTATGAACCAGGGGGAAGTGGTTGAGCAAGGTTTGAAAACTGAAGTATTTCAGCCACCACACCCTGAGTATACTGAGCTACTTTTGTCTTCAGTGCCTGAAATGGATCCTGATTGGCTGACAAATCTTATAGCTAAACGACCTCAGTAATCGCTCCTAAGAGTTACCTGTGGTCTCGCTCTATGCTTTCAGAGATTTCTTTTTCAAAAACTAGATTGTTATTTTCATATGCCTCTAGGCGTGCTGTGAGATGGAAGTTTTTTGCATCTGAGGTCATGTTTGTATAAGTTTCTGTTCGAACTGACCAATCGTCGCGGCTATTTTCGTAGGTCCAGTGGGTTCGCCCACTAGCGCTTAGTGGATCGTCAGGCTGAATGCTCCACCATTTGCGTGCGACAGATCCATGGACAAGTCCATGGTCTAGATCTTTTGTACTGCCAAAGTCATCTACAATTTCTAGCGTCACAGTGCCAGTGGTCATATCGGTAATTTGACGTCTCTCATTTTTTGGAGACTGGAGTACTTCGATTTGCCAAGGTGGATCTGCTTCTGGTGGAGGAAACCTACGCTCATCTTGGGTTCCACTGGGTCGAATGGGAATATCGATTTCACCGGCATGCAAAGTCAGTTCAACTGGAACTGGTGATGGCCAGAGCAAGGGCCAATAGGTGGGAGAAATGGCTAAACGGACGCAATGGCCTGCAGGCACGCGATAGGCCATCTGATCCAGAACTAAAGAAACTTCATATTCTTTATGGGGAATTAAAGGTTGGGCCACTGCATGGCCGTTGCGATGGCAAAGGTTTAGAACCCCATATGTCATTCGGGTTGAGGCTCCATCTGGGTGAATGTGGTTCAGGCGTACTGCAATCTGAGCGACTGGCTGGTCGGAGCTAATTTTTAATTTTAAAGTTGGTGAGCCAATTATATCGAAGTTCTCTTTTAGGGCTTGGGATGTAAAGCATGCTGATAGGGCGTCGTCTGCGCGTTGGTCATCTGGCATTTCAGGACCTAGCCAAATTGCGCAATACTCGCCAGCAGCGCCGCCACAGCTTTGAGTAGAAGTAACCTTGGTACTTAACTCAGAAGGAAGACTTCCTAAAATACCACTGGGTTGCAGATGCCAGCAATAATGCTGGAACTCGGCAGGCCATTTATTTTCTGTGATCCAATAACCGTCACGACTATTATACCAGCTGTGAGGCCGAACCCCATCCATTAAATATGCAGTGTAGGCTGGATCTTGTGAAACACCTGTATCCTCACCTTTTAGCCACTGATCCCACCAGCGAAGTGCCTCTTGTAAAAACCCTATACGCGGCTCGGGTACGGCAAAATGTGGATATTTATGCACCCAGGGCCCAACAATGCCCTTAACTGGAGACCCGAGATTTTTAACTAAATGTGAGACTGTATTTTTGTATGCATCACCCCAGCCTCCAATAGCCAGTGTAGCTGCTTTAATTTTGGAATAATCCTCACAAACAGATCCATGTTGCCAATATGCATCGCGGTTTTGATGGTCCAACCATACTATTGGTAGGAAAGGTTCAGATTCCAGCCGTTTCAGCCACATATCACGCCAAGCCTCCCCAACTAAGGCTGGATCTGGTGCACGCGAGGAATATGACCACATGGTGGCACCCCAACCCAAATTTTCATTTAGGAGGCAGCCACCTTTATAGTGAATGTCGTCAGCATATCTATCCACTGTTGAGCAAAGAGTAATAATTGCCTTTAGGGCAGGAGGCTGTCTCGCAGCTACTTGCAGTGCGTTAAAACCACCCCAGCTGATCCCCATCATACCTACTGCGCCACTGCACCAAGTTTGGTCAGCCAGCCATTCAATCGTTGCCTGAGCATCCTGTAATTCTTGTTCGGTATACTCATCCTTCATAATTCCTTGGCTGTCGCCATTGCCTCGCATGTCTACTCGGATGCAGGCGTAGCCCCGCTTTGCAATATAAGGATGTGTCAGGCTGTCTCGTGCTGTGGTTCCATCGCGTTTTCGATACGGCAGAAACTCCAAGATTGAGGGGACTGGCACGGTTTCAGCATTATCTGGCAACCAAACTCGTGCGGAAAGGCGACACCCATCTGGCATGACAATTGCCATGTCTGGTATTTCGACAATTTTATTTAATGAAGTCATTTTCTACTCAATTTAGAAACTAAGTGCGACTTGCACCCCAATAGCCCAAGCCTTAATTGTCAAGGAAAGCTTTACCTAAAAACACGATCTATTACGGTATTAACTTGTCCATAGGGCCGCGTGCCTTAGATCGTCGGTTGTTTTGGCCAAGTCCTATAGACGCAAGGTATAATTGTAATGAAATTAAATTTACGTTTTCTATCGATTAGAGGGGTACCAACGCTATTTTGGAGCTCGCCAAAGGCATTGACCATAACCCCTCCTATGAAATCAGTTGCCTTTCTAATAGTTGGCCTCACTCTTTTTGGGCTGGGGGAGGCCATACTTATTGTGGCGGCAATTGGAGTGAGCCCGTGGACCGTCTTAGCCCAGGGCATCACACATATTATGGGATGGAGTATCGGCTTTGCCACTTTGATGACTAGCTTGTTCGTTTTGATTTGCTGGCTCCCTCTCAAGCAAACACCCGGTATTGGGACATTGCTAAATATACTAATTATTGCATCAGTTCTTGACTTTTTGTTGCCCTATATCCCCAGGCTTGAAAGTTCTTTTTTTAATTTTATGGCAGCTATGTTTGGAGTAGTCTTGACTGGATTTGGGGGCGCTGTTTATTTAATTTCAAACCTTGGGCCTGGGCCAAGAGATGGGTTGATGACTGGGTTGCAACGCGTAACAGACTTTCCGATAGCTTGGGTCCGCAGTGCCATCGAGCTGACAGCAATTTGTATTGGATGGTCTTTGGGGGGTAATCTTGGAATAGGCACTGTATTATTTGCCTTGGGAATTGGCCCATCTATGGCGGCGAGCATGTATTTTCTTCAAAGTATTTTTGGTAAAACCAAAGTGGGTGTTTGAATATAAAACCGTAATTGCAATCCCTTTAATAAAATTTTGGTTTTTAGAAATCGGATTTAATATTTTTGGCTTATGATCTTTAATTATTTTTTTTACGAAACCTAGTCCCTTTTAATGGGGGCATTTCTGGTTTGCCTGCAAAGCACTGTGCTATCTGCATCCATTGCTTTGTTACAGAGCCTACCATGTTAAGCTTGGTATCTTGTATGCCACGAACCTGGGTCACTACTTGTGCAAATTCGAGAGCGTCGCCACTGATACTGTGGGGCGACCAAGCGTCATTCCACTCCCAAATTATTCCAGAGGGTGCGGTTAAATTTACATAAGGAGCTGGTTCAGGAACTGGTATACCTCTATTCAGAAAGCTCCAATCAAACGTAGCCACGCCAAGATGACAAATATTCCTAATTCTGTCTTTAGCTGATTGCGCTATTCCCAGCGCATCAAATATTTCTTGTCCATGCGACCATGTTTCCATTTGGCGCGAAGTTATGTTGGATACGGTGCTCATGCTGGGACCTGCCCATTTTACCCTAAGCTTGGGATCAGCGTTGAGATAGGCTACACCTAACTTTTTACTGTTTACACGCCATTTCTCAAATAAAGCTCGTCCCGTTAATTCATCTAAATAAGGATACTGGCATTGGAGTAATGTCCTACCCTCGCCAAGTTGTTTGGCGATAGGGGCATAGAATGCATCAAAAGCATCTGCGCCTTTTAAGGTTTCTAAAGCAGCCACATCGAACATGTATAAATGTCCAATTACATCGTTAACTGTCCAAGATTTGAATAGTGTTTTCAGAGAAAACGAACTGTCTGGCTGCTTTTGTAAAACATTCGCCAGATCTTCTGCTTCTGCCATATAATCTTGGGCTTGCTGCATGATAATAAAGTTGTCTCTATCTGTCTTGGTTATGATCACAATAACCTTAGGTTGCGTAATTTTCTATTAAAAAAGAATTTGGGCAAGTCAGTTGCTGAAATCAAGAATTGGTTCAGTAAAGACAGATAAAATTGTGAGGATGCGATTTCAGCTAAACATTTATCCTGAAAAGGTTCACTTCACTCGGTTAAATTTCCTAATTGACATACCTGACTATTTTAATCAGGTTAAGGTATATAGGGCGACTCAGGTAACACCCTCCGGAGAAGCCAAAAAAAATATTGTGGGGATTTTAAATGCAGCAACCAATGAAGAACGAAAAGAACAAATTATATAAAAGTTTAGATCTCGATCTAATGCCAAATCAGTTGATTAAGCCTATCGTGTCATCCTGGTTTATGGCGGGCAATATGATTTGTATTAATTCTAAACCTACAGAGACAATTTCAGGAAATTTATCATGAACTTAAATGTAGTCCCACCAAAGAAAAATACACAAGAAATCTTGCCTTCATACTCTGCTAAAGAACTGACAGAAGGCGGTGATCAAGCAAATATCATATTAGATGATCAACATTATAAACTTCGGATAACACGATCTGGGAAACTCATACTAACTAAATAATTAAATTTTAGATTGCTGAAAAACCTCAGTATTTTAAAAATAAATATTACTTAAAATAACAAAAGTGATTAATTTGTTAATAGTTTTTATAATTTAGGCCTAGAATATAATTGGGAACATCCCTTATTTTTTTTAACGTGCATCCGACCTAACGATCAGGCTAAAATATATCTCGTACCTCTATTGAGGAATTTGGATATGAAAATTTGGCAAGAGACAGCGAAAAAAATCGCTGAAAAAGTTCAAAGGCATGAGATCTCAGCGGAAGAGGCGACTAAAAGTGCCTTAGGCCGTATGGCGGATGTGAATGGTTCTATAAACGCTGTTGTTGAAAAATTCGATGAGGAGGCCTTAAATGAAGCGCAACTTATTGACAGTAGAATTAGTGCAGGAGAGATAGTCGGAAGTTTAGCTGGGGTTCCCGTAACAGTAAAAGTTAATGTTGATCAGATTGGACATGCTACAACCAACGGTTTGCGTTTACAAAAAAATCTGTTTGCTAGCAAAGACAATCCCGTTGTTGCCAATTTACGAAAAGCTGGGGCAATTATTATTGGTCGCACTAATACGCCTGCATTTTCTTTAAGGTGGTTCACGCGTAACTCACTTCACGGGCATACAAAAAATCCCCTAAATCCAAAAATTACACCGGGTGGTTCGTCTGGTGGAGCTGCCGCAGCGGTTGCTGCAGGTATTGGAGCAATCGGGCACGGAACAGATATAGCTGGCTCTATTAGATACCCGGCTTATGCTTGTGGCGTACACGGCTTGCGGCCCTCATTAGGCCGGGTTCCAGCATACAATTTTTCTGGGTCTGATCGGTTTATTGGGGCTCAGCTGACTGCAGTTTCTGGGCCTATTGCTCGCTCAATTGGTGATTTGAGATTAGCGTTAGATGCAATGTCGCAGCCTGACATTCGTGACCCGTGGTACGTTCCCATGCCATTAAAAGGCAACGCCGTACTGAAGCGTATAGCAATTTCTATTTCACCAGATGGTTTGGACGTTGATCAAAAAATTAAAAATGAATTATTACGGGTCGCCTCTAAGATTGAGAAAGCTGGATGGCAAGTTGAAGAGGTTGATCTTCCACCATTACGCCAAGCGATGGAAAACCAGTTATTTTTATGGATGGCTGAAATGAAACATGGGGTTGGTAGCGCCTTGTTAAGTGAACAAGATCCCGACGCCTTAAAAGTATATGATAGTCTTTTAAATTATAGTAGAAAAAGTTCTCTAAACGATGTCATGGATGTTTTACAAACCCGGTCGGCGCTCACCCGTGAATGGAGAGTATTTTTAGAGACATACCCTGTCGTCCTCTGCCCAGTATCTGGTCAACTGCCTTTTGAAGACTTACTTGATCTTAAATCGCAGACTGAGTTTAGCCAGATGATTGACGCACAAATGCTTCAGATTGGATTACCCTTTATGGGCTTGCCATGCCTCAGTGTGACGACTGGAAAAGTTAAAAATAGCCCAGTTGGCGTCCAGCTGATATCAAGCCATTTTCGGGAAGATTTATTGCTAGATATTGGTGAAATTATCGGGGAAACTATAGAGCCTGTGTCGCCAAAATTCTGAAAACATCAGACCAACTAATTTGGAGTTCTGTCGAACCATATGTTAAAACCTAATTGGACCAGATAAAAATAGAAATTTTGATAAGATATTAAATTTTAAAATTTTTTAACTCTAAATCTACGAACTAGGATACCAATCAAAAGGCCAAGAAATACGCCCAAGGTGTCTGCTTGGAAGTCTTTTATATCACCAAAACGGTTAACGTATGGCTGAATGATTTCAATGGATGCAGCCAAACATAATGCAAATACTGTTATAGGTATCCAATAGTGACGGCTTGCAACTGTTATTGGGTACACTAAAGCTGCAAACGCAACAAAATGCTGCCACTTGTCTGTTCCGGGGACGTCAATTTTTTCAGGTAGGGCTGTCAGAGTCCCAACACAAATAGCTAACGTGAATACAACGGTAAGAAATATGGCACTTCTCATGTCTGGAAATATTAAGAATTTTAAATACTTTG
>CAJWTH010000056.1 GCA_913047725.1 uncultured Planktomarina sp.
GTAAAAGGTGGTCGAAAGCGTCGTATGGAAAGATATAAAGCCTATACTGACAGGGCTAAATCAAGTTTCACAGTCTGGGAAAATACCAAACCACTTGCCTGAACGCCATAGAACTGTAGGCTCAATTCATAAATGAAGAAAGCTATCCACACATGAAATTCCCACTTTGGGTGCCACGTTCTGTAAATGAAACATTGGATATTTATGCTCAATGGGCAGCCAATTATGATGCCGACCTGATAGAAGCCGGTTATGAAAGTCCCAGACGAATTGCAGAGGCGCTAATAAAATTTGCGACTTTAAAAGCTTCAATTTTAGATTTTGGCTGTGGCACAGGACTTTCTGGTAAAGCACTTTGTGATGTTGGCTTTAAAAGAATAGATGGAATGGATATCTCTCCTGAAATGCTTGTTGTTGCCCAAGAGCGAGGCCTTTATGATCGGCTTTGGCAAAGTGAGCCTGGCGAAATGACTGACGTTAAGCCAGGACAGTATGATATAATTGTTGCAGCAGGCGTAGTTTCCCTAGGTGCTGCCCCACCGGAAACCCTGTCCATTTTGGTTGATCAATTAGGCAAAAATGGACTTATTGCACTATCCTACAATGATCCTACAATCGAAGAAGGATCTTATGATATTGTTTTAGATAGTGAGATTAAGAAAGAACGCATTAAACTTTTGTTTCGTGAAAACGGTCCACACCTATCACAAAAAAGTATGGGCTCAGACGTGATAATATTAGAGCGACTGTGATACGAACCCGGTTTGCTCCATCGCCAACAGGCCCTTTGCATCTTGGCCATGCCTATTCCGCTATTTTGGCGCATGATTTTGCTAAGGCGCGGGGTGGAGAATTTGTAGTCCGAATTGAAGATATTGATAAAAGTCGAGCCCGGTCTGAATGGGAAAATAAAATATTTGATGACCTTGAGTGGTTGGGTCTGACTTGGAGTGCTCCAGTGTTGCGTCAATCCAAGAGAGACGCCGCTTATGAATTTGCTATTAATAAACTCTGGGCAGACGGGCTGCTTTATCCGTGCAATTGCTCTCGCCGGGATATTAAAGAATCAGCGATGGCGCCACATGGTGAGGGCAAAACTAACTACGGTCCCGATGGAATTATTTACCCAGGCATCTGTCGACAAGAGAAATACAGCAACCAAAGGCCCCAAGATAGCGCCTTACGATTAGATATGGCGAGGGCCGCAATAAATTGTAGCACCATTCAAGACCAAAATATAGAAATAGATGGATCTAGAAATAATAATAACATTATAAATACTGCGCAATTTATTGAAAGTGTTGGAGATGTTGTATTGTCAAGAAAAAGTAAAGAAGTTGCCTATCACCTAGCTGTGGTAGTAGATGATGAGGCACAGTCTATCAGTCATGTTGTAAGGGGTTCTGATTTAAAATCTTCCACTGATATTCATGTCCTACTACAAAATCTGTTAGGTTACACGTCACCTTGGTACCTTCACCATAAGTTGATCCGAGACTCGGCTGGTAAGAGGTTAGCAAAGCGGGATGACGCCAAAAGTATTTCCAAATTTAGAGAACAAGGCTGTAGTCCAGCAGATATCAGAACCCTAGTCGGGCTTTAATTATGTAAAAAACTATTTTTCTAATTGCTGCCAACTCCATAACGTTGAAGCAATTTGAAAAACAATTAGAAAGTTTCTGGAGTACAGAGGGTATCAAACAGTCAAAACTACAATTTCAACATAGATCCACTGAAGGCTAGATTGGGTCAGCCCTCAAACTAAAAATTACAACGCTAAAACGACTAAGATATATAAAAGGGTTATAATTTAAGCGTTTACCGCCGTTTAATCAAAGTCAAAAAAAGTACTTCACCAATATCATCATTCTGTGCCATTGATGTTAATGTTTTTTATTCGTTAACTTTCAAAAGTTAGGGATCAGTCATCGAAACTGTTCTATTGAAGCAATAGCGATACCGCTTATCTATAAAGTGAAAGGAGAGACGGGCCATGGCAAATCAGGAAAATCTCATTCAGCTTTATTCCACGAAAATACTGGGCTTAGCCTCCGATATGCCACATATTGGTCGCTTACCCCGCCCAAATGCTAGCGTAACTCGCAGGTCACCCTTATGTGGATCGAAGGTAACAGTAGATATTTTATCTCAAGATGGAAAAGTAATCGACTTTGCTCAGGAGGTAAAAGCTTGTGCCTTGGGACAAGCAGCTGCAACAATTTTTGGACGCCAGATAATTGGTTTAACTTTTTTTCAAATTGAAACAGTACGTGACGAACTTCAAGCTATGCTAATGTCTGCCGGACCTATTCCAAAAGCACCTTTCACAGATTTTGAAATTCTAACTCCAGCTATGGAATATAAAAATCGTCATGCGAGTATAATGCTAGTTCTGGAAGCAACTGCAGAGGCCTGCGCAATTAGCAACACCACCAAAATTTGAAATAATTTAAGATCCTACGACTTTTTTAGATTTCAAAATGTGTATTAAAAATTTGGAATGAAGAGCCCAATATATAGCATTACAAAAATAGCACAGGCGCCAATAGCGTCTTTTAACACCTCTTTTGTTTCATTACGCCAAATAGCGTTATTCAAATCCACGCGAATAATCTTAACTATATTTTCCATTTGCTAAACTCCAGATAATATTATGTTCACCTTTTGTTCCATATTTTCTAATAATTGTAAAGTACAAAACAAGAACATCTTTACTAAAGTGTTAACCTACTGAAATCAAACTAATAGATTGATCCTTATCCATTAACCATAACAGATTTTTTGCTGCAAGGCCTCGCTCACTGCTTAACTCTGGGTCTGTTAGTAATAGCATTCGTGCATCTTGATGAGCTAACTCCATCAACGCACCTTGGCTTTCCAAATCTGCTACTCTAAATCGTGGAAGACCAGATTGAGCAGTTCCAATAACATCACCAGCGCCGCGCATTTTCAAGTCTTCTTCAGCTATTTTAAAACCATCCTCGGTTTCACGTAAAATATTAAGGCGCCGCTCACCAGTATTAGACAGAGGTGGCATATACATTAACAAACATGTTGAGTCAGCCGAGCCTCTTCCAACCCGTCCACGCAGTTGATGTAATTGAGACAACCCAAAGCTTTCCGCACCTTCAATAACCATTATAGTGGCGTTTGGCACATCCACACCAACTTCAATAACAGTTGTGGCTACCAGCAACTTAGTATCACCAGACACAAAAGCAGCCATCGCTTCATCTTTCTCGTTTGAAGCCATTTGTCCGTGCACCAAGCCAACATTTTCATCCCCCAAAGCGGCCTGTAAATGTTTAAAACGGTCTTCAGCAGCCGCACGCTGTATAAACTCACTTTCTTCAACTAATGGACATACCCAGTAAACTTGTCTGCCGTCTTCAATGTGAGATTTTAACTTAGCCACAACCTCAGCTATTCGCCCAACAGGCATCACCGCCGTCACTATTGGCTTTCTACCAGTCGGCTTTTCATCCAAAAGTGATACGTCCATATCACCATATTGAGCCAGTTCTAAAGAGCGTGGTATCGGAGTGGCAGTCATCACAAGCACATCTACATTGGTTCCTTTATCAGCCAATGCCAACCTTTGGTTAACACCAAACCTGTGTTGTTCATCTACGATAGAAAGTCTCAAATCACAAAACTCTACATCCTCTTGAAAGACAGCATGCGTTCCAACCAATATTTTTAATTCACCCGACGCAAGTTTTTTCAATTTTTGAGTTCTCGCAGGGCCCCTATCTCTACCCGTCAGAATATCAATGCTAACGCCGGCATGGTTCGCAAGTGGACGCAAGCTTGCTAGATGCTGGCGAGCTAGAATCTCCGTTGGAGCCATCATGACCCCCTGCCCACCAGATTCAACAGCCTGTAACAAACTCATGAATCCGACCACAGTTTTACCCGCCCCAACATCACCCTGTAATAAACGGTTCATCCGGTACCGGTTAGACATGTCACTAACAATCTCAGCTATCGAACGAACTTGTGCGCCAGTAAGCTCATAAGGGAGACTTTCCAATACCTTCTGTTGGAGCCTGCCATCTCCTTTAGATACACGTCCAAATTTTGTTCGAGCTTTCTTACGCGCAATTGCTTTAGTGAGCTGATGAGCTAAAAATTCATCATACGCCAACCGCTCACGAACCGGTGTACGCAAAGAAATTTCTGAAATAGATTCAGGCCTGTGTGATTGCATTAATGCAGCCGAAAAACTGGGCCAGCCTTTTTTGTTTAGTAATGAGGGCTCTATCCACTCAGGCAGAGCTGGAACATTAGAAAGAGAAGCAGTAACAGCCCTCGCCATTAGTTTGCTGGTAACCCCAGCTGTCAATGGATAAACTGGTTCAAAATTTGGTAACTGGCTTTTTTGAGCGAGCGGTAAGACATAGTCAGGATGGGCCATTTGAGCAGAGCCATCAAAAAATTCAACCTTTCCTGAAATCAATCTAGTCTCGTCAACGGGTAATAATTTATTTAAATAATCTCCACGAGCATGGAAAAAGACTAAGCTTATTTCCGTCTGTGAATCTTTGACAAGTACGCGGTAGGGTTTTCCTCTAACCCTAGGTGGAAAATGTTGAATTACCCGCACTTCAACACTTAAAACCTTTGGTCCTATTATATCCGCAACAGTTAATACAGCACGTCGATCAATTATGTCATAGGGCAGTGTGAGAACCAAATCCCGAGGCCTAGTAATTTTTAAAGACCCTAACAAAGCAGCAATTTTTGGGCCAATTCCAGGCAGTGTTTTAATGTTGGAGAAAAGTGGGAATAAAACTTCAGGGCGGCTACTCATGTTTCTTCAATAAGAGAAATCCAGTCCTCTTCATCCATTATTCTAACACCAAATTCAGATGCTTTTTTTATTTTTGAACCTGCGCCAGACCCAGCAATTAATATATTAGTTTTTGGACTGACTGATCCAGATACCTTTGCACCCAACCTCTCAGCACGAGCCTTTGCTTCTGCCCGTGTCATTTTTTCTAATGTCCCTGTAAACACAATTGTCTGGCCAGCAATTGGACTGTTCGCTTTATTAATCTGTTCAAATGGAAGTACAACAAGTTGGTCCACTAATGCGTTAATCTCATTCAACTGAGCGACGTCTTGAAAAGGCTCTATCACAGATTTTGCCATCACATCTCCAATCCCGTCGATGTTCAGTAACGCCTCCCAAGGTTCACTCTCAGGAACTGCTTCCACCATTGCTCTTGTAAAATTGTTCCAAGTCAAAAACTGGGCTGCCAATAGCTTTGCGCTACCCTCTCCCACATGACGTATTCCTAATGCAAAAATGAATCTATTAAGAGGAATTTCACGTTTCTGATCAATGCTATCAAAAAGATTTGAAGCAGATTTTGTTCCCCATCCCTCGATATTTTTTAATTGTAATGCCTGACCGGAACCATATTTGTTTTTAAGGGTGAAAATATCCAAAGGAATAGTAATCCACCCCCTGTCAAAGAATTGCTCTATTTGCTTAGTTCCCAACCCTTCAATATCAAAGGCCTGTCGAGAAACAAAATGTTTTAGTGTCTCAATTGCCAAATATGGTGATGGCTGTTTTCCAGAATAGCGCCAGACAGCATCTCCATCTGCCCGATGACCCTCTATTCCTTCAGCTTCTAACTTTTTCAGAAAATCAAATGGTATACTATCCTTGGGTCGTCGGCTTAAATCAACATCAGAAACTTTTGGAATAACGTCACCAGCCCTATAAACTTGGACATAATCACCAATTCTTATATCTTTGCCATCTCGAATTTTGTGACCTTTACTATCAACACCTCTAATATAGTCCTCATTATGTAGGGTAGCGTTTGAAACAACTACCCCTCCCACAGTAACAGGTTTTAACCGCGCAACTGGACTAAGAGCACCAGTTCGACCGACTTGGATGTCAATATCAATCAGCTGGGTCCAAGCCATCTCTGCAGGAAATTTATGGGCAATAGCCCACCGAGGAGCTGTAGACCGGAAGCCAAGCCGTTCCTGAAGCGCCAAGTCATCTACTTTATATACCATTCCATCAATATCATAACCTAAATCTGGCCTAATTTTTTCAACATATTTATAATGTTCAACCAGGCCATCGGTAGTTTCAAATCTTCTAAACAATGGGTTTACACTAAATCCAAATTTTTTCAGTTGATTAACAGATTCTGTTTGAGTGCGCCCAAGTGGTGATGAAATCGAGCCCCAAGCATAAGCGTAAAACTTCAATGGGCGGTCTCGTGTAATTCGAGCATCCAGTTGGCGAAGCGAACCAGCCGCAGCGTTACGTGGGTTTGAAAATAGTTTTTGTTTCGAGTTTAATTGAAAATCGTTCAATGCTGTAAATTCCGAATGCCCCATGTAAACTTCACCACGCACCTCTAGTAGGTCGGGAGCATCAAAAATAGTGATTGGAATATCGTCTATACTTTTTGCATTCGCTGTTACGTCTTCGCCAATTTCTCCGTCCCCACGGGTCACAGCATGCACTAATTTTCCCTTCTCATAGCGAACCGCCAGAGACAAACCATCAATTTTTGGTTCAGCCACCATACTGAGGGGATGGGCTACAGGAATGCTTAAAAACTTTTTTATGCGGATAACAAAGTCATTCACATCCTCTTGGTTGAAGGCGTTGCCGAGCGATAGCATCTTAATCGTGTGCTGAATTTTTTGGAACCCTTCCTTTGGTTGGGCACCAATTTGGTCTGTAGCGCTTTTAGGCAATTTCAATTGAGGAAACCGCAATTCAATTTTTTGATTGCGCCGCTTTAACGCATCATAAGTAGCATCATCAATGTTAGGCTTATCTTCACTGTGATACGCTACATTTGAATTTGTTAAAACCTTTGCCAGTCGACGCAGTTCGCCGCGGGCTTCATCTTCCGACAGGTTTTCTACTGATTTATTGAGTGGCATTTAAGGCCTCTGGATGCTTTTCGGTAAAGTAAGGTCATGACCGACATCAGTCCATACTCATTGTGACCTCTTTTTTACAAGCCTGAATAAATAAAAATAATGCTACTGAACAGGCTACAGGTCAAATAACGTCTCTGTTGGGTTCATAATCGTTAGAAAATTTTTGTATTCAAATTTAGACCTAATTTTTAAAAGTTAACGAGTTGTTAAACTCCCCTTATTTGTTAATAACACATTTAATGAGGTTTAACTGAGACGATATAGAAACTGCGATGGCAAAAGATACTTCAACTAATACATTAGGATTTGATAAATCCCCAAACGATACCCGCGTTGTCGTTGCAATGTCAGGTGGGGTAGACAGCTCTGTCGTAGCAGCTGAGTTGGCTGCGCAAGGTTACGATGTAGTGGGAATAACTCTCCAATTATATGATCACGGTGCAGCCCTTGCAAAAAAAGGTGCATGTTGTGCCGGGAGTGACATCCATGACGCTCGAAGGGTAGCAGAAAAATTAAATTTTCCTCACTATGTTTTGGATTATGAAAATTCCTTTCGTGAATCCGTAATTGATGACTTCGCCAAAAGCTATCTGGCAGGCGCCACGCCAATTCCTTGTATTCGCTGCAATGAGCGCATCAAATTTAAAGATTTGTTGGAAACCGCAATAGATCTAGACGCCGATTGCATGGCAACCGGCCACTATATTCAGCGAAAAAATGGTATCAACGGTGCCGAATTGCATATGGCTGCTGACCATCAACGTGACCAGAGTTATTTTCTTTTTTCCACAACGCCAAAACAATTAGACTACCTACGTTTTCCCTTGGGTAGTTTAGCATCAAAGGCAGAAACACGCGCACTGGCCGCTAAATACGGCCTAGATGTAGCAAACAAGCCCGACAGCCAAGATATTTGTTTCGTACCAGATGGTAATTACGCCGCTGTAATAGAAAAGTTGCATCCTGGCGCCGCACAACCAGGGAAAATTATAGACCAAAATGATAACACCCTGGGAACGCATAACGGCGTAATAAATTATACTATTGGCCAACGTCGCGGTCTTGGGATAGGTGGTCTGGAAAAACCACTTTACGTAGTTAAGTTAGATGTCGAGCGCAAACTTGTAATTGTTGGGCCAAAAGAACTGTTGGCGACGAGACAAGTATCACTCAAAGAGGTGAACTGGCTCGGAGATACACCACTAATGACTAAGTCGTCCTGGGAAATTAGAGCTAAAGTACGGTCGACCCGTCCTCCCCGCGATGCAGTGCTACACCCAATTTCCAATACCGAGGCTATCGTTGAATTAATTGTTGCAGAAGAAGGCATCGCACCCGGTCAAGCATGTGTTTTTTATGATCCAGATAGCAGCCGAGTTTTAGGTGGTGGTTGGATCAGTAACTCTTAAAGTTTGTCCAATATTGCCAAGGCTGCCCGATCATCAAGTTGGTCATCAGCTCTACCTAATAGGTCCATAGTCTTTTTTAATACTGCGGTTTGCAGATTGGGGTTTTTTAATAGACGTTCCAGCTCGGTTCTAATTAATTCAACTCTGCAATCTTTACCCAGCAACTCAGGAATATCGCGCGTCTTGGAAATAAGGTTAACTAGATTGACTGTGTCTACGCGCAGCAAGGAGGTTATTACCCACCGAGAGAGCCGGCTCATATCATATGCTATCACCATGGGCGTACCCACTGCGGCTAACTCCAAAGAAACTGTCCCTGATGCAGCAAGAGCCGCCTTAGCACTAGAAAAAGCGGTAAACCGTTGTTCTGCTGCCTCTTCAGCAGTCAAACCTTGACCCGTAATCACACAAACTTTGTGAGGTAAGTCTATAATATAACTTGAAATATAATCTTTTAAATGAGGGAGTGTGGGGAATATTAGCTGAAAGTTGGAAAACTCACTGCCACGCAAAACATTACAAAATATTGGCAACAGCCGCTGAACTTCAGACAACCTGGAACCTGGTAAAATCACTAATGAGTCCTGAAGGGGATCAATTTTAAATTTTTTCTGAAAACTAGTTATATTTTCTAGTTTTATTGGCTTCATAGAAGCAATTGGATGCCCAACAAAATCACACTCCAGGCCTTCTGCTTTCATATATGGTGGCTCAAATGGAAATAGTGCCAATACGTGATCAATGAAATAGGCCATTTTTTTTGCCCGATTGGGTCGCCAAGCCCAAACGGTAGGTGCTACATAATGCACTGTTCGAATATTTGAATTTATAGCGCGCACTCTCTTTGCAACGCGAAAACTAAATTCAGGACTATCAATAGTAATTAAAATATCCGGTTCGTACTCAAGGACTGCCTCCACAGTTTGAAAAAGGCGTCGCCTGAGTTTAAAATATTTTAATAGAATTTCAGTTATACCCATCACTGACAATTCTGACATTGCAAATAGGCTTTGGATCCCATTTTGCTCCATTTCAGGTCCTGCAATCCCTTTAAATTTTGCTTTTTTATTTAATTTTTTAATACCCCGCATCAATGATGCGCCCAATCTATCACCAGAGGCTTCACCCACGACCAAAAACACTTTCAAATGTCTGTCTCCCGCACCCAAACAAAAAGGTCAAGTTCGTTTGCTTTTTTGATAACTTGCTCAATATTTAGGATTAAAACACCACCGTATTGTACTACAATACCATCCAGACCGCATTCTTTTGCTTGGATAATTGTATCCGTTCCAATTGCAGGAATATCAACACGACGGTCCTGGCCAATCTTGAGCGATTTAAATAGTAAGCCACCTTTAGGCCAAAAAAGAGGCCGCAGACTAATTGATCTAAGCATCCAGTCGGTGCCACCAAAAGTTTCAATGGACAGAACATGGTTATTTGAAACGACACAACCCTGCCCAATATCCAAAGGTGATAATTGAGCCAGAACCAACTCAGCCCGTTGAGCATCCTGTTTGTGGGCAGGGTCGGGCCGTTTTTTAGTCAGCACACCACAATCTGGTAGCCAATTTGGTATTATCTTATCTAACCCAACCACACCAAATCCTGAGGCTTCAAAGATCTCAATCACAGCACCTAGGGCCTGATCATCACCCATATCAATTGCCTCTATCAAGCGCTTTGAAATCTTTTTAGTTTGATCATCTATTAAATTATGATCAATTTCAGGTCTTTGAATAGCACCAGCAAAACAAACTTCAGTTATTCCTAATCCCTTAAGGCGACCTAGGAACGTTCCTAACGTCTCAAGACGAAAAATTAAATCTGAAACTAACTCATCTGGTATAAATTGTTCAAGCGACGCTATTAGCGGTCGCTCTCTTAAGGCAGCCACAACTAAAGCTGGTAACGCACCCCGCCCAGAAATAAGAGCCAGCATTTTATTAACCTGGCGTCAGGAATGACCGATCACTATCGCCCATTACAAAATCAACAATATCCTGAACATATACGTTATTTGTCTCCTCACTCAACCGTTTGGCCCTATCTTGAAACGCACCGTCACCTTGGGCCAACATTTGAAAAGCAGCTCGCAAGGCAGTAATATCATTGCGGGCCACTCCAGCCCGCTTGAGCCCAACAAGATTAAGCCCATCGAGTTGACCACGAGATCCCTGAACTAATCCATATGGAATTACGTCATGTGTAACCATCGACAATGCTCCAATTATAGCGCCCTTACCCAACCGTACAAATTGATGAATGCCACACAAACCACCCACTATTACATCTTGTTCAATTATCACATGGCCAGCAATAGCGGCAGAGTTTACAATAATAACTCGATCAGAAACCTGTGCGTCATGTGCAATGTGGCATCCCGCCATCATTAAACAATCATTCCCAATTTTTGTCACTCCACCACCTGCATGAGTACCTGTATTTATGGTAACATGCTCACGTATTCGATTACGTTCTCCAATAACGAGTGCCGTACTTTCGCCTTTAAACTTCAGATCTTGAGGAATTTCGCCAATTACAGCAAATGAATATATCGATGTATTGGAACCTACTGTAGTTTGACCCCTAATGACCACGTGAGACATGCAAGAAACATTTTCAGCCAATTTGACCTGCGAACCAATCCAGCAGAATGGACCGACCTTACAACCGGCTGACACCTCAGCCCCTTCTTCAATCACAGAAGAGGGATGAATATCTGCCGTTTTATGGATCGTCATATGCTTTGCTCCGATAAGTCCATCATAGCTGTAAATTCAGCTTCTGCTGCCATCTGACCATTTACATCTGCACTGCCCTTAAACTTCCAAATTTTTGAACCACCACGCAAGGTCTCGACATGGAGATTCAAGACATCACCAGGAACCACTTTTCTGCGAAACTTACATTTATCAATAGACATGAAATAAATTAGCATATTTTTATTGTGTAATTTGTGCGTCGTACCAACCATGACAGCGGCAGTTTGTGCTAATGCTTCAATAATAGTTACACCAGGCATAATTGGAGTTCCAGGAAAGTGACCTTGAAAGTGTGGTTCGTTCATAGTCACATTTTTTATGCCACGGGCCGTTTTGACACCATCAATATCCTCCACGCGATCAACTAACAAAAATGGGTACCGATGTGGTAGAAGGCTTTGGATCGATTGAATATCTGCAGTTGCAAGTATGGTCATGTAATTTCCGTTCTGTATTTCCAAAATAGCAACTCAAACAAGTTTTAATTTTCTAATTCAGATGCTTGACTG
>CAJWTH010000057.1 GCA_913047725.1 uncultured Planktomarina sp.
CACCATCTTCACGATGTGAACGTCGCCATTCAGTCATACCCGCAGAAAAAATTATTGCGCTCCCGCCTTTCGGATTACTACCAACCTCATCAAAGAGCTCATCCAAAGGCTCACCAGACCAAAATTTCTTATCAAAATTGAAAACGTCTTTACGTGCTCTTCGAATAGAAAACCTTTTATTAATTGCAATTGTCCATGACCAAATAGACATTAAAATCAGAATGATGATCACTAGTTTCACGGGCAAAGTTGCTCGCGAGAAAAGGGCCCAAATCGAAAAGTCGATTGCTGCTTCCATAGTTTTGCCTCTAAGCTTTGGCTGTTTAGCCTTTGTTTTTCTTTATTGTAGCGAAAAAAATGCCAAAATGCCAAGCGTCCAAGAAAAATGTTTTCATTGTGCTGTTATTCGGCGAAGTTTTGCCGGAAGTCTAATTGGCTTTCCATTACTGCCCATTAGAACAATAGTTACCTTAGCCCTAAATAAAAGGTCTCGTTCACCCCAGATATCTTGTTGCAAAATCCATCGTACTGGAGATCCATCCAAAACTTCGGTCTGGACACGTAAATTATCGTCAATTCGTGCAGGTGACAAGTATTCAGCAGATACATTTCGGACTACAAAAATAGCGCCAGACAAGCGCAGTTCCAATTGATCAATTCCCAAGCTAGCTACCAAATTTGAGCGTGCCCGTTCTATAAATTTAAAGTAATTTGCATAGTAAACTATTCCACCCATATCCGTGTCTTCGTAATAGATTTTAAAATTAAATCTATGTGACATCAGTTCAATGTTACTCGAGCGGCCATTCGCAATGAATGGCTTGGGTCATTGGCTTTTGGGGGCATTGTTGGGTCATATGCGGCTTTTAATATCGCTGTTATCTCTGGGCGCATAACAGTTGCTCCATTCTCAAACATCACCAAGGGTGATTCCTCTTCGAAAGCAATGTCCGACCAGAGGAGCATCGCCTTGACAACTTGTGTCAGCGCTAAACTTTCCGCACTTAATTTATTTAAAGCTTCATCCATTTGTAAAAATACAAAACACGCCTTTATTGCGCCAGCCTCATCAAATCGAAAAATTCGATATTGGTTAGCTTTTGTAGTTTCAAGTCGCTCTAATAGAATTTCTAAATCAGGTATCATCTGGTCTAAATCTGGAACCCCCCTTAATTCGCTCCAATCTCTGACGAAAAAAAACATTAGATTGCTTCCAATATCAGGATCTAACTCCTGTATGTTATGTCCTGATGCCAAACACACTGCTTCAACTGCAGTCTTCATAGTGATCAGGGTTTCATCAAGCGTTCCAAAAACTACTGGAGCAATCGGACGCCCCCATCGCGCAAAAACATAGTCTCCACTTGAGCGTATAAAAAACTTCTCAATTTCTTGCACTAGTAGCACAGTATTTTTCCTAAATATAAATTGGGGTTAGCCAAATTTAAGGTCTATAAAAGTCTTAATCATAACCAATGAAAACAAAGCAATCGGATTAGCCAAATAAATCGTCAGATGTTCCAGATTTTGGCACCGGCAATCCAAGATGCGTCCAAGCTTTGTGAGCAAGCATTCGGCCGCGCGGGGTGCGCTGAATTAAACCTTTTTGTAGAAGATAGGGTTCTATTACTTCCTCGAGTGCGTCTCGGCTCTCTGATAATGCCGCTGATAAAGTTTCGATGCC
Organism: uncultured Planktomarina sp.; assembly: GCA_913047725.1. GTDB lineage: Bacteria > Pseudomonadota > Alphaproteobacteria > Rhodobacterales > Rhodobacteraceae > Planktomarina. The sequence goes on from CAJWTH010000057.1 coordinate 1,685, forward strand.
AACAGGGCCTCCCGCATAATTATCAGCAATCAGTTTTAAATAGCGTCTGTCCGCCCCATCAAGACCCAGATGATCAACTCCCAGACGCGTCAAGGCGTGATCCGCTATGCCCTGAGTAATCCGGCCATCCCCCTCCACTATTGCAAAATCTAAAACTCGCCGCAGCAAACGTCCAGCTATTCGGGGTGTGCCACGGGAACGTTTAGCAATTTCTTCAGCCCCAGAGTCGTCGGTGGGTACACCTAAGAGTAGGGCGTTACGTGTAACAATTTTATGCAATTCTGAAATTGTATAAAATTGTAAGCGCGTGGGTATACCAAAACGGTCTCGTAACGGTGTTGTTAAAAGTCCCAACCGAGTTGTAGCTCCAACCAGTGTGAATGGTTGCAACTCAATCCGTACAGTACGCGCTGCTGGGCCCTCGCCGATCACCAAATCCAACTCAAAATCTTCTAAAGCTGGATAAAGAATTTCCTCTACTACGGGATTGAGGCGATGGATTTCATCAATAAAAAGTACATCCCGTGGCTCTAGGTTGGTAAGTATTGCTGCTAAATCACCTGCTTTAGCCAAAACAGGGCCACTCGTCATTCTAAAATTTACACCCAATTCGCGCGCCATAATCTGAGCCAGAGTGGTTTTACCAAGACCTGGGGGGCCGTGGAACAAAGTATGGTCCATTGCCTCACCACGTTGCTTAGCTGATTGAATAAATACTTTAAGATTGGATCGCGCTTCCACTTGACCAATAAACTCATCTAAGCCTTTAGGCCGTAATGCTTTGTCGCCATCTTCTGCAAGTCGTTCCGGGCGAAGGGTCAGATCAGGTTCTGCCATACCTGTCTCTTGTATCTGCGTCATGTTTTTGGTGCCAGTTTTTTGAGCGCTACACGAATTAGGGCTGACGCATCGGCCTCCTGCATATCACCACCCACTTCTGCCAAAGCAGCCGCCGCGTCACCAGGTGTATATCCAAGATTAGTTAAAGCAGAAAGCGCATCTGCCTGGGCGGACGAACTTCTTTTGATATCGGACACAGGTATAGAAGCCTCAATCACTTCGTCAGGATCAAGAATTTGCGGTGCGCCACCGATCATTGCCATAACTCCTGGGGCTTTATCCTTTAACTCAATTACAACCCTTTGGGCAGTCTTAGGACCCACGCCCTTAGCAGCCTTTAAAGCACTCCAGTCGCCAAGCGCTATCGCTCGGCTAACCCCATCTGGCCCCAACGCACCCAAAATAGAAAGTGATGCCTTTGCTCCAATTCCTTGCACCGACATCAATAAGCGATGCCACTCTTTTTCAACTAATGAGGTAAAGCCAAATAGTTGTAATAGATCCTCTCTGACAAGCAAATCCGTATAGAGCGCAACTGCCTCACCCGCTTGCGGTAAGGCTGCCAGCGTATGATCTGAACAATATACCATATAGCCCACACCACGAACGTCCAGCATTACGTGGTCACTACTACAATAATCAACACGACCTGATAGCTTTCCAATCATGCGCTCGCCCTTTTCAGTGCAGCCTCAAAGTGACCGTTGGCTTGAATGTGATGTAAGTGACAAATTGCAATTGCGAGCGCGTCTGTTGCGTCAGAACCTGAAAGGGTAACTCCAGGCAACTGTAACAAGACCATGTGCTCTACCTGTTTCTTATCTGCATGTCCCACTCCTACAACAGCTTTTTTTACGGCATTTGGCGCATATTCGCCGACCTCTAGTCCAAATTTAGCAGGCACCAGCATTGCGATACCGCGCGCCTGCCCCAGTTTAAGGCTTCCAGCACCGTCCCGGTTCACAAACGTCTGTTCCACAGCCGCGTGGGTAGGCTGGTATGATTTTACTACATCACTTAAACCATCAAACAGACTTAATAGCCGATCTGCAAGATTGCCCACAGTAGTCTGACACTGTCCATTCGCAACATGGCGAAGTTTGCTTCCATGCGCATCCACAATACCCCACCCCATAGAGCGCAACCCCGGATCAATACCCAAAACTCTCATGTTACGGTCTCTTTGTAGTTTCAATAAGATCATTAGTAGCACGAAACAGGAACATCTGAAAAGTCATCTTTTTTATATGGGTAAATTAGCACAAAGATTTTCTCTCATGCAAAGCATTCAATAGATATAATGCATGAGGCATGAGGCGTGAATCAAAGTTGTAATCATGCAATTTTGGCATGACGGTTATGCAATTTCTCTCACTAGTAACCGCCCGAACACCGGCATAACTGCTAACTCTCAACCACATTGTTATCAAATTTATAGATGTAGAAAGTTTTATAAAATGACCGTCATGGAAAGATTGCACCTAGTAAATGTTGCACCAACGCCCACCACAGTATCAAAATATCTTAATATTGCATTTGGCACCCTGAGTTTATGGAATGACGCCCGCATAACCCGAAATGCTCTATCAAAACTCAGCGCACGCCAACTTGAAGATATAGGGTTGGTTCCCGGGGACATAGATCGTATCGCTCGTCGGAAAACTTCATGATTTGGGAATACAAATAAAGGAGTTCACTCTGATAGTTGCGGGAGCGGCATTTTCATCCGCGTAACAACGTTAATGCCACCCACTCCCCAATATCCTCCCGTTCGAGAAGGCTTATTCCCTGTGCCTCATAGACACCCAAAATTTCCGCAGCCTGTTCGATCAGGATACCAGACAGTACGACAATCCCACCAGTTTTAAGGTTCCTGGCTATGTCTGGCGCTAAGTCAATCAGTGGACCCTTTAAAATATTAGCAAAAATTAAATCGAATGGGGCCGCATTTAAGAGATAATCGGCATTGAAACCTATCGACTCAATACACGTTACACGGTTAATTAAATCATTCGCAACTATGTTGGCATTTGCCACCTCAACCGCAATAGAATCTATGTCGCTGGCAATTACATTTATTGAGGATGCTCGAGCCGCAGCCATAGCCAAAACTGCTGTACCGCATCCCAAGTCAAGTACGTTATTAAAGATATAATTTTGATCTAGAAGGCGATCAAAGGCTCGAAGGCATCCCAATGTTGTACCATGATGACCGGTACCAAAAGCCATAGCTGCCTCAATAAGGAGCCCAATCCGGTCAGCTGGCAAGTGCTCAGCGTCATGACTGCCGTAAACAAAGAACCTGCCAGCCTCAACAGGTGGCAATTCCCGACGAACCTTAGCAACCCAGTCTTGATCAGGAACTTCAGAAATAACAAAGGGTTTTGCCCCGTAGGCAGCTGCTAAAAGTGCCAAGTTTATGTCATTTGGTACCTCTAAAAAGTATCCTCCAACTTCCCAAAGCCCTTTCCCATCCTCAACCTCAAAGACACCCACGCCAGTCGGTGAAGGTTCAAGGCCTTCAAGAGCTTCTCCAAGAGCCTCAGCCTGTGATTTTTCAGATAGTGTAGTAAGTGCGGTGTAAGTCAGCATGGAACTCTCCAGTAGCTAAGCTGCCACTTAACCTTTCTTTGATCTTGTCGCAATTACTCAGTAGTTGATACTTATAAACTAATTACGTTAGTATAAATTTTTGCTGCAGTTTCACATTTTCAAGCTACAGTAGCGCCAATCGGGCAACTCACTCCAGTTCCACCGATGCCGCAATATCCCCGTGGGTTTTTAGCTAAATATTGTTGATGATAGTCCTCTGCATAATAAAATATTGGCGCTGACAGAATTTCACTCGTTATTACCCCAAACCCAGCAGCTTTTAATTTTGGTTCAAAAATCTCACAGCTCTCTTTTGCTGCCTGCTCTTGCTGCATTGAGTATGTATAAATACCTGAACGATATTGAGTACCTCGATCGTTTCCCTGCTGCATTCCTTGGGTTGGATCATGACCCTCCCAAAACACTTTTAACAGATCAGTGTAACTAATGATGCTTGGATCAAAAACTATCCGTACCACCTCGTTATGACCAGTTTGTCCAGAGCAAACCTCCTCGTATGTCGCATTAGGTGTATAGCCGCCAGCATACCCAACCATACTCAACCAAACACCATTAAGCCTCCAAAACATGCGTTCAACACCCCAAAAGCAACCCATGCCAAACATGGCTTCTTGAAACCCTTCTGGAACTTTTGACTTCAAAGGTCGGTCAGATAAGAAGTGACTTTCAGCCGTATTTAGTGCAAGTTGCCTACCAGGTAATGCACCCGAGGCAGCTACAATTTCAGGTTTATTTTGTGACCTTAAAAACATTAGAAAACTCCATCTTTGAAACAAATATAATCTATTCTTTGCAGAAATCTAGTTTGCAGATACGCTGTGGCCAGCAAAAATTGTTTCGTAGCCCGGCAATGGGTTGCGGGGTATTAAAAAAGCTAGTGCCAGTGAAATTACTGCCATAATCGCGGCTATGACAAAAACTAAACTTGGCGAAGCCAGCCAAACAAGGCCCATCGCCAGCGGCAATCCAACAGCAGCAATATGATTTATTGTAAATGCTACAGCCGCTGTGGGAGCAATATCAGCTGGGTCCGCAATCTTTTGAAAATATGTTTTTAGAGCAAAGGCAAACGAAAAAAACAAATGATCAATCACAAACAATGCACTAGCAATAATTGCTCCCCAACTAAATAAATATACCCCCCCATAGGCCAAAAAAACTAATGCTAGGCCAAAATATTCCAAAATTAATGTATTACGTTCACCAAAATACCCTATAGCTTTTCCAATTAGCGGACCTAACAGCATATTTAGTAAAAGGTTTGCCAAGTAGAGACCAGTTAATTCATGAACATGAAAGCCGAAGCGCTCAACCATCATAAAGCCCGCAAAGACCATAAAAATTTGACGACGCGCCCCAGCCATAAACTGCAACGCGTAATACAGCCAGTAACGCTTTCTAAAAATCAATGACTTATGCTGCGGTGTTGGAGACTGAAATTGAGGATAAATTAGGATACAAAATATAGCTATACCCGCCGTAATCCCACCAGAAACCATGTACGCGAAGTTAAAGCTTAAGTTAAGCCACTCCCACGTGACAACGATGACACCAAAGGCAACTAATGATGCCGCAGAGCCCATAGCCAGCAACCAACCCAAAAGCTGCGGTGCGCGATGCTTGGGAATCCACTGTAACTGTAGCGATTGATTTACAGTCTCATAATAATGGAAGCCGATTGATGACAGCATTGTGAGTGCCAATATACCCCCCATTTGCGGAAACCAGGCTGTAAAAGCTGTAGCGGCTCCAAGGAGTACCAGAGAAAGCAAACCAAGCAGCTGTTCACGCATGAAGATGATAACGAAGATAACGCCCACAGCAAAAAAACCAGGTATTTCTCGAATTGTGTGCAATAATCCAATGTCAGCACCATCAAAACTGGCAACCTCTACTACAAAGTTATTCAGCAGTGCATACCAAGTAGAAAATGCAACTGGCATAGCGGCCGCCATCACAAATAGTAAGAAAATTGGGCGACGCCACAGCGATAGTTTTTGAGCGTCTAACAATGTGACAATTTGCATTGCTGCCCCCAATTCCAATTATACTTCTGTAATTTTTAAATATAGAAAATTAAACTTGTAAGCCTTAACTTTCCCTCTACCATCAATAATAACCAAATTGATAAAGAAGCAATACTATGCCCGTAATTACGTCTATCCAAGATTTGAAAGATATCTACAAGCGCCGCGTTCCAAAAATGTTTTATGACTATTGTGAAAGTGGCAGTTGGACCGAACAGACATTTCAGGATAATATATCTGACTTTTCTAAAATAAGGTTCCGCCAGCGCGTGGCAGTTGACATGGTAAACCGCACTACAGCAACGACGATGATTGGACAAAATGTTGCTATGCCTGTGGCCCTAGCACCAGTAGGCCTGACCGGCATGCAAAGCGCTGATGGCGAAATTAAAGCAGCGCGCGCTGCAGCGGCCTTTGGCGTGCCCTTCACACTCTCAACTATGTCAATCTGTTCAATTGAAGACGTTGCCGCAAATACTGATACGCCGTTTTGGTTTCAGCTTTATGCAATGAACGATGAGGATTATACTGATCGCCTTATACAAAGGGCCAAGGATGCAAAGTGCTCCGCCTTGGTCATCACAGTTGATTTGCAACTATTAGGGCAACGCCACAAAGACCTAAAAAACGGTCTATCTGCACCTCCTAAACCAAACCCCAAAAGTATTATAGATTTAGCTACTAAGTGGCGTTGGTGTTTCGGCATGTTAGGAACAAAGCGGCGGAGCTTTGGAAATATTGTGGGTCATATAGAGGGAATAACTGACAATACATCGCTAGCAGCCTGGACCTCAGAACAATTTGATCAGTCTCTGGATTGGAAGAAAATTGAAGTTCTGATGAAAAAATGGGGTGGAAAAGTAATCCTAAAGGGTATCCTTGAACCTATTGACGCTAAAATGGCTGCTAACTTAGGCGTGGATGCGATTATTGTTTCCAACCACGGTGGTCGCCAGTTGGATGGCGCTTTATCGTCAATTAGTATGCTTCCTAAAATCGTGGAAGAAATCGATGGAAAATGTGAAGTCTGGATAGATGGCGGCATTCGAAGCGGACAGGATATTCTTAAAGCTAAGGCCCTTGGTGCCACCGGTACAATGATAGGAAGGCCATATATTTATGGCCTTGGAGCTATGGGGCAATTAGGCGTAACTACTGCACTGAAAATCCTGCAAAAAGAGTTAGATATGACAATGGCTTTATGCGGTCACCGAGATATCAACAAGGTTACGCGCGAAATTCTCTATGTTCCAAAAGGTTTTGAGGGTGATTGGGCCAAATAATTGTAATAGCTTTACAACGCTAACGTAATTAAAAATATTTATATCATGCCTTAGTAAGCTCAGACTTTTGAAAAACGGCTAAGTAATAGTATCAGCGGAATACTAAAAAGGCTAAGTAAAGCCGCACATAAAAATGCAATACGCAATCCCTGCATTTCTGAGATTAATCCCATCATGGTCGGTGCCAAAAAGAAACCGGCAAAGCCCAATATGGCCACCCGTGAAATTGCCTCAGTGCGCAAATGGTCAGGGACATATTTTCCAACCAGTGCCAAGCCTAATGGACCAATGACAGACACGCCAAGACCAAGAATACCAAAACCAAGGTAAGCCCAAACCGGAGTTGGCGCCCAGGCCGCGATAACTGCACCAGTAGCTGTCACACATGTTGCACAAATAATTACCTTAGTCTCAGAAAAAGTTTCGGAAACTGATTGACCAAAGAACCGGCCTAAAGCCATTGTGATGCCAAGCATGGCGGGACCCAAGGCTCCCTCAGCAGCTCGGCCCATTAATGTTCGTTCAATGTGTATGGCCGACCATGTTTCAACAGTAGCCTCTGTCATAAAGGCAACCAGCACGATCAAACCACATAGTAGGATTGGCCCAGTAGGGTAGCTGAACGATCCAGGCTTAGCGGTTGGACTTTTGTAAATTTTCGTTTCAAGACAGGAAGACAGCCCTAGGATCAAAGAACCAACAATTAAAAAAGCTACTCCAGGTTCAACATGCGCCTCCCGAGCAAAACCACTGACGACAGCAGCTGCTGCATACCCTAAGGAGAACATTCCATGGTTACCATTCATCAATGGCCGTTTATGAACCTGCTCCAACTCACTTACTCGAGCATTCATTAAAACGTCCACCACGCCAGAAGCCGCACCAACAATCGCCATGGACAACCCAAACGTGAAAGCACCAGGAGCAAAACCTGGCAAAAAGAAAGTAGCCGCAAATAATGCAGTACCTATTTGGAGGCCCCTATTGCCAAGAATGTTATCGATTTTTGGGGCTAGCCACATGGAACTTAGGAGGCCCAAAGCATTACACAGCAGCAACAAACCAAAAGTTGCGTCACTTACATTAAGTCTAATTTTTAAATCAGGTATGTAAGCCGCAAAACATCCCCAAAACAAACCTACCAATACGAAAGCAAGAGCAGGCCGACGAGATAGGAGGAGGGCATTTAATACTTTCATAAAAACCTGTTTTCATAGCATCCACTCTGTCGCAACAACCAAAACAAACAAGGGCTTCCCATTTGCATAATTTAGCCCTATACGGCCCACTTCAACGGGGCATACACCCTTGGAGGATGCCCCCCCATATTAAGGAATATAACCATGGCAGAACAGATCCCTGATCTCAACGCTTCGGTACGTACGGGGACAGGCAAGGGGGCCGCCCGTCAATCCCGCCGTAATGGCAACGTACCTGGCATCGTATTTGGTGGTGAAACCGATCCACTTCCAATCGAAATACCGTTTAATAAGTTATTTCAGCTACTTAAAGCTGGTCGATTCAAATCAACATTGTTCAACCTCAAGGTGGATGGCCACGATGATGTTCGCGTAATTTGTCGTGATGTTCAGCGTGATGTGGTGAAAGACCTTCCCACCCACCTCGATCTCATGCGACTTCGCCGCACAACAAAAATCGCTTTATTCATACCAATTGAGTTTTTAAACGAAGATACTTGTCCCGGGCTGAAAAAAGGTGGCGTGCTTACATTGGTAAGGCCGGAGATCGAGCTTGTTGTTACAGCAAATGATATCCCAGAAAGAATCCAAATCGATCTTGCAGGACTAGAAGTTGGGGACGTGATCACTATCTCATCAGTAACCCTGCCTGAAGGTGCTAAACCTTCTATCGATCGCGATTTTGTGATTGCAAATGTTTCTGCGCCATCCGGTCTGCGTTCCTCGGAAAATGAAGGCGAGGGTGAAGACGAAGTAGAATCTGGAACTGAAGCTGTTGAGGAAGCACCAACATCAGAAGAATAGAAATAAATTATTATTAATTTAGTTTTAAAACCCTGCCAAAGTGGTGGGGTTTTTTATTTTTATGTTGTCACGCAAGATTATTACAGGCTTTTAACTTCGACTTTTGAATTATAACGTGATGCACATGAAACTTTTTATTGGTCTTGGAAACCCTGGCGTAAACTACGCCCTAAACCGTCATAACATAGGGTTTATGGTTATGGATCAAATTGCCAATGACCACAGCTTTGGGCCCTGGCGAGACAAATTCAAAGGACGGCTATGTGAAGGAAAGTTAAATTCGAAAAAAGTTTTACTTCTCAAACCAACAACTTATATGAATCTTTCTGGACAATCAGTGGAAGCCGCAGCACATTTTTACAAACTTAATGCAGACCAGATAACCGTGTTCCATGACGAATTAGACCTCGCACCCAACAAATTGCGTATAAAGCAAGGCGGTGGTCATGCTGGGCATAACGGCTTGCGGTCTATCCACTCTCACCTTGGCTCAGACTACGTAAGGGTACGATTGGGAATTGGACATCCTGGACAAAAAGATCTTGTTTCCAGCTATGTTTTACATAATTTTTCTAAAGCAGAACAAGACCAACTAGCTTTATTGCTGGAGGGAATAAGTGATGGGATCTTACAATTAGTAGATGACAATCCATCAGAGTTTATGAATGCTGTGGCAATCAAAAACCAATATCCAAACCCTTCAGGTAAAAATAAAATTAAAAATATGAAGGCTGATGCACCCATTTTACAACCGGATATGCGTAATCCATTACAACGTCTATTAGACAAATTTAAATGAACACATATTTATCAGGAACTAGAATAAATAATTAGGGCAACTCCATTAAATTTCTTTGTATAAAATAATGGAGGTGTCTTAGCATTCACTTCAGTGTAGAATAACCTAACGAGCAAAACAAAAAATCGACTATCATATGAATTTAATAAACAAGTTCTCAACTTAG
>CAJWTH010000058.1 GCA_913047725.1 uncultured Planktomarina sp.
ATGGAAAGATACAAATTGCTGGAATCCCTAAGCTCTTAGCTTTTGCAGCAAGGTTCGGCAGTCTGTCTATTGTATGACGCGATATGCCTGGCATTGATGGAATTGGGTATGCACTATCTTCGCCATCCATAACAAACAGGGGCCAAATGAAGTCAGAGGGTGCTAATATAGTTTCGCGGACGAGCTCACGTAAAGCTAGCTTAGAACGAAGCCTACGGGGCCTGTAACTTGGAAAGCTCGCCTGATTATTAAAACTAGACATTACGTACCCTTTTGGAAAAACTGTTTGGGTTTTCATTGTTGTGGGTTCGGTGTAGCAGGTCGTAAATGCAAATTCCAACTTCAAACGAACACTGGCGATGATTTTTTCTATTTTCTATTGGAATACGTTTGATAGCGGTTGGTTCTGGAGCCTCCTGATACTTCAATGCCTATTCCATTGGCATCATATTCTAGGAATTCCTGCTAAAATTATAAATACTACTGAGAAAAAAATACTAGAGCCCTATATTATTGTACAGTTGAAACAAAAAGCCTTGGTATTAGACCAGCCTCAATTATTTTTGGTTGCTTTTACAGCGTGTCTTTTAACCATAGTTTTGATACTGGGCTGTTGGTTTCAACTTAAAGCCTTTCAAGGATTTAGCTTATTGTTTTGTCTGCAAGTTTTCGTGTTTTTTGTCAGTTACAAAACATCAAAAAAAATATTAACTTTTGATTATAGCTTCTTAGAAATAATTGTATTAGTCAAAAAATTGCATCAAAAAATAAAGTTACTGTCAATTTCGGTTATTTTAGGTGCGGTTATATTAAGTTTTGGACAATTAATTTAAAAGTTATGAACCACTTTTCAAAAATAGTTTGGTTATTATATTATGGTTTCTAATCATTTTCTTCTAAGTGGAGTGCCTGAGGGCTTTGATGCCATAGCTGTTGAGAAAGAGGCGGGAAAAGGTGGGGTGATTTATGTCGCCCGCGATGCCAATAGGATGCAAGCATTACGATCAGCGTTTGCTTTTTTTGCACCTAAGGTTCCTGTTTATACTTTTCCTGCTTGGGACTGTCTTCCATATGACCGGGCTTCGCCCAGTGCTGATATCAGCGCTCAACGGGTGTCAAGTTTAACAACGTTTATGGCTCTAATGCCTGAAAGTTTTGTTGTTCTTACTACCATTGGAGCTGCCTGCCAGCGAGTACCTACTAGGGAAATGTTAAAGGATTCTGTATTTAAGGCGTCTTTGCAATCGAGAGTTGATGAAAAAAACTTGCGTGATTTCTTAATCCGTATGGGTTTTGTCCAAACATCGACAGTTGTAGAGCCTGGAGATTATGCAATTAGGGGTGGCATTATAGATATTTTCCCTCCTGGCCATACCGAACCAATCCGTCTTGATTTTTTTGGAGATACTCTCGATGGCATTCGCACGTTTGACCCTTCATCGCAGCGTACAACCGGTTCGTTAACAGAAATAGCATTATCACCTGTTTCGGAGTTAATATTAGATGAAGCGTCGATCAAGAAATTTCGTCAAAGTTATAGATTAGAATTTGGAGCTGCTGGAAGTAATGACCCATTATATGAGGCAGTCTCAACTGGAAGAAAACAACAAGGCGTAGAACATTGGATACCTTTTTTTTACGATGATTTGGAAACCTTATTTGACTATTTGCCTGATACTTCTGTTGTTCTAGATGATCAATTTGATGCGGCACGGTTGTCCAGGTGGGATATGATTGCTGATCAATATGATGCACGAAAGGTGGCGCTTGAGCAGAAGGTTAACCTAGATTCAATATATAAACCCACGCCGCCAGAGATGTTATATATCAATGATAATTATTGGCAAAAAGTCATAAAAAATCGGCGAGTGGTTTCATTGTCTGTCCTTCCGCAGCCAATAGGGCTTAACACACTTGATGCGGGTGCGCGAATTGGACGAAACTTTGCACCAGAAAGACAAAGAGAAGACATTAGTCTTTTTAAAGAACTTTCAAATTATATTAATCAGAAAATTACAAAAAAACAAATAATTATAACATCTTATTCAAGTGGTTCTCGTGAGCGTTTAAAAGGCCTCTTAAAGGATGAAGGTCATTTAAATATAAGTGACATTGATGATATTACTGATTTGAATGGGGATGGACTACACCTCGCTGTTTCATCCTTGGAACATGGATTTGAAAAAAATGATTTGTTGGTGATATCAGAGCAAGATATTCTGGGTGATAGGCTTGTTCGATCTACCAAAAAAAATAAACGAGCAGATAATTTTCTTACGGAAACTCAAAGTTTAAGTACTGGCGACCTAGTGGTTCACGTGGACCATGGTGTTGGACGATTTCAAGGCCTTGAAATTATCAGCGCTGCCGGTGCTGATCACGAATGTTTGAGATTAGAGTATGCGGAAAGTTCAAAATTATTTTTACCAGTAGAAAATATAGAGTTATTATCGCGGTATGGGCATGAGGATGGCTTTCTTGATCGTTTGGGTGGTGGTGCTTGGCAGGCTAAGAAGGGAAGATTAAAAGAACGCATTCGAGAAATGGCTGAAAAGCTAATTCGCGTAGCTGCTGAGAGAGCTTTACGTAAAGCACCCATATTTGAACCTCCTATTGGCATGTGGGATGCTTTTTGTGCACGTTTTCCTTATCAGGAAACGGATGACCAACTTACCGCCATTGCGGATGTTATAGACGATCTAGGTGCAGGCTTGCCGATGGACCGCTTAATTTGTGGGGATGTCGGTTTTGGAAAAACTGAAGTTGCCATGAGAGCTGCTTTCGTCGCGGCCCTGTCCGGTGTGCAGGTGGCCGTTATAGCGCCAACAACATTACTAGCCCGCCAACACGTTAAAAGTTTTGTAGAGAGATTTAGAGGGTTTCCCATTGAGATTAGACAGTTGTCTAAATTTGTTACCAGTAAGGAGGCAAACACAACCCGAGAAGCACTTTTGCGGGGTACTGTTGATATCGTTATTGGGACACATGCTGTTTTGTCTGATCAGGTACGTTTTAAAAATCTGGGGTTACTGGTTGTTGATGAGGAACAGCGGTTTGGAGTTGGACATAAAGAGCGTCTAAAGGAAATGCGGTCTGATATTCATGTTCTAACACTAACGGCCACACCAATACCTCGAACGCTCCAGTTATCACTAACTGGTGTTCGTGATCTTTCTATCATTGGAACACCACCAATAGACCGATTGGCTATCCGGACTTATGTGAGTGAGTTTGATACTATTACATTACGGGAAGCCTTACTTCGAGAGCATTACAGAGGTGGTCAGAGCTTTTTTGTAGTCCCGCGAATAAAGGATATACCTGAGATAGAGACATTTTTAAAAGATCACGTACCAGAAATTAGCTTTGTTGTTGCCCATGGACAGATGGCCGCTGGTGCGCTTGACGATAAAATGAACGCTTTTTACGATGGAAAATATGATGTTTTGCTGGCCACAACCATTGTTGAATCCGGACTAGACATTCCAACAGCAAATACGATGATAATCCACCGAGCTGATATGTTTGGTTTGTCTCAACTCTATCAAATCCGGGGCAGGGTGGGGCGTTCAAAAACCCGTGCTTTTGCTTTTTTAACTACAAAGCCCCGCAGTAAATTGACGCCTGTAGCTGAAAAACGTCTCCGTGTTTTGGGATCGTTAGACTCACTAGGGGCAGGTTTTACACTCGCCAGTCAGGATTTAGATATTCGGGGTGCTGGAAACTTATTAGGAGAAGAGCAATCCGGACAGATAAGGGATGTCGGGTATGAATTGTATCAACAAATGCTGGAAGATGCGATTAGTAGAATAAGGTCTGGAGAAACAGAAGCTAACTTTGAAAATGATCAGTGGGCGCCACAGATCAATTTGGGCGTTTCTGTGCTAATTCCTGAAACTTATGTTCCTGATTTAGATGTTCGGCTTGGTTTGTATCGCAGGCTTTCTAGTTTTGCCACAAAAGTTGAGTTAGAAGGTTTTGCGGCAGAGTTAATAGATCGTTTTGGAGCTTTACCGAAAGAGATTAATACGCTTTTGCTAATTGTCCGAATAAAAGCAATGTGCCGAAAAGCAGGGATCGCGAAACTAGATGGTGGGCCTAAAGGGGCAACCATCCAATTTCATAATGATAAATTCAAATCTCCAGGTGGTTTAGTAGCCTTTTTAGAGGATCAGCGAGGGTTAGCTAAAATACGAGATAACAAATTGGTGGTTCGCCGTGATTGGACACTTACAGCTGATAAAATTAAAGGCGCGTTTACTATCGCAAAAGATCTAGCTTCACTCGTGGCGCAAGAATTGAAACGTAATAACTAACTTTCTGAATGCTCTTGCAATTCATTGATAATACGGCCCCAAAACTCTGATGTTTGGGAACCTGAAACAACATTTTGGTTTGCAATAATAAAGTTGGAAGGGATAACTTTTGTTTGCTTTCAAAGCTTGGTCGAGTTGAGTTATTTCCAATAACGCACCAAGGACAGATAGGATCTGAGATAACATCAAGCTTAATCATAATTATAACATCCAAAATTTAGGTAGGGCAGGCTCCGTTAGTTATCTTTGTGCTCTATTTTCTAAATGCTAGATATTAAAAATTTGTCTATAGTGGGCCAGTTGCAAGCAATCCAACACCGGTTTAAGTAATCTGAATGGGTAAAAGCAATCAAACCTCAATTGTTCAAATAGCTCGAGAAAATGGTGAGACAGACAATGCTCTTCCATTAGATCTTGGTTTACGAGTTCGCGAATTACGTAAGGCGCGCAGTTGGACCTTAGAGCAGGCTGCAAAGCATGCAGGACTGGCAAGGAGTACTCTTTCCAAGATAGAAAATGGTCAAATGTCACCTACATATGATGCGTTAAAAAAATTAGCAGTAGGATTGGAAATCTCGATACCTCAGCTCTTCACTCAACCAGTTAAGGATCAAATTAACGGTAGATTGTCTGTCACAAAATCAGGTGAGGGCCAAAATCATGTAACTGTTACTTATGAACATGAGCTGCTTGCAAATACCCTGTCTAAGAAACAGATGCTTCCGTATCGTGCCGTCGTTCGCGCAAGATCAATGGATGAGTTTGATGGGTGGGTCAGACACGATGGAGAAGAATTTTTATATATTTTGACTGGTGTGGTTAGCCTAATTACAGAGTTTTACGAACCAATTGAAATGCGTAGGGGCGATAGCGCTTATTATGACGCATCGATGGGTCACAATTTAGTGAGTGTAAGCCAGGATGATGCAACTATTCTATGGGTGACCTCTTTAACCTAAATAATATTTTAATGAAAAATTTGATATCATAGTTAAAAACTTAACTAAATTGATAGTTTTGAAGCTTATAAATGTTGATGTTTGAATTGAAGAAATACTTCTCGAGGTCAGTTTTTAGAATTGAGATAAACTTTAACGAATATTTGTTAAGTGGGCTAAGGGTGCGACGGATCGATCACAATGGTCGCCAGATTTATTAATCGGGCTCATGCCACCAAACGTCTGGTAGGAAACCAATCCAGTCACCATACATTGGAAGGCGATCTGAAAATTTAATTTCCTTAACGTGCGCAAGCCTGCTCACTGTATTGGTGTGTATCGGTATGACATAGCGACCAGCAGTTAAAATTCTGTCTAATGCCTGAGCAGCAGCGAGAAACTGATTATGACTTTTTGAGCTAACAAGTTTTGAGATCATATCTTCCGCAGCTGGAGAGTTCATGCCCATCCAATTACGGGTCCCGGGTTTATCAATTCCTTCTGAGCCCCAATATAACATTTGCTCATTACCAGGGCTTAAGGACAAACCTCGACGATAATAAGCCATGTCAAAATCATAAATTTGGGTACGTTCCTTATATTGAGCTGAATCTAAAATCTCAGTACTTAACTTAATGCCTAAACGTTCTAAAGCTTGCTGATAAACTGCCATCATAGACTGGCTCTCAGTATCGCCTTGTTTAAGTAGTGTTACAATCTGAAATGGCTCTCCTGTTTGGTTTTTGCGCAAGCCATCGATTACGGTCCAACCAGCTTTATTTAATAGGTCGTCTGCAATTCTTATATTTTTTCTATTTCGAACTGTACCGTCGGAAACAGGCAGAGTGTAACCGTCCATAGTTCCTGGAAATAGGCTTGCAGCGTGTGGTTGTAAAAAATCCCTTACCATACCTTCTGCAGGTCCAGTCTTTTTTGACAGTACAGAGTTGGAGAAATAAGATTGTATCCGATTTTGCCTGCCTCCAGTATTACTTTGGTTTATAAACTCAAAATTAAAGGCAGTGATCAATGCTTCGCGCACTCTCCAATCTGCAAACTTTGGAAGCCGAGTATTCATCACGAAGCCTGTTATTCCGCTTGGCCTTTGATGTGGAATTATAGACTTAACAACACTTCCATCTTTTACTGATTTGAAATCGTAAGAATTTTCCCATCGTTCTGCATTTAATTCACGAAAAGATGACGACTCACCGGCTTTAAAAGCTTCAAATTGGACAGACCCGTCAGCGTAAAAATCTAGGCGTATTTCATCGAAGTTATTAGTCCCCCGCCTGAATGGAATTTGAGCGCCCCAATAGCTGGGATTTCGCGTTAACTTAACAAAATTACCAGGATCAAAATCTGTAATAACATAAGGGGCTGTTGAAATTGGTATTTCGTTTAGACCGGAATTAACAAAGTCTTTTCCATCCCATTGAGCTTTTTTAAGTATTGGACGAAGGCCTACCAAGAGTACAAGCTCTCGATCGTTTGAATTAAAGGTAAATTTTACTTTGTTGGCAGCTGTTTTTTTAATAGTTTCAATTTTTTTCCATAATCCATGATAACGTGGGTGGCCTATGGTACCTAATGTTTCATACGACCAGATTATGTCTTCAACAGTTACAGGCGTTCCGTCTGAAAATTTTGATTTTGGGTTCAATGTAAATTCAACCCAGTTTCGGGAATCATCAGTCTCAATTGATTCGGCCAAAAGACCGTACAAAGAAAATGGTTCGTCATAGGAGCGCCCCATTAGGCTTTCATACGCAAGAAATCTTAGTTGCCATGGAACGTTACCTTTTCTAACGTGAGGGTTGAGGGAAGTGAAGGTTCCGCCCTCAGCAGAAATGATGGACCCACCCGTTGGAGCATTAGGATTGGCATATGGCAAAGACACAAAATCGTGTGGTAGGGCGGGCTCTCCATACATAGCTATGCCATGTTTTGGTTCTGCAACAACAACTTCGGTGTTTAGAAAAAAGCACATAATTAAGGTTACTAATAGTGATTTTGATCGTCCCATTTCATAAGCCATATAATACTTTATCCCTTAGACAGTTTTGATATTAATAGGAGGTTACAGCTAAGAAATTAGTTTTTCAAATTTTTAGCTTGGAGTAGTCACTTAGATTGATTATAGAGTAGCTACTGCTCGATAGGTTTCTGCCTGTATAGAAACCTGCCTCAATAACTTGACGCCAGCCTTGTGCTGGCGTTTTTTTTTAATTTAACAATAGAAACCCCGCGATGGTTAGCATTGTTATACCAATCAATATATCTAGTATCCTCCAGGCTAAAATAGAACTCATAAACGGCGATAAGATACGAGCCCCATAACCGAGTGAAAAGAAAAATAACAAGGATCCCACACTCGCGCCAGTTGCAAAAGCATACTTGTGTGCATTGTCAACATATTGGACGGAAACAGCGCCAATGAGGCCTAGTGTATCCAAATAAACGTGTGGGTTAAGAAAAGTAAAACCTGCGAGTGCGACCAAAGATTTATTCAGTGAAGAACTTTCATTGCCAATTTCCATAGCATAACTGCCCTGATATGCATTTATAAAGCGCATTATCCCATAACCAAATAGGAAAGTAGCGCCGGCTAATGCCATAAGTTTGGATATTCCAGGTACAATGTTTGAAATAGTGCTGAAACCAATTACACCTATCCATATCAGTAACGCGTCTGAAATTGCTGCAAAAATACAAATTACAAAAACATGATTACGTAATAAGCCCTGCCGCAGAATAAAAACATTTTGTGCACCTACAGCCAAAATCAACGTAAGAAGTGTAAGAAACCCTGTGATAAAAGCTGTAAGCAATATAAAAGTTACTCTTTTTCATCTGGATAAACTAATCCAGCTGAAATTACTAATTTTGCAGCCTCCTCAACTGACATCGCTAATTCATTAATGTCTTTAGAGGGTAAAAAAAGCATAAAGCCAGAGGTTGGGTTCGGGGTCGTGGGAACAAAGACAGACACTAAATGGTCATCTTTGGGAGAATACTTTTCAATTTCCCCGCGCGCGCTGGTGGCAATAAAACCAATCGCCCAGATTCCTTTGCGTGGGTATTCAATCAGGCAAGCTTTATCAAAGCTACTATTCTTTTGATTAAATACAGTTTCAGCTATTTGTTTTACGCTACCATACACAGTTCTTACTACAGGCATGCGTTCGACTAAACTCTCCCCGTAGCGAAGTAATGAACGGCCAACGAAGCCCTTACCCAACCAGCCAACAAAAATGGTAAATACCAAGAAAACTACTAGTCCCACGCCTCGTATATCAATTTGGTCATTCAGCTGAATATTATATAGCGTTTGAACGTAGCGATGTGGCTGGTAGGTGTCGGGCACAATAGACCAAACGCGAGAGTCTATCCATCCTACAACGGACCACATTAGCCAAGCAGTCATTGTAATTGGCGCTATAATGATTAGACCAGTCAGAAAGTTTGACCGTAGTGACGATGCCCAACTTTGGCGCTTTTTTATATTTCCATGAGGTTTACTCATAAAATACCCCTAAAAGATCAATTACTATGATGTAGCTAGAGCTTTGCAATGTTACAAGAATTAAGAAAGTTTAAAGTAAACTTAGTTACGAATAAAAAAAGTTTTAGAGATTTCTGAGGCAAGTCGGGCGTTGTTTTTTACTAAAGCAATATTGGTTGTCAAAGATTTACCCTCCGTAAGCTCAAAAATCCTATTTAAAAGAAAAGGTGTTACGGCTTTGGCATTTATCATGAGTTTTTTTGCCTCTATTAAAGCTTCTTCGATTAAAGGTTCAATAACGTTCGCAGATATTTGATCCGCCAATGGTACAGGGTTAGCTACTAGTTGGCCCCCATCTAAACCAAGGGCCTTGCGAGCTAACATACTTGCCACAATTTCATCAACACTATTAACCCGTAATGGGGCAGGGACATTACTTGTCGAGGACCAAAAGGCAGGCATAAAATTTTGTCCATAAACTAGGACAGGAACACCATTAGTCTCTAAAACCTCCATTGTTTTTGGGATATCTAAAATGGCTTTTGGCCCTGCTGCAACCACTGTCACGTCGGTAAGGGCTAACTCACGCAAGTCAGCTGAGATATCAAAGTTTAGCTCTGATCCTCGATGGACACCTCCAATGCCACCTGTAGCAAAAACTTGAATTCCAACAGATTTTGCTACAATCATAGTTGCAGCAACCGTCGTAGCACCAGTCTTCCCGTTAGCGACAGTGAATGCGATGTCAGCCCGCGAAACCTTAACCACGTCCTTGGTTTGTGCTAATTTTTTGAGTTCCGCATCTTCAAGTCCGATATGTATTGAGCCATCCAAAATAGCAATTGTTGCTGGAATAACCCCATTTTTCCTTACGATCTCCTCCACCTCCCGCGCTACCTGAATATTTTTTGGGTAGGGCATTCCATGAGTAATGATTGTACTTTCCAGTGCAACAATTGGTTTACTGTAGCCGCCCATTTTATTTCGAGCCTGATTGACCTCAGAATTATAAACGATTTTCATTACTTATTTTCCGATTTCCCTGAAACGTAATTGGATGCGGCATTTGCGGCTGATTGCAAAGAAACCTCACCTGTTGTTCCACTAAGTTCTGCTGCAATATGCGCTGCCATAAATGTATCACCAGCGCCGGTTAGTTTAGTTGCTAGTGTGTATGGTGGCATCGCTGTCACAAAGCCGTTTTGGTCAGCTAGTGCTGCCGCTTTTGGGCCATCTGTTACAATTGCTCTACGTGCGCCACGATCAACCAAGCCACAGGATGCAGCCTCTGCACTTAAAAACTCTTTTTGGCATAAAAGTTCAGCCTCCTTCACGTTAACGTAAAAAGTAGCACCCTTGTGTGTGAGCAACGGTATTAGACGTTCTGCTTTGCCGGGTGAAGCTGGAGCGACACGTAAATCTGAAGATACAAATAAAACTGATGAAGAAATCTCAGCAATTAATTCAGTTGTAAGATTTCCATCAAGTGCAATTACTCCTTTGAAAGGCTTTATAGATGTTCCAAGTTGGCCATTACTTAGCGGCTCTAAAATCTTATTGCCAGCTGCCTCGAGTGAATGAGCATCCGCGACGGCGGCAATTACTCCGTTACTTCCTTCGATTGCCATATATTGGTCGGTGGGTAAGTCGTGAGAGCGATACACGTAGCTAATGTCTAGATCAAAATCTTTTGCTAATTTTATAAGATCTTTTCCAGCTCGATCTTGTCCCACGACGGAAAGTAGCGCTGGCCGCAGGCCAAAGTTCTGTAGGGTCATTGCTATGTTCATAGCCACGCCACCAGGTAATCTTGTAATATGGCCAGGGACGTCTGAACCCACCTGCATTGCAATACTGGAGCGCCCAATGACGTCCCAAAGCATGGAGCCAATACATAATATTTTTGGATTCTTTTCCATGTATTCCTGTTACTATCTCAAAGTTTAATAAACAAAGTATTTTAACGTCTCTGTCTGAAAGATTGGTCTTGCCTTTGCTAAACGGGCGTATTAAATGCTCATTACTTCGCAGGTGGGGTATGGGCAGTTGAGAGAGAAATTCTCAAATGTCCGCCGGTTGAGATAAATCTCTACATCCCCGCTGAGGCTTAAACCGGAAAGGACATGGCATGGCCGCAGACTTTACAATGCGTCAGTTACTAGAGGCTGGCGTTCACTTTGGACACCAAACACAGCGCTGGAACCCTCGTATGGGTCAATTTATTTATGGGGAGCGGAATGGCATCCACATAATGGATTTAACTCAGACCGTTCCGATGCTGGATGCGGCGCTAAAAGCAATTCAGGATACTGTAGCTAAAGGTGGACGTATTTTGTTTGTGGGGACTAAGCGCCAAGCGCAGAACCCGGTAGCTGAGGCGGCGGAGAAGTGCGCACAATATTACATGAACCACCGCTGGTTAGGCGGAACTCTTACAAATTGGCAGACCGTTTCCAAATCTATTGCTCGTTTAAAGCAAATAGATGAAAAAATGGAGGTAGGGTTTGAGGGCCTTACAAAAAAAGAGCGTTTGGG
>CAJWTH010000059.1 GCA_913047725.1 uncultured Planktomarina sp.
GCAACTTCAACAGTCATATCGAGAACATCAGCAATTGACTTGCCCTTAAATTTTACTTCAAGGGTTTCGCGATTGTAGCGCGCACCTCTACAGGTCTCACACTCAACATATACATCTGGAAGAAAGTGCATTTCGATTTTGATAACTCCATCTCCTTGACAGGCCTCGCAACGTCCACCTTTAACATTGAAAGAAAAGCGACCCGGCTTGTATCCACGAGCTTTTGATTCAGGCATTCCCGCAAACCAATCTCGGATTGGAGTGAAGGCTCCTGTATAGGTTGCTGGATTTGAACGAGGTGTACGGCCAATGGGGCGCTGGTCTATATCAATAACTTTGTCAAGATGCTCTAAGCCTTTAACAGCCTCACACGGGGCTGGAGTCTGCCGCGCTCCATTGAGGCTCATCGAGGCAGTCTTGAACAATGTTTCAATGGTCAAGGTCGACTTTCCACCCCCAGACACACCAGTCACACAAACAAATTGACCTAGTGGAAAATCAACGGTGACATTTTGCAGATTATTTCCGGTAGCCTTACGAACTGAGACTTTTTTCTTATTGCCCAATCTACGTTTTCTAGGAATATCTATAGCACGACGGCCAGCCAGATAATCACCGGTAATCGAGGCGCCGTTAGCTATTATTTCGTCTGGCGTGCCACACGCTACTACGTGCCCACCATGCACTCCAGCTCCAGGCCCAATGTCGAATACATAATCAGCCTCGCGTATCGCTTCTTCATCATGCTCAACTACAATTACTGTATTACCTTGATCACGAAGATTCTTTAGAGTTGTTAATAAGCGACCATTGTCCCGTTGATGTAACCCAATACTAGGTTCGTCTAAAACATACAGTACGCCTTGCAGACCTGAGCCAATTTGGCTCGCCAATCGGATCCGTTGACTTTCACCCCCAGACAACGTGCCAGAATTTCGCGCTAATGTTAGGTATTCTAAACCCACATTGTTAAGAAAACCCAATCGTTCACGTATTTCTTTCAAGATTGGACCAGCAATTGCTAGTTTTTGCTTACCTAATTGAGCGGGAACGCTTTTACACCAATCAAATGCCTCTTTGATCGACATTTGAACCACCTGTCCCGCATGTAAGTCAGCAATCTTTACAGCTAATGCCTCGGCACGCAGCCGATAACCGCTACACTTTCCACATGGCTGGTTGTTTTGATAACGTTCAAACTCTTCACGTATCCAATTGCTATCAGTTTCTCTGTAACGGCGTTCCATATTTGGTATTACGCCTTCAAATGTGCGGGTCACCTGATAAACGCGACCACCTTCGTCGTAGCGAAACAATATTTCTTCTACGCCTGATCCGTAAAGGAATACTTTTTGTACCTGTTCAGGTAAATCCTTCCATTTCGACGATTTATTAAAGCTATAATGCTTAGAAATTGATTCAATTGTTTGGAGAAAATATGGTGACTTTCCTTTGCGCCAAGGTGCCAAAGCACCATCATTTATTTTGAGGGTCTGGTCAGGCACAACTAGACGCTCATCAAAGAAAAGTTCCACCCCCAATCCATCACAATCGGGACAAGCACCAAACGGTGCGTTGAAAGAAAACAACCGCGGTTCAATTTCCGGAATAGTAAATCCGGAAACTGGGCATGCAAATTTTTCACTGAAGGTATACCTCTCCGTCTCACCCTCAGAATTCTTAGTCTCCAGAACTGTGATCCCGTCTGCAAGATCAAGCGCTGTACGAAAACTATCGGCCAAGCGTGTTTCAATACCCTCACCAACAACAATTCGATCAACCACAACATCGATGTCATGTCTAAATTTTTTATCTAAGGTTGGCGGCTGATCCAATTCATAGAATTCACCATCTACCTTGATCCGCTGGAACCCCTGCTTACGAAGCTCCTGAAATTCCTTTTTGTATTCACCCTTTCTGTCGCGCACGATGGGCGCTAACAAAAATCCGCGAATTCCGTCTGGCATGGCAATTACCCGGTCTACCATGTCCTGTACCTGCTGCGCCTCAATCGGCAAGCCCGTTGCAGGTGAGAATGGCGTGCCGACTCTCGCAAACAACAAGCGCATATAGTCGTAAATTTCTGTCACTGTTCCAACTGTGGAACGCGGGTTTTTAGAAGTTGTCTTCTGCTCAATTGAGATTGCAGGGCTTAAACCGCTAATGTGATCAACATCTGGCTTTTCCATCATATCAAGGAACTGCCGGGCATAGGCAGAGAGACTTTCAACGTATCTTCTCTGGCCCTCAGCATAAATTGTATCAAAGGCTAAGGATGATTTCCCAGAGCCCGACAAACCAGTTATAACCACTAGTTTATCACGCGGGATATCCACGTCTATATTTTTCAGATTGTGCTCACGTGCGCCCCGGACTTCAATTTTTTTTAGTTCAGCCATAATTTACTCCATCTTAATGGAGAACATAGTGTTATGTGGCCTCGGGGCCAGTCCAAAAGGTCATTCAATCAACAAAAATTTTGCTTGGCATTAATATATTTTAAACCCGAAGTAATAACGGTAATTTATCCAAAAAAACTTAATACCAATTACTTTAAAAAAGATAGAATAGTCGGAGTTGTTTTTCTCAAAATTTTTAAAAATCTAGATATGAATGGCTCGATCCCACGCATCCAATACACTTTCATGCATCATCTCAGATAAAGTTGGATGTGGGAAAATCGTTTGCATAAAATCTTCTTCTGTACTTTCCAATTGACGTCCAACCACATATCCTTGAATTAACTCTGTTACTTCAGCACCAATCATGTGAGCGCCAAGAAGCTCACCAGTTTTGGAATCAAAAATAGTTTTTATCATGCCCTCAGGCTCTCCCAAGGCAATCGCCTTCCCATTACCAACAAAGGGGAACCGCCCAACACGAACATCATACCCTGCCTCTAGCGACTTTGCTTCGGTTAGGCCCACGCTAGCCACCTGCGGGGTGCAGTATGTGCAGCCAGCAATACTCTCCGGTTTCACTGGGTGTGGCTTGCCGCCAGCAATTAGTTCAGCAACCATTACGCCTTCATGACTGGCTTTATGAGCCAGCCAAGGACCCCCCGCTACATCACCGATCGCATATACCCCCTCAACACCGGTCCAAGCATAATGATCAGTTTGAACGTGCCCCTGATCCACCTTAACACCTAAGGCTTCAAGCCCCAGATCTTTAACATTGCCCACAATCCCAACAGCAGAAATTACGGTATCAAAGGTCTCCACCGAACTTTTCCCGTCTTGTTCAATGTGAGCTTTGACTGAGCCCACGCCACGATCAAGCTTTTTAACAATCGTGTTGGTTTTAATTTTCATGCCCTGCTTCTCAAAAGACTTCTGGGCAAGAACTGATATTTCAATATCTTCAATAGGCATAACTTGACCCATCATCTCAACAACAGTCGTATTTGCACCTAAGGTATTATAAAAACTTGCAAATTCGATACCGATCGCACCTGACCCAATAACTAAAAGTTTTTTTGGCATTCTTGGGGGAGTAAGCGCCGTTTTATATGTCCAAACTAAATCCCCATCAGCCTCAAGCCCTGGTAGTTCGCGGGCGTGTGCACCAGTGGCAATTATTATGTCTTTTGCCAACAACAGTTCATCACCCTTCGCAGTCGTTACCACAACTTTTCCAGGCCCAGTGATTGCTGCATCACCCATAAGGCAAGATACGTTATTTTTTTTTAGTAAATGCGTAACACCACTATTTAATTGTTTAGCGATGCCGCGAGAGCGTGAGACGACGGCCGCCAAGTCGTAATCGATTTTTTGTGCAGATAGACCAAATTCCTTAGCACGCTGCATTAAGTGATACACCTCAGACGAGCGCAACATCGCCTTGGTAGGAATGCACCCCCAGTTAAGGCAGATGCCGCCCATGTGCTCACGCTCCACGACAATGGTTTTCAATCCTAATTGTGCCGCACGAATAGCAGCAACATAACCTCCAGGACCTGCCCCTATAACAATTAAGTCATATGTATCGGCAACCATAGCCACCCCCTATTGTTAAAATTAGTTTAATATTAAACTATAAATAAATTTAGCACAATCTAAATTGCCTTTTTACAACTAAGACATTAAATACACTCTAATTTATTTAGGCATATTGGGCCAATTCTCGCAAAGTTAAACCATAGCCACCAGCAATCCTATATGCCTCCTCTTGCGGAGTTGATTTACGAGACAAGGCATCATTTCGAGTTGGAAAACGTCCAAATTTTCGAATAATTTCACGGTGCGCTTGGGCATGCGGCAATCCTAAAAATTTACCTTCAGGCATGCGGGTCATTATCAGCCGAACTGCTCTATCTTGATCCGTCAGGCTTTCAGAATGCATTAAGGGCATATAAAAAAATTGGCGCGCTGGCTCATCAATTTTTAGGTCCCAACGATTTTGAAGTGCTGACTTGGCCGCAGTAAGAGCTTGGCGATCCGAGCCAAAAGAATTAGCCGTACCCCTAAACATGTTTCGAGGCATCTGGTCCATTAAAATCAAATAAGCAAGCGTACCCGTTGGGTAAGTTAACCATAGGCCGTTCGCACCATTTAAAGTTTCCCACCAGACTTGGCTAAAACGTTCATATATCGCCTCATCGAGATCCACGCCGCCTGAATACCAACCATCAGCACCAACCTCATCCAACCAATAATTTACTACCTGATCCACGCTTGCCATTTTTTTTACCTCGATGACCCAGCTTTAAAGTAATTAAGGCTATATAATCTTAAAGTGCAAAGAAAAACTTGGCCTAGGCGTCTTTAGTTTCATCTAACAAAGCAGTCTCAATATCAAATTCAGATGCAACTTCTACGGCTATTAGAGAAGAAGAAGGCATAACAGGCGTGTAGGCCCCATCTTCAATGCCTTCACGTGAAGTCTGAGTCATTCTAAAACCTGCATAAATAGCCAAACCAATCATCAAGATAGATATTACCATAAAAAATGCCTGTGCCCCGAATTGATCCATCATCCAACCTATGATCAAGGGCCCCGCAATCGCACCAACGCCACTAATAAAGACCAGGCCACCAGATGCTGCGGCCATGTCGTCAGGCTCAAGATAGTCGTTCGTGTAAGCAATAAGCAATGAATACAAGGGATTCGAAGTGCCACCCATTATAAATCCAGCCACTAAAATAGTTACAAAATATTGACTAGTTAGCAAAGCAAGAAACGCTGCAACACCACCCAAAGCCGCCACTAACAAAATAACTAGACGACGGTCAACTCTATCCGAAAACCAGCCAATTGGATACTGCATAAACAATGCGCCTACGTAGATACTAGATACAAAAAGAGAGATTTGGGTTATTGTGAGGCCCGCCGAGGTCCCATACACAGCCGACATACCAAATTGCGCTGAGAAAACCCCACCCAAAGCAAACATTCCAAAACAACCAAGTGGCGAAGTTTCGATCAAGGTCTTTAATGGCATAGGTTTTGCTGTTTCAAATGCTGGAGTTGGCGAAATTGACAGTAAAATTGGAGCAAATGAAATTGAAACCAAAACTGATGCTATTATGAATAGAATGTAGCCACTAGCGTCACCTATGGCTAAAACAGCCTGGGCGCTAACTATGCCAATCATTTGAACAATCATGTACATTGATAAGGCTTTGCCCCGGTTTGTATTGTCCGCAGAATTGTTCAACCAACTTTCCGCGGTGACGTAGACACCCGAAAAACAAAAGCCAATCGCCACGCGACCTAATGCCCAAGCTACCGGGTGCGCAAACATTGGATACAAAATAAGGATTGCGGAAATGAAAGATGCCAGTGCAGCAAAAACACGCACGTGTCCAACTCTTCTAATCAAATCTGGAGCAATCTTTGAACCACCTAGGAACCCTGCAAAATATGCAGACATCACTATAGACATTTCAAAGGTCGAAAATCCTTCAATGCTGCCTCTAATACCGAGAAGCGTGCCTTGCAGACCATTGCCGACCATCAAAAACATCATTCCCAGTAGCAACGCCCATGAACGGGACAAAACTTGAAACATTCTGTGACCTCAAACTTACACTTCTGGGGAATAACAATTAAAAATATTCAAATAGAATAACAATTTAAACAATTAAAAACTAAACCGGTTTATTTAGGAAATAGCAATGACGCATCACCATAGCTAAAAAATCGATAGGCGTTATTGATCGCATGCCGGTAAATCGCATCAAGCTCATTTTTTCCAACAAAAGCGGCAACAAGCATCAGCAATGTTGATTGTGGCAAATGAAAGTTTGTCATTAAGCCATCAGTTACTTGAAATTTAAAGCCCGGGTAGATAAAAATCTCTGTTTCTCCCTCAAAAGGGTTTAGACTTCCACTTCGTGATGCGGTTTCAATTAAACGCAAAGCCGTAGTTCCTACTGGGATAATACGTCCACCTTTTAACTTTGTTGCTTTAATTTCAGCCACGGATTGGGCGCTGACCTGGCCCCATTCAGCATGCATTTTATGCGTTCGTATATCCTCTACCTTCACCGGTAAAAATGTACCGGCGCCAACATGCAAAGTTATAAAGGTTATATCAACGCCGTGATCAGCCAAAGTTGCCAAAGCAAGTTCATCAAGATGTAACGACGCAGTTGGCGCTGCTACTGCGCCCCGATGTTTGGCCCAAACTGTTTGATAATCCAAACGATCCTGCTCGTCTGCAGCCCTTTTTGAGGCTATATATGGCGGCAAGGGCATTTCTCCACTTACATCAATAGCACTGTCTAATTCATTTCCTTGCACGGAAAAGGAAAGAGTTGCTTGGCCATCAAATTTGTCAGTGCAGGTTGCTGTCAAGCCCTCCCTGAATACAATAACCTCTCCAACTTGCAATTTCCGCAGTGGCTTGATCAAGGCCTTCCATTTACCAGATGACATTGGCTGTATTAAAGTCACTTCGATTTTTGCCGTCACCAGCCCTTGAACAGAGTGACGCAAACGAACTCCATTTAATCGTGCAGGAATGACCTTGGTATTATTTAAGACAAGGCGATCACCAGCCCTTAAAAACTTACAAATATTGGCAACTCTGGCGTCTTTTAATTGTCCACCTGTACTTACAAGTAATTTAGCCTCACCACGAGGCGTCAGTGGTCTCGTAGCAATTAACTCTGGAGGAAGTTGAAAATCAAATTCTGAAAGAAGCATTAATTTTGCTTTGGGGCTGGACGCCTAAAAATTTCTCTAAACATTCCAGGCGTGAATGCAGATAGAGGATTGACCGTGGCTATAGGTTGGGCAGTCGGCCCTCTTAAATTAAAGTTAAACCCAATCAAACCTTCACCACGTCGCGTTAAAAACGCGCCAATTCCATTAAGTAAGTAGAATGGAGATAAAACTCCCTGTAAATCCATCAACTTGCGCTTAGTGTTTATATAACCATCCAAGGACAAACCTAGAGATGGCCCAACTGCACTTGAACGATAAACTGTATATTTATCATTTTCGATATTAAATTTACTTTCTATAGTATTAAAAAAAATGCCTTTTCCATCAATTTGGTCAGGTAAACCAACGACTGAAATAGCACTCAAAAGCTGAGCTATTTGAGGGGCATCTTTAATCCTAACATTACTAATTTGCATGTCAGCATTCCATCCAGAAGCGGCCGGCGTAATACCTAACTCCATATATCCACCACTAGCCTGTCGGAGCAAACCAGAATCACGTAGAACTCCACCCGCATCGTCAGAAGAGAGATCTAAACGCAAGTTTTTCCCACGCCCAGAGACATTACCCGTTAAAGGCGTTCCATCATTAACATTTCCATAGAACTCCCCCGTCAAAGCCTCACCACCCAAAAAACTTGCCGATACGTTAGTAAGAGCTAAATTTTTTGAAATACGAACAGTATTAAGGTTAGCTATAATTGGTGCGGTTGCACCTGTCGACTTATTAACTGGTAAATTACGCAGATCTAGGGCTCCACCACTCAGGATAATTTGCATTGGTTTTCCAGGATCCTGTTTCTGCAAAACGACATCAGAGGATAGCCACTTACCGACCTTTAAATCATTTAATGAAATATTATTTAGGCCCATATCATCAAAGGCCATGTCGCCCCAAGTCGATAACCCCTCACTTGTTAGTTTAAATTGGCTGATTGTGATTGGTTTTGAAAAGCTTCCCGAAATTTCAAAATTTGCAGGTACAGTAGTTTCCTTTTCCCAACTTAGCACAGGGACATCTATACCCAATCCTATAAGATCCGACTTGAGATCAAACAAAATTGGTGATCCTTTTTCAATATTAAGAGTTAAATCACCATTGGCTTTGCCCGAGATAGCTTCTTTTGGTAAAAAAATATTTAACTTCCTTAAAGAAGTGTCAGAAATCTCGATCTGTACAGCAACCCGACTAGATAGCCCGGCCGCACCAAGTGGCTGCGTCCATCGTCCCGAAAATGGAACCTCAGATACAGTCCCATCCCCAAAAATTTGAACTTTTTCTGGCGACGCATTGAAATTCAGAGATTTTGAGACGATCATTTTTTTCGGAATTAACGATTTTGTACGAACATTTCGCAAAACGCCAGTGACGTCATAGCTGACATCTCGCAGTTTTACAGCCTTTTTTAATACAGACTTAATTTTAGCATCAAAGGTAATATGACCCGAAACATCTGTGATTTTTATTTCTGCTCTATTTGCAATCTCAAAAGGTTTTTGATTCAACAAAGACATGGCTGCAGAGATACTACCACTACCATGTACATCAAACTTGGCCAATGGCCTTGGAACCCGTGTATCTTCAATTTTAAATACTGAGCCCTTTACAGCTATGCGGCCACCCTCAGGCGCCTCAATATGGCCACCCTGGGCAACGACGGTTAAAGCACTCCCTTCAAGTATACCATAACCTGATCCATTAGAGATCACAGGCATATGTTTCATAAATTTAATATTTGCATTTTCAAAATTAAAACTGCTTGCGACCTGAAATTCCCGTCCTACATTTTTTTTAGCATTAATCTTTAATTTTCTGAAAGTTCCTGAATTTACGTTTTGTTCAAACCATTTACGACTTTTAATTTTTTGTCCCAAAGGCCAAAGCTTAAGTAAATCTTTTGAACCTAAGCTTGGGATTTGTACATTTAAGTTAGAAATCCATCCTGCTGGCATTAAGCTTGCGCTGCCAGATCCAATAATGTTTGCACCGTTTACTCGCGCTTGAATTTGTCCAACTTCTAGGCGCAAAGGGCTGTAGGTAATCTTTATCTGTGACGTCGCATCAGAAACTTTAACATTGTCAGCCCACCAAGGTTTTGATTGTAATTCAGCTCGATCTACCTCGAGATCCAAAACCATTCCATCAGATAGGTGGCCATCTTCGCCTTCAGATAATAACAGCGAATATCCACTAGCTGATAATTTACCCCAATCAGACTCAATCAGTATAAGATCGATGTCCAAGCGCTCATTCTTTGGAGAATATGAAAAATAAGTTTTGGCCTTAGAATATGGAATGTTTTTGTTGCCCTTACCAGCTAATAACTCTCCCTGCCCAAAATCTAAAAGGGCATTTAATTCTTCGAACTCCCCGTTAATCCTAGTGCTACGTAAGCTCCCAGATAAATTTCCATTTACAAAGCTAAGCCATGTGAGTGCTTCCAATTGTATTCCTAAATCTCCAGCTGGTATGTTATGCATTTCTGCGCTCAACTCACTAATTCCAGTGGTTGAAAATTCATAGCCAATCCCAACAGTGGCTGGCTCATCTCCACCACTAAGTAATGCCAAATCAATTCGTAGTTTAACACGACCGCCGTCCCGCTCTGCGATGAGCCGCCCACCATCAAACGTCCAAGCCCTTTTGTTTAATTGATCAGTATAATTGACCGTAACCTGATCAATTTCACCTTTTTCAAGGCTTCTATACTTTTCATCCACAAAAAAACCTTCAATTTTTTTGAAAACTTCGTCTACAGATAACGTAGTGGTAATTCCACTCAAAACATCAAAACCCAGGTCAAAACTACCATCAATTTTACGTGTGACATCTAATACAGCACCATTCAGCCGTGTAGATTTTGGCGCTACGACGCCTGTTATGAATTCACTACCATCAAAAACTACTTCAAGCTTTCCAAGCCTTACCCCAGAACCCGTCAAGTCATCAGAGAATTGCACCCCCTCTAACACCAACTTCGGATCAAATATGGCCGAAAAACCAATTTCAGCACTGTCAAAACTTATCTCGGGGAAATCCGGTTCTGTATTTAAAAAAACGTTTAACTTAGTTTGAATCGATTTAGGTAGAGTTAATGTCCGATCTTGCAAAACAGCAACTAGTAAGGCGGCACATAAAATAATAGAAAACAGGAAAAGGCTCGTGTATATTAAGAAAAGCGCCACCCACCCTCGCCGCGGTAGCGGCTCTGCTTTTTCCTCTTTTTCTTTCTCGGTTTGTATCATCGACATCCTGACTTAAACCTTTTTAATTAGCACAACGTGACCTAAATTGTTTCGACCAACAGTAACTCTAATATAAACTGAGGATATCATGCTAACAATCGGTGATAAAATACCTGAGATCAATGCTATAATTGAAGGTAATTTGCCATATAAGTTTCCTAATAATGACGGCAAAACGCTAGTTCTTTACTTTTATCCAAAAGACAACACTCCAGGCTGTACAAAAGAAGCAATCAGTTTTTCAGAACAGTCATCCGTTTTTGAAGCTGAAAACACTATTATTATAGGTGTTTCACGTGACAGTGTGACGAAACATGAAAAATTTATCTGTAAGTATGATTTGCAAATTAATTTGATATCTGATGACGATGGAACGCTCTGCAATGTTTTTGGCACTTGGATTGAAAAGAAAATGTATGGCAAAGTATATATGGGTGTTGAAAGAGCTACCTATTTAATAGGTGCTGATGGAACGATAATAAACACATGGCGTAAAGTAAGAGTTGAAGGACATGCTCATGAAGTCCTTGAAGAAGTTAGGGCTATTAATAAATGATGTCACTTTCAGAAATGGCATGTAATGTTTTGGAAACTCCTAATGGTCGTCAAAAAACAGCCTTATCCCGAAAGTTTGCATCGCAATGGTTCCAACAACGCAATGACTTGAAGGCTACAGATATAGGAACTTCCGAACCGCCTCCTCGGCCCGCGCGACCGATTTCTCCAGAACTTTTGGAACCAAAAAATGTTCCAAGGCGAAAAACAGGTTCGAA
>CAJWTH010000060.1 GCA_913047725.1 uncultured Planktomarina sp.
TGCCCTACCCGAGACTACTCCAAAATCATCACTCGCATTAAAGCTCTGGGTGAACTGACCTAAACTATCAACTTTGATACTGTCTAAAATATTAACTTTTGGCTGCTGATCTTTGATGACATCAAATGCCCAAGTTGTGTCGACTAATCCCTGAAGAGTTACCTGTCCAGCCTGCACAATCCTAATCCGTTTGCCTTCATCCAAAGCCTCGTTTGAATTCCCAAGTTGCGGAGAAACGCTTTCATCAACAACATAAGAGCCAGGTTCACCATAAAACCTGAAAATTAAAATACTGTTCTGTGGCACACTTAACGATTTACCAATAACGTCATTTAGATAAACCATCGGACGGCCAGTATAAGGCGGTGGCTGTAACCAACCCTCCCAAATAGGACCAGAAATAGTAGGATTTACTTGGTTTGTTTCTGACTGTCTGAATATATAAAAATTCCCAAATATTATTCCTAATAGCAAAATTAAGATTGATATGTGACGCAATGCAAATGGGTCTTGGGATGCTAATTTGAAATCAAGGCCTGGGCTCCTCACTTCTTGGGCTTTTGCTAACATCTTTGAAAGGTGTATATTCCAAAGCTCTTTGGATTCCGTATCCTCTTGGCCTGTAGCCTGTAAGTCTTGAAGTGCCGCAAGCGGACGACTTGGCAGACTTTGATCTAAACGGGCGTAGGCTTGGGCCAATGTCGGATATGAAAACCAAACCCAAATATACCAAAGGCTCCCAAGTAAACCCACAAACACAAAACAGCCAGCTACAAAAATAAATTCAATTGACCATTCATCTAGCCGCAGAAGAAAAGAAATTCCTAAACTCATCAATAATATTGAGAGTAACGGCCAAAATGCCTGCATGACCCGTTCAGACCAAAGTCCTATGTATGTCTGCCACACTGCAAACTTTATATTACTAGTTAATTGATAAGCCATTCAAATCTTTTTTGAGCTGCCAATCTAATGCCATTTCGGAAGGATGTCGCGGTTAATCATTTCGTCTAAGCTTGGCCTTTCACGAATAACCGAAAATTGGTCACCCCTCACCATGACCTCAGGAATAAGTGGGCGCGAATTATATTCACTTGCCATAACCGCGCCATATGCTCCCGCACTGCGAAAAGCGACAAGATCGCCAGCTAGCATGCTTGGCAATGCTCGGCCCTTTGCAAATGTATCTCCACTTTCACAAACAGGTCCTACAACATCATAATTTTCATAATTTGTGTGATCTAAAGGCTGCTGAACAGGCACAATTTCATGGTGGGCACCGTACATTGCAGGTCGTATCAAGTCGTTCATAGCTCCATCTACAATAAGGAAATTACGATCCTCTCCTGATTTAACATAAATGACTTCACTAACCAAAATACCAGCGTTTCCAACTATGAAACGGCCAGGTTCGATTTCAATTTGGCAACCCAGATGACCAACTTTCTCACGAACTAACGCAGCGTATTCTTCAGGTGTTGGCGGAGTATCATCACTATTTTTATAGGAAATCCCGAGCCCACCGCCCAAGTCAAGCCGACTTATCTCATGTCCATCTGCACGCAAAACCTTAGTCAACTCTGCAACCATCTCATAAGCGAGCCCATATGGCTCAAGTTCAGTCAGCTGTGACCCTATATGCACATCTATCCCAACAACCTTTAATCCTGGCAAATCTGCAGCCATTGCAAATACCTCACGCGCTCTCAAAATAGGGATGCCAAATTTATCTTCTTTTTTACCTGTAGAAATCTTAGAGTGCGTCTTTGCGTCTACATTCGGATTAATTCGAATTGTAACTGGTGCAACCTGGCCCATCTTTATGGCAACTTCTGACAGCACCTGCATTTCAGGTTCGCTTTCAACATTGAATTGCCGAATTCCACCACCTAATGCAATTTCCATCTCAGCACGGGTCTTTCCTACCCCTGAGAAAACAATAAGCTCGCCAGGCACACCCGCCCTGCGGGCTCTGGCATATTCCCCACCAGATACCACATCCATGCCAGCACCTGCATCAGCCAGAAGCGTCAATATCGCTTGGTTGGAAGCTGCTTTCATTGCATAGAAAACTTGATGATCCATACTCGCCAATGCGGCATCAAAAAGTTTAAAGTGGTGCAGCAATGCTGCAGATGAATAGAGGTAAAAGGGCGTGCCAACGGACTTCGCAATTTCTGGAATTGAAACATCTTCGGCGTACATTGTGCCATCGCGATAAGTAAAGTGATCCATTAATCATACCTTTGAGATTATCAAAATGCATATCACGCCAAGAAAATCACACAACGCTTTTGCTTAAGAATTTCGTATAAAGCGACAAAAAGCATCAGTTGATATATGTATTCCAAAAACTGTTTGAGAGCTTAAATTTAAATAAAAGATAAAAATCTAACTTTTACTGATTTGACTGCGCAAAAATAGATACAGTGGCAAACCACAGCTAACCCCTATCCCAAAAGTTGCTAAAATAGCTATTGAGTGCCAATATTGGCGACTTCGATAGACTTCGTGAATAATCCATAAGGTCAGCACCGTTGCAGCTATTGTGAGGTCCCAAACCAAACCAGTGCTGGCAGCGTTCGCATTCCATGCATCTAACATCATCATCAAATCCCAACTTTCCGCCCGAAGCCATCGTATAAAGTACCACATTGGGTGCACGGCACCCCATAATGCTAAAGCTAGGTAAATAATCCGCATCAGCTTATTTCCTCAGTCTTTTTCCAAAGTGGAGTTATGTTTCTCAATAGAAGGTTTTTTGGGCGGACCGTCTGCACCGCAGGCAGCGAGAGCAAAAACTATTATACAAACAAAATATTTCATTCCAAAGCTGCCTCCCAACGCGCAATTTGTGACCGAACTTGCTCAGGTGCAGTTCCACCGTAAGACATTCGTGAAGCCACAGAGTTTTCTACACCTAATATTTTATAAACTTCATTTGTAATCCCAGAATGAACAGATTGCATTTGATCCAATGTCAAATCTAGAAGATCGCACTTTTCTGTTTCAGCCAATGCAACTAGGGTTCCCGTCACCTGATGTGCATCCCTGAAGGGCATATCAAGTGATCTTACCAACCAGTCTGCTAGATCAGTAGCAGTGGAGAAGCCTGATGCCGCAGCTATCTGCAAATTATTGCAGTTTGCCATCATATCACCAACCATACCCTCCATCGCAGCTAGGGCGAGCATTAGGTTATCAGCAGCATCAAATACCTGCTCTTTGTCTTCCTGCATATCTTTTGAATACGTCAGCGGAAGTCCCTTCATTACAAGCATGAGGGCCACATTAGCTCCAAATATCCGACCAATTTTGGCACGTATCAGTTCAGCCGCATCTGGGTTTTTCTTTTGCGGCATTATTGACGAACCTGTTGAAAATTTATCTGAGAGTGTAACAAATCGAAACTGAGCAGAGGACCATATGACCAACTCTTCAGAAAAACGACTTAAGTGCATTGCACAAATGCTGGCACAGCTAAGAAACTCGAGCGCAAAATCACGATCAGACACACTATCTAATGAGTTTGCGGTGGGACAATCAAAGCCCAGCTCTTTCGCCGTCATGTTGCGGTCTATTGGAAAAGATGTGCCAGCAAGTGCCGCTGCCCCAAGTGGACTTTCGTTCATTCGCTGTCTTGCATCTTCAAAACGAGATTTATCCCTTGCCAACATTTCAACGTAAGCCATCATATGGTGGCCCCATGTGACAGGCTGAGCATTTTGGAGATGCGTAAAGCCAGGCATTATCCAATCAGTGCCTAACTTAGCTTGAGCCAAGAATGCAGACATAAGCGCCTCAAGGCCCGAAATAGCAGCATCTGTTTGGTCGCGTACCCACAAACGAAAATCAGTTGCAACTTGGTCATTGCGACTGCGACCCGTATGCAAACGCCCAGAGGCCTCACCAATCAACTCAGCAAGGCGTGCCTCAACGTTCATGTGAATATCTTCAAATTCCACTCGAAACGGAAATTTTCCATTTTCAATTTCTAATAATATAGTATCGAGCCCTTCACGAATGGCCACGCAGTCACTATCTGATATTATACCGACTGCCCCTAACATGGCGGCGTGCGCACGGCTGCCCTGAATATCTTGTGCCGCTAGACGCTGATCAAATGCAATCGAAGCATTAATGGCTTCCATAATTGCATCCGGTCCAGCAGTGAAGCGTCCGCCCCACATTTTATTTTGGGATTTAGTCATGGTTGAACCCTTTGGGAGTGTTTCATGCGCGTCTTACTTATTGTTGCTCTTTATACGGCCATCGTCTCCACTGCAAATGCGGATACGTCAAAACTAGACGCATTAAAAATTGGAGATATGAGAAAACTTCAGTTTCATACAAGTAGCAAACCAATCCCAAAAACCGAATTCATAAAAGAAAGCGGTGATATAGCCTTGTTATCAAGTCTAGAAGGGAAAGTTGTTTTACTTAACTTTTGGGCAACTTGGTGCGCTCCTTGCCGGAAAGAAATGCCCCAATTGTCTGAGCTACAGCGCTTACTAGGTGGAGATGATTTTGAAGTGTTGACTATCGCTACTGGGCGTAATGACCCAGTTAAAATGCAAGTATTTTTCGACCAAATAGGGATCAATAACCTACCTCTTGATCGTGACCCAAAACAGTCACTTGCACGTGCTATGGGTATCTTGGGGCTGCCCGCAAGTATTATAATAGATAGAGGTGGTCATGAGGTAGCACGTATGCTCGGCGATGCCGATTGGAATAGCGACAGCGCAATCGCCATCATAAAAACAATTATTGCAAATTAGGTTTTTCCATGTCTGGACTCGTTAGCTACTTTTTGGTGGCAATGGCAACTCAATGTGTGGTTGTTCAGCAGCCCACAGGCTTCCATCCAAGCATAAACTATTGTGGGGCCACAGAATTTAAACCCAGATTTCTTCAAATCATTTGAGATCTTCGAACTTAAGAGTGATTGTGTGGGAACTTGGTTACGACTTGTGTAACCAGCATTTATTGGCACACCATGGACATAGCCCCATATTCTGTCGCTAAATGGCATATTAACCTCAAGCTTTAGGTAGGCCTGCGCGTTACCAATAGTCGCCTCAATTTTACCGCGGTGACGAACAATATCAGAGTTGCGTAATAAAATATCTACCTCCGTTGAACTCCATTGTGCTATAATCTTAGGATCAAAACCGGCAAACGCTCGCCGAAAGGCATCCCGTTTTTTTAAAATTGTAATCCAACTTAGGCCAGCCTGAAAACCGTCTAATATCAATTTTTCCCACAAGGCGCGACTGTCATACTCAGGTACGCCCCACTCTGTGTCATGATAATCTAAATATATTTGATCTGACCCAACCCAACTGCAGCGTTCCATTTTAGTTTCCTACTTTTTGCATTTCATAAGTATTCACTATAGGATCGCATTCAAAGCCCAAGCCCTAGTTTAACTTCCAGTTAAATTTATCTCTATGTCTTTGGTCCCAAATACAGAAATCAAACAAAATATTAAGCTGATACGAAGTAACTAGTCAGTATAGCTTGCGTATTCAGATTATCGTTTATATCTCTCACCAATGGCTTGGTTAAAGGCTGCCTGATCACTTAGAATAGATCCTCGCGCTCGAGATAAAATGATACCAAAGGAGAGTTTTGATGACCAATATTGTTATTGCATCAGCAGCACGCACCGCTGTTGGCAGTTTTGGTGGGGCATTCGCAAATACTCCAGCGCATGATCTTGGCACAGCAGTTTTACAAGCGGTCGTAGAACGCGCCAAAATTGACAAGTCCGAAGTCGATGAAACAATATTGGGCCAAGTACTAACTGCAGGCCAAGGGCAAAACCCAGCTAGGCAAGCTCATGTAAACGCTGGCCTTTCTGTAAAGTCAGCGGCCTGGAGTATAAATCAGGTCTGTGGTTCAGGACTTCGTGCAGTAGCCTTAGGCGCGCAACATATTCAACTGGGAGACGCAAATATTGTGGCCGCTGGTGGACAAGAAAATATGACCCTATCCCCCCATGTTTCACAACTTCGCAGCGGTACCAAAATGGGTGACGTTAAATACATCGATAGTATGATCAGGGATGGGCTTTGGGATGCATTCAATGACTATCATATGGGCCAGACGGCTGAGAACGTGGCTAAAAAGTGGAAAATTAGCCGTGAGGAACAAGATCAATTTGCTTTAGAAAGTCAAAATAAAGCTGAGGCTGCGCAAAAGGCAGGAAAGTTTTTTGATGAAATAATTGGCTATTCAGTAAAAACTCGAAAAGGCGAAACTATCGTTGATGCTGATGAATATATTCGTCACAATGCTACGATTGAGGCAATGCAAAAGATGCGGCCAGCGTTTTTGCGTGATGGTGGTTCAGTGACCGCAGCCAATGCATCAGGCCTGAACGATGGAGCTGCGGCTGTATTACTGATGACAGCCCACTCCGCTGAGAAACGTGGGATTGAGCCGCTAGCTAGAATAGCCAGCTACGCAACTGCTGGGCTTGACCCGTCAATAATGGGTGCTGGGCCAATTTATGCAAGCAAGAAAGCGCTCGATAAAGCTGGTTGGTCAGTTAACGATTTGGATTTGGTAGAGGCAAATGAAGCTTTTGCCGCCCAAGCCTGTGCAGTGAATAAAGATATGGGCTGGGACCCGAACATAGTTAACGTCAATGGAGGCGCGATAGCCATTGGGCATCCAATTGGTGCTTCTGGCTGTCGAATTTTAAATACCTTGTTATTTGAGATGAAAAAACGCGATGTAAAGCGGGGTCTTGCCACTTTATGCATTGGTGGTGGAATGGGCGTGGCGATGTGCATTGAACGCCCCTAGGAAATTATTCCTTCTATCTAAAAATTAAATTAAAGGATACATTTACAAAATATTTTTTTGCTCACTGCGAAATATAGTTGCTTACTGTTATCTTTCAATGTAATTACATTGCGTAGTAAATCGATTAGTGGGAGTGAATGATGTCTCGTATTGCCCTTGTAACTGGAGGATCCCGAGGCATTGGCGCGGCGGTCTCCAAAGCACTTATGGCGGACGGCTATAGGGTGGCCGCAACCTACTCAAGCAATGACCAGAAGGCAGCGGCATTTACCGAAGAAACTGGGATTAAAACTTACAAGTGGGATGTTTCTGACTACGACGCATGTATTTCAGGAATTTCTAAAGTTGAATCAGATTTAGGCTTTATTGACGTGCTAGTAAATAATGCAGGTATCACTCGCGACGCTCCATTTCATAAAATGACACGTGATCAATGGACTGATGTGATGCGGACGAACCTCGACGGCGTATTCAACATGACGCATCCCATCTGGCCAGGCATGCGTGATCGAAAATTTGGACGGATTATAAATATTTCATCAATAAACGGTCAAAAAGGTCAGTTCGCGCAGGCTAATTACTCTGCGGCTAAAGCTGGCGACATTGGATTTACCAAGGCCTTAGCTCAAGAAGGCGCAAGAGTTGGGATTACGGTTAACGTAGTATGTCCAGGTTACATTGCAACTGAAATGGTTATGGCAGTACCTGAAAAAGTAAGAGACAGCATAGTCGCACAAATCCCAGTAGGCCGGCTCGGGGACGCAAATGAGATAGCTCGCTGCGTTGTATTCTTAGCCTCTGACGAGGCCAGTTTTATTACTGGCACAACGCTTACGGCGAATGGTGGCCAGTATATGGTATAAAAATACCGTGTCCTAACATTTGGCCTAGCCACTTGTCGGGAGGCTTACTATTTCCCTAATTTGTTTACCTAGGCCATTACGGACTTGATAAACGAAAAATTTCTTCTTTTAAAAGCAACTTTTCTTTTTTCATTTTCGTGACCCTTAAATGATCGGCACTAGGTGATTTCTGGGCCGTTTCTACTGCTTGAGCAAGGCTAACGTGTTTTCGTTGCAACACAGCTATTCTGGAATCAATGTTCATATTTCCTCCTCTCAAATTTCTTTATACCTAATTGCAGCACAAAATTTATAGTATGTCACGACATGGATTCAACAAGATGTAGTATTGCGGTAGTTTGAGCAAAAGATTGCTCAACTCTCAGGAATTCCATATGAATTGTTTACCGTCGCGCAATATGGCAGAAATTTCTGGCTTATACTCTGATTTATTCTTTTTACTGAGGTGCAAACTTTTTGTCGGCAAAAGTTGAAAATCTGCCCGTCCAGATTTGCGCGCCTTAATCAAAACTAAATGTGCCGGACGGTCATCATGTGGAGCCAATGGCTGTACCGAGATGGAGCCGAGGTGGCCTTTAAGTGCAGCCAATACATCTGGCAAGCGTTCTACTCTTTGAATAAGAGTGAGATATCCCTTGGGTCTCAGACGCTTCGCAGCTGTGGAAAACCAATGAGAAAGTGGCGTTTGCTCTATCTTTCCAGATGCCCGTCCACGCTCAGGAGACGCAGGAGAAGAACCTGCTTCAAAATATGGTGGGTTCATTATGACATGGTGAAATTGTAAATTGTAAAATGGAGTTGGCTGGGAGGACACACTGCCTATCTCAACGTTAAATTGAAAATTATTCTGCACAGCATTTGCCCGAGCAAGCTCGCCATATTCGGAAAGAATTTCCACCCCATGCAACTTTAATTCAGGGATCCGAGCTGCCAAGCATAAGCTTGCAACTCCAACTCCACATCCCAACTCCAGTATGTAGTCACCAGGTTGCGCGGGGCAGGCTGCAGCCAATAATACTGGATCAATACCAGCCCGATAACCAACTTTTGGCTGGTTAAGTAGCAACTTACCACCCAAAAAACCATCTTGTGTTATATCCACGGACTTCCCATATCTACGTTGTTATCTCGCAGCACAGAGACAGCAACAAAATGGTCGCGATCAGCAACCATCAAACGTTGCGGCAATATGCCAATGCTCCCTTCTAGAATACT
Organism: uncultured Planktomarina sp.; assembly: GCA_913047725.1. Lineage (GTDB taxonomy): Bacteria > Pseudomonadota > Alphaproteobacteria > Rhodobacterales > Rhodobacteraceae > Planktomarina. The sequence goes on from CAJWTH010000060.1 coordinate 8,895, forward strand.
ACTATTTACGTCAAATTCGAAGCAGGTTATGTGTTCTGCATTCAACAGGACTTTAGCAAAGGCCATTACTGTTGGGTCCGTAGTGCGCAGTAATTCTTTCATTCTTCAGGCATAGTGGGAGACACTAGTGTTTGTCGAGGCGTTTGGAAAAATGTATGACTTTAAGTGGTACTAAATTGAGCCCCCCCAACCAGCTTGCAAATTTGCTAGCAGGGGACCTTGAGGAAGTTAATAAACTGATCCAATCGTATATGGAGTCGGACTACGCGCCCCGCATTCCAGAAGTAACAACCCATTTAGTTAGTGCTGGCGGCAAAAGACTCCGCCCCATACTAACGCTTGCTGCAGCACGCATGTGTGGCTACCAAGGCTCCTTCCATATTCATCTGGCAGCCAGTGTTGAGTTAATTCACACGGCCACTTTGTTACACGACGATGTTGTGGATGAGAGCACCCGGCGTCGGGGTAAGCCTACTGCAAACTTGCTCTGGGATAACCAATCAAGTGTTTTGGTTGGAGACTATCTGTTTTCGCGCGCGTTTCAACTAATGGTAAAGACTAAAAATTTACATATCCTGGACATACTTGCCAATGCATCAGCCACAATCGCTGAGGGAGAAATTCTGCAACTTACAGCTTCAAAAGATATAGCCACGACAGAAGATATATATTTTAAGGTAATACGTGGAAAAACTGCAGCACTTTTTGCGGCTGCGATGGAAGTTGGCGCTGTCGTTGCTGATCAAGATGAAAAAATTACTGAAGCCTTGCGTGAGTACGGTGACGCCCTTGGCATTACATTTCAAATTGTTGATGATTTATTGGATTATCTTGGCACGGAAGCAATTGGTAAAAATATTGGTGATGATTTTCGTGAACAAAAACTGACACTACCAGTTATAAAAGCCATTTCAGTTGCAACTCAAAGCGAACAAATTTTTTGGAAAAAATGTATTGGAAAAGGTGAGCAAACGGACAGCGATCTTAAAAATGCATTAACTATTATGAGCAAGCATAACTCATTGGAACTGACCCGCCAGCAAGCTTTAAGCTGGTCAAAAAAAGCGAAATTAGCTCTGACACAAGTACCAGATAGTGATCTGAAGAAAATGTTATTAGATCTAGCCGATTACGTTATCGAGCGGATAAACTAGTATTAGCCTGAGATTGATCCCGCAGTGGTCCACCATTTTGGAAAGTCCTTTGAAATCATTTTAGCACTTTGCTTGGCCTGTTCCAAAGTCTCAAATAGCGCAAAGCAAGTAGCCCCAGACCCAGACATTCTTGCTACAATTGGGTTGAAATTTTTTAGCTGTTTCAAAACGAGGTCTATTACCGGTTCAGTTGAAATTGCTGGTTGCTGCAAATCATTTCGTTGTTGATTAAACCAAATATACCAATCTTTTTCACTTTTAGGTAAAATACTTATCGCCGGGTTATCTTTTTTAATTAGCTTTTTAAATATGTCCTCAGTTTTAACCGCTACTCCAGGGTTAACTAAACAACAAAATAATTTAGGGAAATTCAATACTGATGAAATAACTTCTCCAACACCCTGCATTATTACCGGTTTAGAGTGCATACAGACAGGAACGTCGGCTCCCAATTGGAGTTGATTTGAAACAGTTGGCACAGGCAACTGCCAAACCTTAGACATCGCTTTTAGTGTAGCTGCTGCATCCGCACTCCCACCACCAATGCCTGCTGCAACTGGCATACTCTTGTGAAGAGTAATTTTACTCGTACACCGAGGAGGAAATAAGCGAGTTGCGCGCAAAATTAGGTTATTTTCTGAAACTGGCAGTTTCGCAGCTTGCGGACCAATTATATTTAATTCTGTCTTATTGGCCTTACTCACTGTAATCCATTCATCACAATCTAAAAATATTACCAAACTGTCGATTTGGTGTAGCCCATCCGCGCGTCGCCTAAGCACATGTAAACATATATTTATCTTTGCAGGTGCGCTGAACCTAATCGTCATCCGCCACCTTTAACGGCAACTGATTTTCTATGACCAAAACAGCATCAAGGCCAATATCTAATTTTTGCTGCACTCTTACAGGATCAATGTCAGCAAGCTCTGTATCTGCAGTTACAAAGCTTAACGCCCTACGCCATTGAAACCGTGCCTCTACTTTTCTCCCAACTGCCCAATAGCTATCTCCCAAATGATCATTGACTATCGGATCAGTCGCCA
>CAJWTH010000061.1 GCA_913047725.1 uncultured Planktomarina sp.
AAATTGAATTTCCAAATAACCGCTTGCTTGCAAAGTTGTGTGGAGAATACGACAGAAACCTAACTACGATTGAGACAGAACTTTTTATACAAATCGTTCGCCGTGGAAATCAATTAGTATTGCTTGGAGATGATGAGTCGCTTTCAAGTGGAGTTTCTATATTAGAATCTTTGTACAACAGGCTTGAGCAGGGCAGAGACGTGCTGCCGGTGGATATAGTGACGGCCTTGCGAATGAATTCGGTTACCAATGGTGGTGAGAAAAATACAGAACAACTGAAAATGTTTAAGGGCTCCATCATGGAGATTAAGACCCGTAAAAAAATAGTGGAACCGCGCACGGAAGCACAAGCAACCTATGTAGAGTCCTTGTTCAAAAATGAATTGGCTTTTGGGATTGGTCCAGCTGGCACAGGAAAGACTTATTTGGCTGTTGCTGTTGCTGTGTCCATGTTTATTTCGGGCCGTGTTGATAAAATTATTTTGTCGCGGCCAGCCGTCGAGGCTGGGGAGCGTTTGGGTTTTTTACCGGGTGATTTGAAGGAAAAAGTGGATCCTTATATGCAGCCACTATATGATGCCCTTAATGACTTTTTACCCGCAAAGCAGATGGGAAAGCTTATTGAGGACAAAGTGATAGAAATAGCACCTCTTGCATTTATGCGTGGACGCACTTTAGCCAATGCCTTTGTTGTTTTAGATGAAGCCCAGAATGCTACCACTATGCAAATGAAGATGTTTTTGACCCGACTGGGTGAGGGTAGCAGGATGGTTGTTACTGGAGACCGAACTCAAACAGACCTACCAAGAGGAGTACAATCGGGGCTGGCAGATGCGGAACGGTTACTTAAAGAGGTTTCTAAGATCAGCTTTAATTATTTTACTGCCAAAGACGTAGTTCGGCATCCTTTGGTTGCTGCAATCATTGAAGCGTATGACGCAGACACAACATGAGTATCAATTTTGAGTTCGTATCTGAGTATTCGGGTTGGGATGTTGAAAAATTAAATAAAATAGCAGAAAAAGTTTCGGAGGCCACAAATACAAAATTGCGTCTCCCAAAATGTGCAAGTGTCGCAGTCCTTCTTTGTAATAATGCTAAAATCCAGCGACTGAATAAGGACTTTCGGGCCAGCGATAAAGCTACAAACATTTTGTCATGGCCCATCGAAAATTTAAGAGCGGCTTCATCAGGACAGTTACCCAATTTAGCGATTAATCCTCAACTAGGTGACCTCGCGATGGCTTATGAAGTGTGTTTTTCAGAGTCTCGCTTAGGGCAGATTCCCTTTCGTGATCATCTTGCTCATTTGCTTTTGCATGGAACTTTACATCTGCTAGGGTATGATCACATGGAAGATACGGATGCACTAATTATGGAAGCCATTGAAATAGAAGTCCTTGCTAAAATGTGTATTTCCAATCCATATATCATTAACGAAGAGATCTAATGAAAACCATTGTGCCAAATAGTGTTAGTAAAACTAGTAACTCAGAAACTGAAGATGATCCTTCAATATCGCAATTAAATAGGATGAGCACGTGGGACTGGCTCAAACAATTTTTTTTAAGACGAGGGCCATCGATAAACAAGACTACATATTCAGCGCAAGGGGGTGATAATGTACGCCCTGGGCTTTGGAACCTTCGACAACTTCGAGTTGAAGATGTAATGATCCCGAAAGCAGACATAAAATCTGTTCCAGCGACAATCTCAAAAGAAGATCTTGTTCTAGTTTTTAGGGAAAGTGGCCTAACTAGACTCCCAGTTTATGATGGGACCCTAGACACGCCAATGGGTTTCGCTCATCTAAAGGATATTGCCCTTAAGCATGGTTTTAACGGATCTGGAGGGCGTTTGGCCCTTAAGTCGATGCTTAGGCCATTGCTTTTTGTTCCCCCATCGATGCCCATTGGGGTTCTTCTGTCCAAAATGCAGGCGGATCGTATACACATGGCTTTGGTCATTGACGAATATGGTGGCGCTGACGGACTGGTGACGATTGAGGATCTTATAGAGCAAGTGATTGGGGAGATTGAAGATGAACATGATCCTGATGAGGGTGCATTTTGGGTGATTGAAAAGCCTGGCTGTTACCTGGCCCAAGCCAAGACGCCATTGGACGAATTTCAGCAAGAGATAGGACGGGATCTGTCCGATGTTGCTGAAGTCGATCCGGAAGAGGTTGATACACTTGGTGGGTTAGTTTTTATGTTGTTGGGGCGCGTGCCAGCAAGGGGTGAAGTAGTTAATCATCCCGCTGGAGTTGAATTTGAAGTTGTTGATGCTGACCCGCGACGGATTAAACGACTGCGAGCACATGTTAAGAACAACGACACTAGATAGTTTCTGGGCACGGGCGCCAGCTTTATCAAAAATTATTTTAATATTTTTGACTGGTGTATTGTCTGGATTTGGCCAGTCGCCATTTGATATACCGATACTTACCTTACTCGGACTTGGAATAGTTATTTGGCTGGATAACAAAGTTGCTCTGGTCTCGCACTTTAAGTTGGGCTGGACTTTCGGATTTGGCTATTTTGCCAGTACTCTGGCTTGGATTACTCAGCCGTTTTTGGTCGATATCTATTCAACAGGTTGGATGGCCCCTTTTGCGCTCACCATTATGTCAGGTGGTTTGGCGGTCTTTTGGGGTATTGCTTTTGTTATGGCTGGGGGAAGACACCCTCTGTTGCTGTGCGTTATGCTTGCTTTGGCCGAATTTTTTAGGACTTATTTTTTTGGTGGATTTCCTTGGGCGTTACTTGGCTATGTTTGGATCGAAACGCCTTTATACCATTTAGCCGCTTTTATTGGACCTCACGGAATGACACTGCTGACTTTATTGTTATCTAGTTCTATTGCATTCACCTCAATAAAATACAGCGGAAGTTTAGTTTTGTGTATTTTATTTTTACCTTTTCTTCCAGTTATTGAGGGACCTCGTGCAGCTGAAGATGCGGCCAAAGTGAGATTAGTCCACCCTAATGTGGATCAGAGTAAGAAGTGGGACCCTAAATTTAAGGAGGCTATTTATCAACGTCATCTCAAGTTGAGCCAATCTGATAGCATGGTAGATTTGATAGTTTGGCCTGAAACATCTCTAAACTATCCTATTGCTGCAGCACGAAATGAAATTTCGGTAGTAGCAAATGGGTCACATGTAATTTTGGGATATCAACATCGCGAAAACAATAACGCAATCTACAATAGCTTGGGTGTTCTATCACCTGATGGCTCAGTGACATCTGAATATCACAAAAGTAAATTAGTTCCCTTTGGCGAATATTTGCCATTTGGTACATTTCTTAAAAAAATAGGATTGAGAGGTTTAGCTACGTCAAATGAAGGTGGGTTTTCTAACGGGACTGGTCCTGAAGTTTTTTGGGTCCCTTCAATAGGAAATATCCAGCCGTTGATCTGTTATGAAGGTATTTTTCCACAATTTGTGGGCCGCGCTAATGACCGGCCAGATCTTTTAGTACTTATTAGCAATGACGCATGGTTTGGTGAGGGACAGGGAATTGCTCAACATTTTGCGCAGGCGCGTGCCCGCACAATCGAACTTGGCTTGCCCATGGTACGTGTTGCAAACCGTGGAATAACAACAGTAATAGATGCTCGTGGTGCTTTTAGTGAAGCCCTGGATTTTGATGATAGGGGAGCTTTAGACTCGCGGGTGCCTCCCCCACTTCCTCCGACTTTTTATGCCACTTACGGTGAAGTAGCATTCTCTTTAGCTTTGCTTTTTGTGATTTGCGTTTGGCTTATAATAAGCTTCCAGAAAACTTTATTGACCCGTCATAAAAGTTAGTCTACGGAAAATTATCTGCAACGGCTTCCTGACGCAGAGATTACTTAACTGGAGCGTCACCCATGCCAAGATCAAATTATATTTTTACTTCCGAATCTGTATCGGAAGGACACCCTGATAAATTATGTGACCGTATTTCAGATGCTGTATTGGACGCGTTTATCGCAGAGGAGCCCGAAGCTCGCGTAGCTGCGGAAACATTTGCGACAACCAATCGGGTGGTTATTGGCGGTGAGGTTGGGCTTTCGGACACGGAAAAGCTATCTCAACAAATGGGCCAAATCGAACAAATAGCACGAGACTGCATAAAAGATATTGGATATGAGCAAGAAAAATTTCATTGGAATACAGTGGAAGTCACTAACCTTTTACATGAACAATCGGCACATATTGCGCAGGGTGTTGATGCAGGATCCGATAAAGATGAGGGTGCCGGTGATCAAGGAATAATGTTTGGGTATGCAACAACAGAAACCCCAGAACTAATGCCAGCGCCTATCCAATTTTCTCATGCGATTTTGAAACGATTGGCGGAAGTTCGCAAAAGTGGTGTAGAGTCGGATCTTGGCCCTGATGCCAAATCACAAATTTCGTTGAGGTATTTGGATGGAAGGCCAGTAGAAGTAACATCAATTGTACTATCAACTCAGCATTCTTCTGAAGATCAAGATAGTGGCTATATTCGAGAAATTGTTGAACCCTACATACGCGAAGTTATTCCAAACGAGTGGATAACGCTTAATACTGAATGGTGGGTTAATCCAACAGGAACCTTTGTTATAGGTGGTCCTGATGGTGATGCGGGCTTAACTGGCAGAAAAATCATTGTGGACACCTACGGTGGTGCTGCACCGCATGGTGGCGGCGCATTTTCGGGTAAGGACCCAACTAAAGTGGATCGTTCAGCGGCTTATGCGTCCCGTTATTTGGCTAAAAATGTTGTGGCAGCTGGTATGGCTGACAGATGCACCCTGCAGTTGGCATATGCTATTGGAGTTTCAAAACCACTCTCTATTTACGTGGATACACATGGTACTGGTCAAGTACCAGACGAAGAAATCGAGCGCATCGTGGCTCAATGCATGGATCTAACACCCCGTGGAATTAGACAACACCTGGGTATGAATCGTCCAATTTACCAGCGGACAGCTGCTTATGGTCACTTTGGACGTGAACCAGAAATTGACGGTGGATTTAGTTGGGAAAAAACTGACTTGGTCGAAGCGTTGAAAAAAGCCGTTTAGGCCAAATTGATTCTTTGAATTTTCAAATGAAAATAACTAACGTGTTTAGAAGCACCAATTATTTTTTATGAGTTGATAATGGATCGCCGAAATTTTTATGGACGCACTAAAGGTAAAGCACTAAACGCTGCTCAGTACCGCTATTTGGATGAAGATTTGCCAAGGCTTTCTTTAGCGGGCATTACTTTTGCAGAAAACCCAGAACGTAACACTTTGGATATCGGCGAGCTTTCTGGTGGCAGACGGGTTTGGCTGGAGGTTGGTTTTGGTGGTGGTGAGCATTTGGTTCATCAGGCGCTAAATAATCCTGATGTACAGTTCTTGGGAGTTGAGCCCTATCTAAACGGTATGGCAATGCTTTTAGGTAAAATTCGCAAAGCGGGTGTGGACAATATCAAGTTGTACATGGGTGACGCACGCAATCTTTTGGATGTTCTGCCATATAATAGTATTAATAAAGCATTTTTACTTTACCCAGATCCCTGGCCCAAATTGCGGCATCACCGCCGCCGGTTTGTAACTCCTGAACATCTTATTCCGTTATCTAAGTGTCTTAAATCAGGTGCAGAGTTTCGTGTGGCCACAGATATTGAGGACTATGTCCGTCAAACTCTAATAGAGGTACCTAAGGCGGGATTTGAGTGGCTGTCTGAAGGCCCTGAAGACTGGCGAACGCCTTGGGCGGATTGGATCTCAACGCGTTACGAATTGAAGGCTTTGCGCGAAGATCGTACTCCGCACTATATGACATTTAGTAAGTTATAACTTGATGTAATCAGAGGTGTGGACCTCAGCGGACTGGGGCGTTAACAAACAAACAACTAGTGAGAGAGCTGATATGTCAGGCCATGATGCAGTAATTCCAATGTCTTCACAAAAATGTTTTGCTTTGACTGGGCAGGCGGACGTACCTGGCGACAAATCCATTTCACATCGTTCTCTCATTTTGGGCGCTTTATCAGTAGGTGAGACCCGTATTGAGGGTCTGCTTGAGGGCGATGACGTACTTAGTACCGGCAAGGCGATGCAAGCCTTTGGTGCTGAGGTAGTTAATAATGGTGGTGGGGCATGGTCTGTATATGGGGTAGGTGTTGGTGGGTTTGCAGAGCCCGACTGCATTATTGATTGTGGCAATTCTGGCACCAGCGCGCGTTTAATCATGGGTGCTATGGCAACCTCCCCAATCTCCGCTACATTTGTTGGTGATAGCAGTCTAAATAAGCGCCCTATGGGTCGAGTGACGGATCCCTTGGCTTTATTTGGTGCGCAATCGCATGGCCGTTCTGGAGGACGTTTGCCATTGACAATAACTGGTGCCGATGAACCTGTACCGGCACTTTATGAAGTCCCGATGCCATCTGCACAGGTGAAATCAGCTATTTTATTTGCGGGTTTGAATGCTCCAGGGCAAACGGTAGTGATCGAAAAAGAGGCGACACGGGATCATACTGAGCGCATGCTGACGGGTTTTGGTGCTGAGTTGAGTGTTGAAGATACAGAAAAGGGTAGGGTCATCACCCTGACGGGACAGCCCGAACTGCGCCCGCAGCACATCACTATTCCGCGGGATCCGTCATCGGCAGCCTTTCCTGTTTGCGCGGCACTGATAGTTGAAGGTTCAGACGTATTAGTCCCAAACATTGGCCTCAATCCAACCCGCGCGGGCGTATTCTATACATTGCAAGAAATGGGAGCAGATCTAACATTTGAAAATATGCGTGAGGAGGGGGGTGAACCTGTCGCGGATCTGCGCGCCAAGTATTCTCCAAATATGCAGGGCATTGAGGTGCCCCCAGAGCGTGCGGCTTCTATGATCGATGAATATCCAATTCTTTCTGTGGTAGCGAGTTTTGCTCATGGTGTAACTCGCATGCATGGGGTTGGGGAGCTTCGTGTTAAGGAGAGTGACCGAATTGAGGCTATGGCAACTGGCCTGCGTGAGGCCGGTGTGACTGTTGAGGATGGACCAGATTGGTGGCATGTGCATGGATTGGAGGGGGCTGTACCCGGCGGAAACACTGCAGCCACGCATTTGGACCACCGTATAGCTATGTCCTTTCTTATTTTGGGTCTTGGTGCTGAAAATGGCATGTCAATTGATGATGGTGTGCCAGTGGCTACATCGTTTCCAATATTTGAAACGTTAATGGCAGATTTGGGTGCCAGTATTTGTCGAAAAGAAGCGTGAGTGAGATTATGAATAGTAGTTGCCTATGTGGGCGAGTTTGCTTTTCTAATGCAAGCTGAAGCTGATGATCCCGCTCTCAATAAGCAAGATTATAGCTAACTAAGGGTCTGATAATGAGTTTCACAATTGCCATTGATGGGCCTGCCGCTGCTGGCAAAGGTACTATTAGCAAAGCGCTTGCTTCCCACTTTTCACTGGCACACTTAGACACAGGTTTGTTGTACCGGGCTGTTGGTGCTCAGGTACTGGTTGGAGCTAATCCTTTGGTTGCAGCAAAATCTTTACATCCTGAAACTCTAGAAGCCTCAACCCTGAGGAGCCCAGAGGTGGCACTGGCTGCCTCCAAGGTCGCCGTTCTTGCAGACGTTCGGAACGAATTACTAGTATTACAACGTAGTTTTGCCCGCCGACCGGGTGGAGCGGTTTTGGATGGCAGAGATATTGGTACAGTGATTTGCCCTGAAGCTGAAGTAAAATTGTTTGTTACTGCAAGTGCTGTGGTACGAGCTGGCCGTAGATACGAAGAATTGAGGCGCATTGGAACGGTTATATCTACTGAGCAAGTACTAGCCGATGTACTGGCGCGCGATGCCCGTGACACTGGTCGTGCTATTGCCCCAATGGTCCCGGCTGAAGATGCAGTGGTGATTGATACCTCTGACCTAGCCATTGAAGAAGCGGTCGCAGAGGCAATAGTCATAGTTCAAAAAGCACGAGAATTATGAAAAACCGGCATTTCTCAAATAATGGCGTAGAAGTGTCCAGAATAGGCATCGGCGCAATGTCTTTTTCGAATTTTTATGGGGCTGTTAGCCGCGATGAGGTTTTTGCAATTTTGGATACAGCGCGCGATTTGGGTGTGAACCACATTGATACTGCTGATATTTACGGCAAAGGGGCTTCCGAGACCCATATTGGGGCTTATCTATCTAAAAATCCGGAAGCACGAGAGTTTTTTCATATTGCCAGCAAGGGAGGAATCACCGACCGTAGTGATCCAAGCCGCCTTTTCAACAATGAAGCTGGCTATCTTGAGGATCAGCTCAACGCTAGCTTGGCGCGACTGTGTGTCGAAAAAATTGATATTTACTACGTTCACCGACGTGATATCTCTGTACCGATTGAAGAGGTAACGGAGACCCTGGCCGCTTTTGTTAAATCTGGAAAAATTGCAGGATTTGGCTTTTCTGAGATCTCACCAACATCGTTGAGGGCTGCACATGAGGTCCACCCAGTGGCGGCATTGCAGTCAGAATATTCTCTTTCCACGCGCACGCCAGAGCTTGGCGTTATCCAAACTTGTAGCGCTCTAAATACTACATTTGTCGCCTTTTCTCCAGTTGGTCGGAGCTTACTTACGGATAAGCCCCATCATAGAGACAGGGCAGTGGCTATTCCTTTTCTTGCTAACAATCCACGTTTCATGGAACCTAATTTAAGTCAAAATATTAAATTTACTTCAAATTTTCGTGCCTTGGCGTCTGATATTGGCCTAACTTCTGCTGGATTAGCAATTTCCTGGTGTTTGGCGAAAGGCAATCATATTTTACCTATTCCGGGCACGCGAAATATTGATCACTTTAAAGAAATGGTGGCTGGAAGTGAGCATATTTTGACATCGACGGAACTAAAGGAAGTTGAAAATGTGTTGCCAATCGGATGGGTCGACGGCGATCGGTATTCAGAGGCACAATGGAAGGGGCCAGAGCGTTATGCTTAGCCATGAAGATGTGCTTATATTTTCATATATAGATAGCCAATAGGGCCTTGCAACATTGTAGACATGGGCTTATACGAAGTCTTGTTCAAACGATAAAAATCGGGGATTTGAATATCTTAGCAGGGTCGGCTTCAACCGGCCCTTATTGGTTTTTGAAATCTGGTTATGAGTTTGAACCAATGCAACCCAAAGACCGGCGGAGACAACCGCGCGGCCAGAAACAAAAATATAAGGATTGAAACGCCACATGGCATCAGTAACGATGGAGGAATTTGAAGCCCTCCTACAAGAAAGCTTCGAAGTCGACACACCTGAAGAAGGCACAGTCGTAAAAGGTAAGATTATAGCAATTGAAGCGGGACAAGCGATTGTTGACGTAGGCTACAAAATGGAAGGCCGCGTAGACATCAAAGAATTTGCAGATCCTGGCGAGTCTCCAAAAATTTCAGTAGGAGACGTGGTTGAGGTCTTCCTGCGTGCAGCAGAAAATGCAAAAGGCGAGGCCGTAATTAGCCGTGAAATGGCCAGGCGCGAAGAAGCTTGGGATCGCCTAGAGAAAGCTTATTCGGATGAAGTGCGGGTTGACGGCGCTATTTTTGGGCGAGTAAAGGGTGGCTTTACAGTTGATCTTGGAGGCGCCGTTGCTTTTTTACCAGGCAGTCAGGTAGATGTCCGTCCGGTAAGAGATGCTGGTCCCCTAATGGGCCTAAAGCAACCTTTTCAAATTCTTAAGATGGATCGGCGTCGTGGTAATATAGTGGTTTCACGCCGAGCTATCTTGGAAGAATCACGCGCTGAACAACGTGCTGAAGTTATTGGAAAATTGGCCGAGGGCGATTGCGTTGATGGCATTGTTAAAAATATAACTGAATATGGTGCGTTCGTTGACTTGGGAGGCGTAGATGGGCTGCTTCACGTGACCGATATGGCATGGCGCCGTGTGAATCATCCATCAGAAATACTTACAATTGGTGAAACAGTTAAAGTTCAGGTTGTTAAAATTAACAAAGAGACGCATCGCATCAGCCTTGGGATGAAACAGTTGATGGATGATCCATGGGAAATTGTTTCAGCAAAGTATCCACTAGAGTCGCTGCATAAAGGTCGTGTTACAAACATTACTGATTATGGAGCTTTTGTTGAACTTGAAGCTGGCGTCGAAGGGTTGGTACATGTCTCCGAGATGTCTTGGACCAAGAAAAACGTGCACCCTGGAAAAATAGTGTCGACCAGCCAAGAAGTTGACGTGATAGTTTTAGAAATTGATGGTGTGAAACGTCGTGTATCACTTGGCTTGAAACAAACACAGCGTAATCCTTGGGAACTATTTGCAGAGCAGAATCCTGAGGGCACCCAAGTTGAGGGTGAAGTTAAAAATATTACCGAATTTGGTTTGTTCATTGGGTTAGAAGGCGATATCGATGGTATGGTTCACTTATCAGACTTGACCTGGGATGGTCGTGGAGAAGATGTGATCAGTGACTATCGGAAAGGTGACCTAGTTCAGGCTGTCGTCTCCGAGGTCGATGTTGAAAAGGAACGCATTAGTCTTTCAGTTAAAGCAATGGGTGGAGACAAGTTTGCGGATGCCATTGATGGGGTTAAACGTGGATCAATAGTGACCGTTGAAGTTACGTCAATAGAAGACGGTGGTATCGAAGTGCAATACGAAGGAATGAAGTCATTCATCCGCCGTTCTGACTTATCGCGTGATCGTGCCGAGCAACGTCCAGACAGGTTTGGATTGGGTGATAAAGTTGATGTTCGGGTTACTAATATCGATAGCAAAACCCGTCGGCTTGGACTATCTGTAAAGGCTCGTGAAATAGCTGAAGAGAAGGAAGCCGTAGAACAATACGGTTCATCTGACTCTGGTGCTTCACTTGGTGATATTTTAGGGGCCGCACTTAAGCCTGACGATTGATAGCCAAAGTATTAATGATATACTTAAACGGGCCCCGCCTTTGCGGGGCTCGTTTTCGAATCAATAGTTTGAGAAATTGAATATTTTGATGGATACCAAGCCTTTTTTGCGTGTAGGCAACGGAATTTAGTGCTAAAAATAGAAATATTTTGAAATTTGATTGATATTGTTAGACATTGGGTTCCC
>CAJWTH010000062.1 GCA_913047725.1 uncultured Planktomarina sp.
GGCTACTTTTTGGATCTGAAGGCCCCATCTCGTCACAGATTTACAAAGTGGTTCAAAAAGTGATCCTGCGGCTAGGTTTCACAGGCATCAAACCAATTTTTATATAATAATTACAGATACTTAAATGTTATTTGTGGTGCCCAGAAGAGGACGTCGAACTTTGTATATTTCTATTTAATTACAGTTACTTATTTTAAGATTGAAACTAAAAAGCGGTCCCGAAAGCGGTCCTCTTAGATTGGAGGGGCGCCACCTCTATTCACGTACCAATTTCAAGCTGAACCATGCCGCTGCTCTCGGTGAGTGGCGTCGATTATTGGGTGCATCGATTTAGGTTATGCCAGCAATCTGATAGATGCTCTCATTTGTCTGATAGTACAATCTATTCTTTTTCTTAATCGCTCGCGTTTTTTGCTCATCTCAAATGGGACTGATTTAATGAAATCCCCAATACATTCATTTATTCGATTTTGTATTGTATTTTTGAAATGTTTTATGCCTAATGTTTAAAAAAGCGCATTAAAGGTTAGTTTTGCAATCTATTGGTAAACTTATTCTGGTGCTCCTGGCAACATTTTTGACAGGTAATGCTTGGGCCGACGGCGTGGGTGATAGCGCTCAAGGTACAGCTGTGTTCAAAAAGTGCCAAGCTTGCCATCAAGTTGGAGAGGGTGCCAAGAACCTTGTGGGCCCGCAGCTCAATGGTATTTTTGGGCGCACTGCAGGGGGACTGGTGGGAGGCAAATACTCCAAAAGTATGATCTACGCAGGAGAAGACGGGCTGATTTGGTCTGCTGAAACCTTGGATGTCTTCCTTGAAAACCCGAAATCTTTGGTGGCAAAAACCCGGATGAGTTTCCGTGGCCTTAAAGACGGCGAAGATCGGGCAAATCTGATCGCTTACTTGCGTGAGTTTTCCGATGATCCTGCCGCGATGCCAAAAGTGAAAGAGGCCGTACAGGGACCGGAGATCACCCTTGATCCGTCGATTCTGGTCCTTGTTGGAGATCCAGAATATGGTGAATATCTTTCCAGTGATTGCATAACCTGCCACCAAAGGAACGGCAATAATAACGGAATTCCTGGGATTACGGCCTGGCCAACAGAAGAATTTGTGATCGCCATGCACGCTTATAAACAAAAATTAAAACCACATCCTGTCATGCAAATGATGGCGGGGCGTTTGTCTGATGAAGAGATTGCAGCCTTAGCTGCGTATTTTAAAGACCTCTAATAAGAGGCAAAACTCTGGGAGGAGAAAACATGAAACTGAATAGACGTGGATTTATTGGTAGTGGAGCCGCAGTGGCCACTACTTTGGCGGCATCAACGGTCTTCGCCAATGGCCATGGCAAACCTCGGGTTGTGGTCGTTGGTGGTGGTGCCGGCGGTGCCACAGCTGCTCGTTACATAGCCAAGGACAGTAAGGGTGCAATTGATGTCACGCTGATCGAACCATCGCGCGTGTATTATACATGTTTCTATTCTAACCTTTATCTGGGTGGCTTTAAAACCATCGACGATCTTGGTCATTCCTATGGTACAATAGCCGCTCGCGGCGTGAATGTTGTTCATGATTGGGCAGTTGGTGTGGATCGAGATGCTAAAACTGTTGCGCTGGCTGGTGGTGGTTTTGTACCATACGACAAACTGATCATGTCACCGGGCATTGATTTTATTGATGGAGCTGTTGAGGGTTGGGGCCTATTGTCTCAAAACGCAATGCCCCACGCCTATAAAGGTGGTTCGCAAACCGAATTGCTTAAAGCACAAATAGCGGAGATGCCACAGGGCGGGACATTTGCAATGGTTGCACCACCAAACCCGTACCGCTGCCCTCCAGGGCCTTACGAGCGCGTTTCGATGGTCGCGCACTATCTGAAAGCCAATAACCCGACAGCCAAAATTATTGTGGCAGACCCTAAGCCAAAGTTCTCCAAACAGGGTTTGTTTCAGGAAGGTTGGGCGAAGTACTATAGTGGTACGATCGACTGGATTGGTGGTGACTTTGGCGGTGGCAATGTGTCGGTCGATCCAAATGCAATGACAGTTACGATTGATGGCGAAGTTACCAAGGTTGACGTTTGTAACGTTATTCCCGCAATGAAAGCTGGGCGCATTGCCGAATTAGCTGGCGTTACTGAGGGCAACTTTGCGCCAGTGAATGCCGCTGACATGTCCACTAAAGCGGATGCTGATCTCTATGTTTTGGGCGACGCATCACAACAAGGTGATATGCCGAAATCTGGTTTCTCAGCGAATAGCCAAGCGAAGGTTTGTGCGAATGCTGTTCGTGGTGCTTTGACCGATTCCAAAGTGTTTCCGGCGAAGTTTTCCAACACATGCTGGTCATTGATCGGTACTAATGATGGCGTGAAAGTTGGAGCGACGTATGAAGCGACAGATGAGAAAATTTCGAAGGTCGACGGGTTCGTATCCGCAACTGGCGAAAGTGCTGATTTGCGCAAAGCAACATATGAAGAGTCTGAAGGCTGGTACGCAGGTATAACTGCAGACATGTTTGGCTAAAAACTTAAGGGGCTTTGATCTGTTTCAAAGCTCCTTATTTCCATTTTTTTGAGTAAAGACAATTATAACTCCAGAAAAAATAATCAGAAGAATACCAAAGATACCAAGATTATTAGGTAAAGTGCCCCAAAATAACCAGCTGAAAAGCCCAACAGAAATTAGATAGGCATATTCGTAAATTGTAGCATAGCTTGCTTTGGTTAACTGATAGGCTCGGGTCATTAAAGACAAAGCGGCTGATGCTTCCGCTGCAATTACTACCATCCAGAGCCAGAATAAGGCGTCTACGCTCTGCCAACCCTGAAATAAAAACAATGTACTATATAGGAGGTATGGCATAGAAACAGGGTGCTCATCTCCTGTTACATCCACAAGTAATCAGCTAACTCTCTATATTCATTTAATACAGCATACCTCAGTTCACTACAATAAGGTGCATATTACTGACCATTCTGTGCCTATTTGACATGAACTGCACTCATATGGTTGTAATGAATACAGAGTGTTAGCTCAGATGTTATGCCTTAGTGGAGAACCATTCTCCTCTTCTGGAATAGGGGTGGATCACCTTTATTAACTTATCAATTTCAAGTTAAACCGTGCCGCTGCTCTCGCCGAGTGACGTCAGTTATTGAATGCATAGATTTAGGCTGCGCTAGCAATCCGATGCTAGCTCTCATTAGTCTGACAGCACTCTCTCAGAACCAGCAATACCACCTCCTCGAAGGATTATGTATTAAAGCATCATTAGGCAGTGGTCTTGGTAAGCCATTCCCGACCTTTCAACATGACGTTCCAATACACCCAAGGCAGGATGGATTTTTTTAGAAACCAAGCGGCGCGGCGAGGCTTTGTTGAGTCCCATGGAAATGTTGGCATTACTTTGCCGCCATAACCAAATTCAGCCAGAATGATTTTGCCCTTTTCTACTGTAAGAGGGCAGGAACCATAGCCATCATATAGCGGTGCTAAAGATTGCCCTCTAATTTTGGCAATCAAGTTTTGCGCTACTATTGGGGCCTGTTTTCGTGCAGCAGCAACAGTCTTGGCATTTGGTGTTGATGTGACATCGCCTAGCCCAAACACATTTTCATAAGCTGTATGCTGCAGGGTGGCTTGGTCAACGTCGACCCATCCTCCGGCCCCAGACAGCGAGCTATCCTTAATAAAGTCTGGCGCACATTGCGGGGGGCAGACATGAATCATATCAAATTTGCGCTCAACGATTTGTGAGTCTTCACCATCTTTTGTCACCTTGAACCAAGCCTTTCGGTTCGGGCCATCAATCTTTACCAAGTTGTGTCCAAAATCAAGTGAGATGTCATATTTTTTAACATATTCCATCAGTGGTGGCACATAAGGTGCGCAACCAAATAAGACAGGCCCTGCATTGCAGAACGACACTTCAATACCACTCAATTTTCCAGCTTTGAGCCAGGCATCACACGACAGATACATTGCCTTTTGTGGAGCTCCTGCGCACTTAATTGGCATCGGTGGTTGGGTAAATATTGCGGTCTTACCTTGCATTTTTTGTACTAATTCCCAGGTGTATGGCGCCAGGTCAAAGCGATAGTTTGATGTCACACCGTTTTTACCGAGGGTATTTTCTAAACCTTCAATAGCGCCCCAGTCTAGTTTGAGACCTGCTGCTACAACAAGGTATTCATACAAAACTTCGGACCCATCCTCCAAGATAATGTTATTTTTGTCTGGGGAGAAGGTAGCAACCGCACCTTTGATTCGCTTTATGCCACTCGGCCATGCGCTATCAGTACTGCGGACAGTTTGCCCTTTAGTAAAGATACCCGCGCCAACCATTGTCCAGCCTGGCTGATAAAAGTGCTGATCTGACGGCTCTATTATGGCGATATCAAGCGACGCATCGCGTGATAGCAAACTAGAAGCTGTGGCGATCCCAGCAGTCCCGCCGCCAACAATAATAATTTGATGTTTAGTCATTTAATTTCCCCTATAACTCAGCATTAAAGACGGTTGATTGGTACTTTCAGATAAACATTTCCGTCTGGCTCCTTTGCAGGCATTTGGCCTGCCCGCATATTGACTTGGATGGACGGAATGATCAGCTTTGGCATTGGAAGTTGAGCGTCACGTTTGGAACGGAAATTAACAAAATCCACCTCTGATTTACCACCTCCAACGTGGATATTATTGGCTTTTTGGACCGCAACAGTCGTTTCCCAACAGAATGTATCACGGCCTACTGTTTTGTAATCATGACAAAGGAATAACCGCGTTTTGTCAGGAAGAGAAAGGATACGTTGGATCGAGTTGTAAAGCGCAGTAGCAGAACCGCCTGGAAAATCTGCACGCGCAGTCCCAAAGTCCGGCATGAATAAAGTGTCGCCAATAAATGCCGTGTCACCAATAACATAGGTCACGCAGGCGGGCGTATGACCTGGCGTATGCATTACAACAACGTCTAGATTGCCAATTGTGAAGCAATCTCCGTCTTTAAAAAGTCTATCAAATTGACTGCCATCCATCTCAAACTCAGTGCCAGCATTAAATATTTTGCCAAACTCCTTCTGTACGGCGGTGATATTAGCTCCAATCGCAATTTTTCCACCAAGTTTTTCAGCAAGATATGGGGCCGCAGATAGATGGTCTGCATGCACATGAGTTTCGATGATCCAGTCCAATGACCAACCGTTTTCAATAATTTTAGCTATAAGCATGTCGGCATGCGTTGTGTGTGTTCGGCCCGCAGACTGCTCAAAATCGAGGATTGAATCAATAATCGCACACGCGTTGGATGCTGGGTCCTTAACTATATAGCAGGCCGCGTTGGTGGCTTCATCAAAGAAGCTGTGGACCTCAGGTATACTTTGTTGCATTTTTTAGAACTCCACCACAGCGCGGATGGATTTGCCTTGATGCATCAATTCGAACCCATAGTTGATTTCCTCAAGCTTGAGTTTGTGGGTAATCATTGGATCTATCTCAATTTTTCCATCCATATACCAATCTACAATTTTTGGTACGTCTGAGCGGCTTGATGCACCACCAAATGCCGTCCCACGCCAGCTGCGCCCTGTAACCAATTGAAACGGCCGCGTACTAATTTCTGCACCAGCCGGTGCCACACCAATTATAATGCTTTCGCCCCAGCCTTTGTGTGCAGCCTCAAGCGCCGTTCGCATCACGCTTACATTGCCCGTTGCATCGAATGTGTAGTCGGCGCCGCCGCCCGTTAATTGAACGAGATGTGCGACCAAATCAGCGTCTACCTTGGACGGGTTTACAAAGTCCGTCATGCCAAAGTAACGGCCCATCGTCTCTTTGTCGTTATTGAGATCAACGCCAATAATTTGATCCGCACCTGCAAGGCGCAAGCCTTGTATTACGTTAAGGCCAATACCACCCATACCAAAGACAATTGCACGGCTTCCAATTTCTACTTGAGCCGTATTTATTACCGCACCAATGCCGGTTGTCACACCGCATCCAATGTAACATATTTTATCGAAGGGTGCATCCTTGCGAACTTTAGCGAGCGCAATCTCAGGCACAACCGTGTGGTTCGCGAACGTGGAACAGCCCATGTAGTGGTGAATTGGTTTACCATCGAGCATTGAAAACCGAGTGGAGCCATCAGGCATCAGGCCAGCACCCTGTGTCTCACGAATTGCTTGGCACAGATTGGTCTTTGGGTTTAGGCAATAGTCACACTCACGACATTCGGGCGTATAAAGCGGGATAACGTGATCACCAACCGCAAGGCTGGTCACCCCTTCACCCACTTCTATCACCACTCCGGCACCTTCATGCCCCAGGATAGCAGGGAATATGCCCTCTGGGTCATCACCTGACCGAGTAAATTCATCAGTATGGCACAAACCAGTGGCTTTTATTTCTACTAGAACTTCACCCCTTCGCGGTCCTTCAAGATTAACTTCCATGATCTCTAAAGGTTTTCCAGCTTCCAAAGCCACTGCGGCACGCGTTCTCATATTGGGTTCTCCTCGAACATCTTTTAGATAGCAGCTTACAGAGCCATACGCATGGCTTCGTTGGCTAATGACGTAAGGTAAGCTTGATTTACAGGAAAATTAATTTCAAGCTATGAATCAAAGTTTCACAAAACAAAATGGATGAGTCAAATAGAAACTCAGGGACTTTTTTAAATACGCCTTTAATTAAAAATAAAAATTTTATAAATCAAAAGGGAGAAAAATATGCTAGATAATGATACCAGCTGCTGCGCCGGCCCTGGATATGCATCACCACAGGATGCCATTAAGGCCCCACGCGAAAAAGTTGTATATACAATTTGCATTTACACAGGGACCGGGGTCGAAAAGCCCGATTATTTAGCAACTATTGATGTTGACGAAAATAGTTCAACCTACGGTGAAATCATTCACCGTACGGAAGTTGGGGTTGTTGGAGATGAGCTGCATCATATGGGTTGGAATGCTTGCTCTTCATGCAACACAGATGGAAGTATGGAGCGTAAATACCTTATTATTCCTGGTGTGAGAACATCCAACTTTTACATCGTAGATACGGCCACAGATCCTAGGAAGCCCACACTGTTTAAAACAATTAGTGGCGACAAAATAAAAGAACAAACAAATTTGTCTGCACCTCACACGGTGCACTGCCTTGGCGCAGAAATAATAGTCTCAATGTTAGGAGATGCCGAGGGCAACGCGCCAGGTGGATTTTTACACTTAGACAAAGATTTTAACATTATCGGGCGTTGGGAAAATGATATTACTGGTATGAACTTCAACTATGACTTTTGGTATCAACCCCGACACAATATGATGGTATCAACTGAGTGGGCGGCCCCAAACACCTTCCAGCCTGGATTTGATTTGGAGGATGTAGCAAAAGGGAAGTATGGTCAGCACATCCATTTCTGGGACTTTAAAAATCGTAAAATTGAAAAATCAGTGGACCTCGGTGCAGAAGGGATGATCCCACTTGAAGCTAGGTTTCACCATAATCCTGACAGTACCCACGGATTTGTAGGGGCAACCTTGAGTTCAAATATTTTTCATTGGTACAAAGATGATGCTGGCGAATTACAGATTGAAAAAATCATCGACGTTGACGCCATTGATGTTGAAGATTTTCCTGTTCCAATGCCTGGCTTGATTACTGATATTCTTATTTCTATGGACGACAAATATCTTTATTTTTCTAATTGGCTACATGGAGATTTGCGACAGTATGATATCTCTGACCCCTCGAATCCAAAACTAACTGGCCAGGTCTGGATCGGTGGTCTGCTTGGCAAAGCACCCGAAGTTAACGGACGTTCAGTAGATGGCGCGCCACAAATGATTCAACTATCGCTAGATGGGCAACGCCTATTCGTAACTACGTCTCTATTTTCAACGTGGGACAACCAGTTCTATCCAAGCATGAAGGATAAGGGTGGTGTCATGTTGATTGTTGATTGCGATGTGGCAAATGGTGGTATAAAAATCCGTGAAGATTTCCATATTGATTTTGGTAATGAACCACATGGCCCAGCGCGGGCACATGAGACAAGATACCCTGGTGGCGACTGTTCATCAGATATCTGGGTCTAGGAAAAGAGGGAGTCTATTGTTGTAATGGGCTCCTTTTTACTATGTCAGATAAAATAATTAAGCATAAAATCACATTCCAAAACCGTCAAAATAAAACATTAGAAGTCGGTGAAAACGAGGCGATCCTCGATGTTTTTGAAGCGGCAGGTTGGGTGCTGCCCGTCGCTTGTAGGTATGGAGGATGCATAACCTGTGCCGCCAAGATGATCTCTGGTAGCGTGAGGCAGCCTAAGGGAACGGCTGTTAATAAGCGTCAATCACAAGATGGTTATGTCTTACTATGCGTGGCACATCCAAAAGAAGATTGTATTTTTGATGTCGGCGTTGAGAGCCATGATACTCTGTATCAAAATCCATTTTCCAGCAACAATGCTGCAAATTTATTAGAAAAAGCAAAAACGAAAGCAAGCACGTAATGACCAGTGCTTTGCCAATTCACAGAGTAACTGCGTTGTCGGGCTATAGTTCTAGGCTGATGGTGTTATGCCTGATTGCACTTGGCTAGCTTATATAGCCTTGTGCAACAAACTATGCTGGACTCAGTTGGCAGCCTTTCAGAGGCTGGACCGGGCATGAAAATGTTTGCCGCTTTTCAATATTACCTATTAAATGATCCTTTTGGGTTTGAAACTTCGTTAAATTTTTGCACCACAACTAGTACTAATTGGAGCACACTGGATTTTTTTAAATCGTTCGCAATGTGGGTAGCTATGGTCGCTGCAATGATGTTACCAAATCTACTTCCATTACTAAAATTAATCAAAGTAAGAGAGGATAAGGCTTCCCATTCGTCTTTGGCTATTTCACAATTTGGTTGGGGTTTTGTATGCTGGGGGTAGCCGTACAGTGGTCCCTCCGCTTGTTAGATATCTTAAATGGACATATGGTTATTACTACCAACCCACTGATTGCAGACGCTGCTTTATGTACTGCTGGCGTATATCAGTTATCGCAACAAAAATCAGCCCGTTTGGAAGAACGTAAAACGTTAATGACTTTCACTGATTTAATGCCGTGTCGCCAGAATGTAGAACCTACGTCAGGCACTAAATACGGCTTTTCTTGCGTCAGATGTTGTTTGCCATTGATGCTTACGATATTTGCTTTTGGCTTGATGAATATTTTGGCAATGGCAATGCTCACTGTAATGATGATGTTAGAAAAAAATTCATGTCCACGGATTAATTTAGCAAAAATTTGGGGCGGCTTAATGTGTGTCATAGGTCTATTAATCTGCATGTAAGGCCGCTAACCAATAGATACTCATGAAATCACCAGCTTAACCTCTAACTCTGTCTCTGTTGTATATTTAAAAGGCCAGAGCTAACTGGCAAAACTACCGCATTGAACCAACCCTGTTAGTAAGAGTAGAGAGATAATTTCCCAGCTCTTTTGCAACTCTACTGGTCTGTTCAATATGTTGGAAATGACCACATTTTTTTAGTATGACAAAGGTTGAACGACCTAGCTTGTCTGCCATCTCACTACTAATTTTAATTGGTACCATGCGATCATAATCAGAAGCAATTACGAGCGCAGGGATATCGATTTCAGCTAACCTGTCTGAAACGTCAAATTTGCTACAGGCATAGAAATCATCGTGTACAACTTTTGAGCCCGCTTCGAGCATTCGTTGTCGTCCCTTTTGTTTAAAAAAAGCACCTGTATTTTTATACCATGAATATTTTACAATATTTTCAATTGTTGGCTCAAAATTTTCTTTTAAACCTTCGAGTATGGCATCAGTTACAAACATCTTACTGGCGCCACCAATCAAAGCGATGGCTTTAAGCCAGTTATATTTATTTAGAGCCGCACTAAGCGCAATGGATGCACCCATCGAATGTCCAACAATGCAAACATTGTCCAATTTAATAGCTGTTACAAATTTATTCACAATGTCTGCATATTTTTCCACAGATGTCTGGCTTTCCCCACCCGACGTTCCATGCCCTGGAAGATCCAGTGCATATATCGGATAATTATCTAATTCGCCCCCGTGATCTTTGGGGGTCAAGCCAAGGGAACGCGTAAGATCGTTGACACTACGCCAAGCGATAGGCCAGTCGACTGCCTGCCCACCAGCGCCATGGATTAGTAACAGATTAATGCCTTCCTCAGAATTAGAGACACCATTAAAGCTGTAAGATAATTCATATCCGCTCAAAGAAATTGTAACCATTTAA
>CAJWTH010000063.1 GCA_913047725.1 uncultured Planktomarina sp.
AGCATTATATGGACCATACCAATGAGAGTTCCTGAAGTATTGTGAACAAATTTTATAGGTTCGGACCAAAGACCCCAATCGACTGCCAACGTATTTATTAATCCTTTTTTCTGAAGCAAGACTAACCAAGCGTATGTTCGGACCAGAAGGCTTGTCCAAAATGGAATTAGCACTCCTATCAAACATATATTTGCCCACTTTTTTGATAGCTGCGACATGAAATAGGTAAGTGGATAACCAAGAACAGCACATAATAGGGTAGTTAAGACACTAATTTGAAAAGTCGTCTTGAAAATTCTTAGGTATGCTTTGCTTTCCCAAATTCGCCGATAATTATCCAGCGATAGCGTTTCATCACGACCAATGAATGACATATAAAACAACCATCCAATTGGTAAAATGATTAATCCAAAAACCAAAACTAAATATGGAACTGTAAGGCCGAAGAGGGTGTATCTTTCCTGCCGATCTAACTGATTGAGCTTACCCTCGTTGATATGTCCCCGGGATAAATTTTGCGTTGAACTCATAATATTATTCCACCAGATAACTATCAGACTTTTTAAGCCCGACAGTGACTTTAGATCCAATCAACGGCAATTCACTCAGTGCAGCAGAACCATTAGGGATACGCATACGTAACAATTGATCACCATGGGATGCAGGGTTAAGCCTTATAATAAGTAGCTGGCTCTCACCCTGATAAATTGACTCTTCAACAGTTCCAGTAAAGCTGTTGATGTCGACTGATTTATTATCAGTCAAAAAAAGCTTTTCGGGACGTACGACTAACGAAAAATCGCCATCTTTTTCTAATGGGTGTTCGACAAGAACTTTGGCTTTACCCAAATACGCAGTCTTTTTACTCACCTTGACAGACAGCAAACTAGACTCTCCAATAAAGTCAGCAATGAATGCGTTGTTAGGGCTTCTATAAATAACGTTTGGAGTGTCAAGTTGCATTAAGCCGCCATCGTTGATTACAGCAATACGATCAGACATAGTCAGAGCTTCTTTTTGATCATGAGTGACATAAACAGTAGTCATGTTTAGGCTGTCATGAAGTTGACGAAGTTCAATCTGCATCTCCTCCCGCAACTTCTTGTCCAGCGCGGACAGTGGCTCATCCATCAAAAGTATTTTGGGTTGAAAAACAATAGCTCTCGCAAGAGCCACCCGTTGCCTTTGTCCACCAGATAACTCGCCGACACCACGATGGCCTAAACCATCTAATTTGACTGTTTTTAATGCATTATTAACAGTTTCTTTAATCTTTTCTTTAGAAACACCTCTTAGTTTTTGAGGATAGCCCACATTTTGTTCTACATTCATGTGAGGAAAGAGTGCATAATTTTGAAAAACCATGCCAATATCACGTAAATGAGGCGGTTTTAAAATAACCTCCTCTGTACCAAATTTTACGCTACCATAATCTGGACGCGTGAAACCCGCCAGCACCATTAATAGGGTAGTTTTTCCAGATCCAGAAGGTCCCAAAAGTGTCAGAAATTCTCCTGAATTAACTTCAAGGCTCACATCTTTCAAAGCAAAAAAATCACCATATGTTTTTGTAATATCTTTTATCGATATACTGAGCCCATCTGATGGCATGTCTTTCCTCTCACTTTAAAAAGGGGAGGACAAACGCCCCCCCCTAAATTAATTATAACTAGTTATAATTTTTATTCAGTCATCATTTCAGTATACATTTCAGCCGCAATTGTGCGCCATTTAGCGTACCACTCCTGACTAATTGTAAGCTGATACTTAGCATTGTCTGGATGACTAGGCAAAGCTCTGGCAAGATCTTCATCTAGTAATCCAAGCTCATAGACTTTTTTATTGGTTGGTCCATAAGTAATATATTTTGCAAACTCTGCCATATATTCCGGCTTCATCATTTCATTGATATATTTCATAGCAAGGTCTTTTTGCGCTATGCCTTTTGGAATTCCATACCCTTCCCAGTCCATTATGCCAGTTTTGTAATCATAGGATACTTTGGCGCCATCTTTTTTGGCAACGTCAAACCGACCATTCCAGCCAGTAGTCATATCAACTTCACCATCTTTCATTAATTGCGCATGCATAGCGCCAGAAGTCCACCAAACGTCAATGTGGTCTTTTATTGATCTAATTTTGTCTAAAGCGCGCGTTATGCCTTCCTCACTATCCAGCACCTTGTAGACGTCTGCGGTCGCAACGCCGTCTGCCAGTAGTGCAGTCTCCAGCTGACCATCAACCTTCGAGCGCATTGCCCGACTGCCAGGGAACTTTTCTGTGTCGTAAAAGTCCGCCCAAGATCTTGGACCATTTTCTCCGTAAGTTTCGGTGTTCCAAGCAGCAACAACAGAGAAAATATCTGCGCCAGCACAATACTCACTGAACATACCTGGCAGGTGATTGCTCACATCGATTACAGAGTAGTCTAGTTTTTCAAGAACACCTTCAGCTCCCCCAGATGCGCAACTTCCAGCACCACTAGAGAAAATATCAAACTTATCTGCCCCAGACTTCACCATCAGCTTTACGTCTGAAATGCCACCATAAGTATCTTCATTTACCGTAATATCCATCGCCGTAGCGGCAGGTTGAAATATACCTATTGATTGAGCTTTTTGATAGGCCCCACCCCAAGAGACTATGCGAAGATCTTCTGCAATAGCCATCGAGGATAAAGAAACTGCACTGGCTGCGAGGCCTAGAGTTGCCAGCTTCTTAAAGTTATTTTTAATTTTCATAATACACTCCCTGATTACATTTTTTTAAGTATAGGCTTTTATGCCTTAATTTTTTTCTAATTGCATGGCATAAATACAATCAGTTTTTTATGCTGCTAGATCCTTCACTGACTGTTGATATTGAATGCGATCTCGGAACCGATACCAGGACACGACAGCGGGTAAAAACCAAGGCTTACCCGTATATAAAGGACGAGTTGGAAAGGGCAAATCATCAAACGCTGTCTTACCTTCAGCTAACCTCAAAACTTTTTGTCCAAGGCGCATACCTAAATAACTAGCCATTGAAACACCCGACCCACAGTACCCCATAGAATAGTAAATACCATTGTGCTGTCCAGTGTGGGCGAGTTCATCGAATGTGTACGCCACGGTTCCAGTCCAAGAATATGAAATTTTAGTTCCCTCAAGTTGCGGAAAAATTCTGCACATATCTTTTAATAATTTAGGCCCACTCAGCATTGGATTAGTTTCTGTTGCTGACACACGCCCACCAAACAAAATTCGCTGTCGATCAGGCGAAGTCCTATAGTAATAGACTACCTTACAAGTATCACTGGCGATGCGGTTGGTGGGAAACAATGTTTCTACCAACGATGGATCCAGTTTTTCAGTCGCGATAATGTAACTTCCAATTGGAATGACCCGTCTTTGCAACCAAGGTGTTAATTTCGTCGTATAGCCATTAGTGGCAACAACTACATCCCGAGCTTTAACCTTACCTTTTAGCGTTTTAAGGACAAATCCGTCTGCAACTTTTTCGATATCCATAACAGCACAATTGCCTATAACATCAACTCCAGCCTCCACTACACGTTGCAAAAGTCCTCGATGATATTTGCCTGGATCTAACGATGCGTGTCGGGAGAAAACAACTCCACCGTGATAAACATCTGAACCTAACTCTTTCAATTGTTCGCTACTAGGAACAGCATAAGCTTCGACACCCTCAGATCGGCTAAGTTTTTCGGCATCACGGGTAATCATTTCGTAGTGCTTCTGGGTGTGCGCTGCGTGATAACGGCCCGATCGAGCAAAACTACAGTCAATATTTTCTGAGTTTACAAATTCCTCAATCCAATCAAGGGCATTCTCTCCCTCTTTTCGAATTAAGAGGCCCTTCTCTTGACCGAACTTTGCGGAAAGCTTTTCCAACGAAGGTTTAATGCTGGTGCTGACTTGACCGCCATTTTTAGTACTACATCCGAATCCAGGGTTGCCAGCCTCAAGTACAAGGGTAGATCTTCCACCACGAGAGGTTTGAAGAGCAGCGTTCAAACCAGTATACCCGGAGCCCACAATTGCTACATCTACATTGCGAGGCGGGGTCTCGATCGCTTCTCTTAGAGGAGAAAGTCCCTCCAACCAATACGAAGTTTGTTTGAAATCTTGGGACCAAATTTCTTTGTTAAAATGTCGGTCTCGAGTAGTTGAGCTTAAAACCATCGCCTGAGAACGCCTCTCTTAGCTTTTACATTTAACCTTGAATTTTGAGCGTAAGAAACATACCCCGAATAAGCAATAAAAAATTTTGAGCAACAGATCGCGTCACAAAATACTCCTTAAAATCAACTATTTTACGTAACGGCACTTCGAAATACCCCAAAGAAAATGGGCCTATTTAACCAAATTGATTGACATTAAGTGTTCATGCTGAAGCATGGAACACTTAGGATGCCATGAATATAACGCATATTGTTTTGTTTAATAAGTATTAGGCTTACACGACCGCTAGTTCATACTTTCATCTCAAATGAAACCATTGACGAAAACCCCAAATACATAAATCATTTGAAAAAATAGGTTTTATCTATATTTAGAGAAAGCTCAACTGTATGCAAATTGACGATAAACTTATGCATCTTTTTGCTATATTAGGCGAGCTGCTCAAGAAAAATAAAAGTATAATAGCAACGGATATTTCCAATGCGATGCTTGAAGCCAAAAATATGCCATGGTCGATAAAGCCAAGCGTAAGCCCGAGCAATTCTAAATTTTTTAATACGTTATTTGAAGACAAGACCAATTTAATGCAGTGGTTCGCTCATTTTGCCAATCGACTACATTGGAGGCAGGCAGGCTTTGGAAAGCTACCGGCAAATATTTCACAGGAAATTTCTGTCACAGAGCTCATCGGGCCCGATGGTGTTTTTGAAAACCCTAATGTTCGGATTGGGCTTTTATTACAGAGCCCAAAAATACATTACCCTCGCCACTGGCACACCGCCGAAGAGCTTTACTACATTATAAGCGGCACAGCTACGTGGGCGACTGACGATGAAAAAGAAAAACCATGCCAACCTGGGAATTTTGTTCACCACATGTCCGGTCAAGTACATAATATGACCACATACTCAGAACCCCTGCTTGCACTTTGGGGATGGACCGGAGACATAGATGGAGCATCTTACTCAATTTAAATAGAGACTTTAATTTAAAAGACCCAATTCCCGAAAGGCTTACAATGATAGATTTACAAAAATTTCAAAACCTTAGCAAAATAGAAGTCAAAAATTTTGTTCCTAAGCCTACAACGCTCACAGAGGGTCAAGAGGAAGCTGCAGTAAACCTGTGGAAGTCAGATGATGGATTGACAAAAATTGGCGTGTGGGAATGTACACCGGGTGAATTTACCGCCGATCGAGCAGCCGCGGGCGAATATTGTCACATCATCTCAGGGTCGGCATCTGTAAAAAATCATGATGGCAGCGGAGAACGCCATTTAGGCCCTGGCGACCTTTTGGTCTTGCCTATTGGTTGGAGGGGGAGTTGGACCATTCACCAACATGTTAGAAAGCTTTATGTTTTGCAAGCTTCAGCATAGGCATTTAAAAAACGTGCTATCTGATAAATTAAGACATGCTGATCCAATTAAAAGCGTTATTGGTTCCACTTTAAAAAATCAAAATAGGATGTTTTTTGCAAGAATTTGATTACATAATCGTTGGAGCTGGCTCCGCAGGATGTGCTCTGGCCAGTCGCCTTTCTGAAGGCAAACGGTTTACCGTTTTGTTACTTGAAGCTGGCCGCTCAGATAGGGACCCCTGGATACAAATGCCAATTGGCTATGGTAAGGTTTATCATGACCCAAAGGTGAATTGGCGCTACACAACAGAGCCAGTGCCAAGTCTTGATAATCGGCAATCTTACTGGCCGCGTGGTAAGGTCCTCGGTGGGTCCAGCTCAATAAATGCAATGGTTTGGGTTCGCGGACACAGGCGAGACTATGACGAATGGGGTTTGATGGCACCAGGATGGGGCTGGAAGGATGTCAAACCAGTCTTTCACAGGATGGAAGCTTGGGATGGGCCAACGACAGAAAACCGCGGTAAATTTGGCCCACAGGCTGTGCACGATGTTACGTCAGAAGTGCACCCACTAACCCGCACTTATTTAGAAGCTGCAGCTCAGGCGGGAATTAAGACCAACATGGATTACAATGGGCCCTCTATGGAGGGGGCCACCTGTTATCAAATATCAACTAAAGGTGGTAGCCGCGCTTCAGCAGCGCGCAGCTATCTTTGGCCAGCTAAAAATCGCCATAATCTCAGCATTCAAACCATGGCTCACGTCACGCGTATTTTATTTGATGGCAAACGTGCATCTGGCGTTGAATATCTTCAGCATGGTCAAACCAAGACCGCCCATGCGAGGGCCGAAGTGATACTTTCAGGTGGAGCCATCAACTCACCACAGCTATTGCAGTTATCTGGTCTAGGCCCAGGTGCGCTGTTACAACAGCACGGTATTGATGTGCTGCATAATGCCCCTAACGTTGGCTATAATTTACAGGATCACCTGGGCAGCGACATTATTTATCGAGCGCGCGTGCCCACGCTAAATCAGGAACTAGGTCCGATTTTGGGTAAATTACGGGCTGGATTGCAATATATCTTACGTCGTAAAGGCCCACTCTCTCTCAGCCTAAATCAGGGCGGTGGGTTTGTAAAAGTTAACCCTGATGCACTTGGCCCAGAGCTGCAACTATATTTCTCGCCTGTCAGTTATACCCGCGCACCTGTTGGTGTCCGTCCATTGATGAAACCGGACCCCTTTCGCGGCTTTTTAATGGGCTTCAACCCCTGCAAGCCAACCAGCACAGGTTACTTAGAAATATCTTCAGATAATCCAATGGCTCAGCCTAAAATATACCCAAATTATCTCGACACAGATTATGACCAAAAAATAATGATTAAAGGTATCCACTTAATTCGCCAAATTGCAGGTGCCCCAGCACTTCAATCGGTGATAGAATCTGAGCTTTCACCTGGTGCGGACGTCGACTCTGATAGCGAGATTGCAAAGTTTATCAGTCAACAAGCGTGGACAGTTTTTCATCCATGCTCCACTTGCCGGATGGGAAAAGATCCCACTGCTTCTGTCGTAGACCCCAATCTGCAAGTTTATGGAGTGGAAGGTCTACGCATCGCAGATGCATCTATCTTTCCAACCATCCCAACTGGAAACATTAACGCGCCATCGATCATGGTCGGTGAGCGTGCGTCGGACCTTATTCTTAAAGATGCCCAAAATTGAAAGAATTCTTATGAAACTGAAAAAAATTGAGACATTCACCAGTCAGGACGTTGGCTTTGTCCGAGTTACCGCAGAGGATGGCAGTCAGGGTTGGGGTCAAGTATCTACATATCACTCCGATATCACATCTAAGGTACTACACCGTCAGGTCTCCCCCTGGACACTGGGGCAGGATACCGCTGATCTAGACAACCTTTTAGATATTGTAACAGAACGCGAGCATAAATTCCCCGGTTCTTACCTACGTCGAGCCATGGCTGGGCTAGATACTGCCATTTGGGATATGCGAGGCAAGCAGGCAGGTAAACCTGTAACCGAACTTCTGGGCGGTTCTCCTGGTCTTATCCGAGCCTACGCTTCGTCTATGAAGCGTGACATCACTCCCACCAACGAGGCTATCCGCTTAAAAACATTGCGGGACACTAAAGGCTTTGATGCCTTCAAAGTTCGTGCAGGTGCTGAAGTAGGGCGCAACCAAGATGAATGGCCTGGCAGAACTGAAGAAATTATTCCAACTATGCGCCGCGAATTGGGTAATGACGTAGACCTGCTAATCGACGCTAACAGTTGTTACTCGCCAAACCGGGCCATAGAGGTGGGAAATATCCTACAGGATTATGGCTTTTGCCACTATGAAGAGCCCTGCCCCTATTGGGAGCTTGAGCAAACTAAAAAAGTGACTGATGCACTTACGATTGACGTAACGGGAGGAGAACAGGATTGCGATCTGCCAACTTGGAACCGGATGATTGAAATGCGTGCAGTGGATATTGTACAACCTGATATTCTCTATCTTGGTGGTATCTGCCGCACTCTAAGGGTTGTAGAAAAGGCCCAAAAATCTGGACTGCCTGTCACTCCACATTGCGCCAACTTATCCATGGTGACTCTCTTTACCATGCATCTTCTGCGAGCTATTCCAAACGCTGGAAAATATCTTGAATTCTCTATTGAAGGTGCCGATTATTATCCATGGCAGGAAGGGATATTCACCCAATGCCCATATGAAATTAAGGATGGCCATGCCCGCGTTACCGATACCCCTGGTTGGGGCGTTGAGATAAACCCCGAATGGCTTGCGCAATCAATTTATCAAATCAGCGAAGTGGAATAACGCAAAACTGGGCTCATTTATGTTTATAAACATGCTATTAAACTAAAATTTAATGCATAATCTTGTCAGGCCACAGGAACTCCTGCGATATGTATTGTATAAAAAAATTCTAAATATTTGCTATCCACATCACCCTAGCAAAATACTTCAAAAACCAGTGCGATTTAAACAATACTGGAACATATCTTCAAATTATGTTTTTTTATGACCAGTTGTTGATGAAGTTTAACGTCGACTAAAAAGGATTAAGTCTTGAGTCACGTATTTCCTAGACAAATTAATGCACCACCAATCAAGGCAGTAGCAAGCAAAGGTTGCTATATATTTGACGACAGTGGGCAACGGTATTTAGATGGATCAGGAGGCGCGGCTGTCTCTTGTTTAGGACATGCCGATCCTGAAGTGGTTCAGGCTATCCAAGATCAAACGTCAAAAATGGCTTTTGCCCATACCGGTTTTTTTTCTAGTGATCCCGCCGAAGAATTAGCTGAACTTTTGGTTCAATATGCACCAGGTGATTTAGATCGTGTTTATTTTGTATCAGGAGGCTCCGAGTCAATTGAAGCCGCACTGAAGCTTGCTCGACAATATCACATTGAAAATGGTGAACCAAATCGGCGCCACATTATTGCACGAAGGCAAAGTTATCATGGAAACACGCTTGGTGCGCTTGCTGCTGGGGGCAACAAATGGCGTCGCGATCAATTTGAGCCAATTCTAATTAATGTCTCACATATAGCCCCTTGCTATGAATATATAGACAAATCCAAGCAAGAGAAAACATACGATTATGGACAGCGAGTTGCACAGGAACTTGAAGATGAAATCTTAAGGTTAGGCTCCGGAACAGTGATGGCTTTCATTGTTGAGCCAGTTGTTGGGGCTACTATGGGTGCTGTGCCTGCCGTGAAGGGATACTTCAAGAGAATTGAAGAGATTTGCCAAAAATACGGAGTTTTACTGATATTAGATGAAGTAATGTGTGGAATGGGAAGGACTGGGTATCTCTACGCCGCAGAAGCTGATAATATTTCACCTGATATCCTATGCATTGCGAAAGGGCTAGGCGCGGGATACCAGCCAATTGGTGCAATGCTTTGTACAAAAAAGATTTATGATGTGATTGGTGGTGGCACAGGTTTCTTTCAACATGGCCACACTTATATGGGACACCCAGTAGCTTGTGCAGCTGGATTAGCTGTCGTTCAGGCAATAATAAATCGGGACCTTTTAAAATCGGTAAAACAAAGATCTGCTCAATTACTTAATGAACTAAAAAATCAGTTCAACACCCACTTGAACGTTGGTGATATTCGAGGCAGAGGTTTATTCATTGGTTTAGAGCTTGTTAAAGACCGTGATACAAAGAAACCCTTTGATCCCTCCTTGAAAATTGCCGCAAACATAAAGCGCTCGGCATTTGAAGCTGGCCTAATATGCTATCCCATGAGTGGAACACGAGATGGCAAATGGGGTGATCACATATTATTGGCACCACCATTTATTATAAATGAAAAGCAGGTTGTGGAACTTGTAGAAAAAATTGCTGTTTCGCTAAGGTATTTAAAAAATATATAACTGCTAATATGCTAATATGCCGTAGACAGGGCTCTCAATACCCACCCGACAGGCTCCCTAAACACTTAAGGATGTGCAACACAGGCTTTAACTTTGGGTCCAAATAGCCATAACTAATATCATGTGCGGACGTATGGCCATAACACTGCCTACAGAGGCAATGAC
>CAJWTH010000064.1 GCA_913047725.1 uncultured Planktomarina sp.
CTAAATCTCAGTAACCACATTTATCTTTGATGGGTAGGTAGATGGGTATTAGCTAGCATTAGCCCTAACCCATTGATTTAAAAAAGGTAGTGGCGGATCGACAGGGATTCGAACCCTGGAGACAGTCACCCGCCTACACGCTTTCCAAGCGTGCGCCTTCGACCACTCGGCCACCGATCCGTTGGCGCGTTTTATGAGACTCCAGCTAGGTTTTCAAGAGCACGAACCGAAGTTTATTCAACCCCTGTGGATAGTTGACTTTAGTACAAATACATACCCAAAAGTAAGGTCGCCACTTTTAAGAAGAGTTTGGCTGAAGAGCCTCTGGATTACGTATCCAAATATCACGTTGGGCAAATGGTATTTCAATGCCATTTGTTGCGAATACTTCTGCTACTTGATGGTTCAGCTCTGTTTTTACACTGAGCCCATAATTAATATCACTTAGCACAGCTCTTATTTCAAAGTTCAGTGAATCTGCGCCAAAACCCTGAAAAACAATGGATGGAGGTGGTTCTGATACAACCATAGGATGCGATTCAACTATTGATTGTAGAAGATCCGATATTTTCCGAGTGTCATTTCCGTACGCTACACCGATAGGCAATATGACACGTCCAACGGAATTACCACGAGTGTAATTGGTCACTGTACCAGAAACTAAATCAGCATTTGGAATAATCACATCAGATCTATCAAATGTTTGAATGCTTGTTGAACGAACGGAGATATTAGTGACAGTTCCCATGTTGCCACCAACTTCAATCCAATCCCCCACACTGATTGGCCGTTCAATTAATAAAATAATTCCTGAAACGAAATTAGATACAATGTTCTGCAAGCCAAATCCGATACCAACAGAAAGAGCCCCAGCGACTATCGCCAAGGAAGACAGATCAAGACCAGCAAAAGTAATGGCAATTAAGGCTGCAACAAAAATACCTACATAGCCAAATCCTGACACGATGGCATTTTGGCCTCCAGTATCTAGTTTGGTTTTAGGCAAAATGCGAATTTTTAGAGTCCGCTGAATAATTCGGGTGATTAGATAGCCAATTACAAATACAACAATTAAAACTAATAATGAACCGGGAGAAATCTGAACGTCACCTAGCTGAATTCCCGATTTAAAGTGTGTCCAAACTTCAGTCAGATTTGAAACCCTTGCCCCCCAAATTAAGGCAAAGATCGGCAAAGAGCCTAAAAGCAGGGTGGTATTGATCGCAATAGCAACAAGGCTATCATGACCTAATACACTATCCTCAGCGACAATAGCACAGAAGTCCCGCACAGCCTCAAAAGTCAAAATCAGCGCTGCGATCAAGCCTGCGCTTAAGAGACTCGGGAATAGTAGTGCATTTGACGCAGCACTATATCCAATCAAAGATAGAAGTAACGAAACCGAAGTAACTAACATTAACGCCTGGCCACTACGCGCTTGTAGAGCATGTTTTATTTTAGTCCCAGACTCGAGGGTAGCCCGGGCAGACTGGATACATAAAATTTGTCCAATCCTAAACCCAGAAGCTGCGGATATTAAAGAAAGTACAAACGTATTCACCGTCCATGTATCTTCACCAAAAGATCCCGCCCATTGCAAATCGTAGCTTATAAACTGCAAAGCAAGACCAATACCCACCAGTTGGGTTAATAGCCGGGCTTGTTTACGTAGAAGTTTAGGTACTTGTACGGGTGTTGATTCATTCTCATCAGATGGAAAAAGGCGAAATGCAATCCAACATGCAACAAAGATTGGAGAAACCGACCACAAAATATTTTCAATTAAGTGCTCAATCTGTGCGCCATAAAGCCGTGAAATTAGCCAGACGGTCAATAATAAATAAAAACACAAGAAAACCGTACCTGTCTTAGCTAGTGACCGAAGATAAGTAGCAAGCCCATGTGAGGTTTCGTCCTGCCGTCTTTTAATAGTCGCTGAGACACGATCAATCCAACGAAATCCTTGGGTTGCTAAAAGTATAATTATGAGAAAAAGGCCAATTATTGAGGCCATTCTATCCCGTAATTTTAATTTTACTGTAGGGGTATTCCATGCTTCAAACACCCCAGTTGCAATCATGCCAAAACGATCGGACAACTCCAACATTGCGTCTGGCCAAATTCGTAGATCTAATGGAGTTTTTCCCAAACGAAGCAAATTGTCAGTTTTTTGTATTCTAAGAAATATGTCTATCTCAGCTATTAGTCCATCAGCGCGTTTAAAAGCCTCTAACGCACGCACTCTAGGTACCCTCAATGCATCTATCTGGGCTCTGAGATCTGTACGTCGTTCGGAAATCTCAACTGCCTCGTTCCCCGGGTCCAGTTCCTCTCCTAAAGCTGAAAGTTGTTCTGTTAAATTATCCAGCCTTGTCTGGTTAACATTTTGCGCAAATTTAAAGTCTGCCCGTCTTAAAGTTAACTTTTCTCTTAAAGTTGTTAACAACAACTCAGAGGGAGCCCCATCAACCAGGGCCTTTTCAACCATTTCAGCA
Organism: uncultured Planktomarina sp.; assembly: GCA_913047725.1. Lineage (GTDB taxonomy): Bacteria > Pseudomonadota > Alphaproteobacteria > Rhodobacterales > Rhodobacteraceae > Planktomarina. The sequence goes on from CAJWTH010000064.1 coordinate 2,496, forward strand.
GTTTTGTTCCAATTTGTATAATCTAGTGAATTATTTAATTGTTGGCCTTGTACTATCCCCGCAATAGACCAAAAAAATAGCCCCGAAAATAGTGCGAAGCTACGCAGGTTCAAAAACTGTTTCAATATCACGTTTAGCCTCCATCCATTCTGGCACATCAAATCCTTTTGAATGCAAAAAATCAGGGTTAAAAATTTTATTTTTATAGCGTGTACCATAATCGCATAAAATAGTCACAATTGTATGGCCCGGACCCATATCCTTGGCCATTCGCACTGCGCCAGCAATATTAATTCCAGACGAGCCACCAAGTACAAGGCCTTCATTTCGTAAGAGTTCAAACACCTGGGGTAAGGCTTCGGAATCTGGGATATTATAAGATAAGTCTGGCGTAAATCCGGCCAAGTTAGCCGTAATGCGTCCTTGTCCAATGCCCTCGGTGATAGACCCACCAGATCCCATTAATGCACCAGTTGTGTAATAACTATGTAATGCGGCACCATCCGGATCAGCAAGAGCCACCTTTACACCCTTTGGTTGCAAAAACATGCCAACTCCAGCGATAGTACCTCCTGAACCCACGGAACAAATAAATCCATTTACTTTGCCCGCTGTCTGGTTCCAAATTTCAGGTCCAGTCGTTTCTATATGCGCTTGTCTATTGGCGGTATTATCAAATTGGTTTGCCCATATTGCGCCGTTAGGCTCAGTCTTTGCTAGTGCATCCGCCAAACGCCCAGAATAGCGTACATAATTATTAGGGTTTTTGTAAGGAACAGCGGGCACCTCAACCAGTGCAGCGCCAGCAAGACGCAACATATCTTTTTTTTCCTCACTTTGGGTATCAGGTATGACTATAACAGTACGAAATCCCATCGAGGCACCCAAAAGTGCCAACCCGATACCAGTATTCCCAGCTGTTCCTTCAACTATTGTTCCACCCGGCCTCAAAGCGCCAGAAGCCACAGCAGCTCTGATCATAAACAAGGCTGCTCGATCTTTAATAGATTGGCCAGGGTTCATGAACTCTGCTTTCCCAAGGATTTCACACCCCGTGGCTTCGCTGGCTGCTATCAATTTAAATAAAGGCGTATTTCCAACAGCAGCGGCCACATCTGAATGAATAGTTGTCATTAAAAAACCTCTCTAGCTATTCACTTAAGCAGATATACGTGGAAGCTCAAGAATTCCTGCGCAGTCTTGGCCTGTTACTTGCCAACCAGTATCCCGCTAAAGCCAAAGGAGATACCGGCAGTTCACCTGCCTGCAACATAGCAAAAAACTCTTCAAATGACATTACATGCCCTTTTATATCTTCTGCTTCACCCGGCAAACCACCTAGAATTGCCGAATTCTGTTCAATATCAGCAAGACCAATGAAAATATGAAAGTAATCTGTACTGGCACCTGGAGAAGCATAGCCGCTATGTACCTTAAATACCTCGTAAAGAACTAGGCCCGCTTCTTCCAGAGATTCCCTATAAGCGGTTTGTTCTGGTTCCTCCTTCGGATCGATCCGTCCAGCAATTGGTTCCATCATCCAAGGGTTAGGGTCGTCACGCAGAAATGGACCAAACCGAAATTGCTCGATGAGTAGGACCCGGTCCGTTTTGGGGTCATAGGGTAGAACAATCGCAGCATCAGCACCAACAAATCCAGCACGCTTTAAATTTTTCATTTTACCACCAGAAAACTTAGGCACCGATATAACTGCTTCTTCGACTGCAAAAAAATTAATATACGGACGGCGGCGGCTGTGAACTTCTATGTCATCCAGCGCTAAAGCGGACTTAGACCTTGGGGATGCGTCTTTCCGTGCATTTATCCGAGCATTAGCCCGAACTAGCATCATTGGATAGCGTTGCATCATTTCAGCTGCAGACATTTTCCCCTGTACAGCCATAACTTCAAGAGCTGCCTCTAGGGCTAGTTGGCCATGCTCTCGCTCCCAGTTTTTTAAAACCCAAGGCCCACCTGGCTCAATTCCCCTCGGTGGCAAATAAACTTTAGCAGATATTATCCCATGAGGCGTCTGCAAGTTGATGGGGCGTAGTTGATAACCAAACCCACTTTCATAGTGATCTAAATGTAAGAGAACATGCTCGTCACAATCCCTTAGTAATAGGCCTTTTGCTTTCTCATTAACACTCTCATGGATAGCCGGAAAGCTGTGGCCTTTTGCACAGGTAACACTAAAGCCATCAAGAACCGCGGGTTCCACTTGCGGACATGTCTGGCCCGCCACTCGTTTTAACAACGGTGGCCAACATAACGTCCCAAACAGGAACACATTTGTCATTATATTCTCAGCTTGGTTTGGAAATAGTAATTTGTGTAACGTCGCAGTTTTTGTAATGAAATGTTGCCGCACAGGATGTTAAGTAAAAATTCCACATACGTTTAAATCTCTCATCAAAGCCCATAGCGACAACTTGGTCCCACTTCTCATTAAACGTATCATGCCAACGCCGCAAAGTTTGGCTGTAGCTTTCGCCAAACTCTATAGACTTTACGACCTTTAGCCCTGCTTTTTCTACTTGTTCACGAAGAACTACTGGTGACGGCAACATACCACCTGGGAAAATATATTTTTGTATAAAATCTACGCTTTTTCGGTAAATTTCGTATCGCGCGTGCTGAACAGTAATAATTTGAAGTGTCGCATTAGCACCGGGCTTCAATCGATCATACACTGTTTCGAAGTAGGACGGCCAATACTTTTCTCCAACGGCCTCAAACATCTCAATACTCGCTATCCCATCATAAACACCGGTTTCGTCCCGATAATCTTGTAACTTAAAATCAACCATATGCTGCAAACCAGCCGCATTTATCCGGTTCTGAGCGTATTTCAATTGCTCTTTACTTATAGTTAGGCAAGTTACCTTAAGCCCATGCTTCTTGGCAGCATACTCAGCAAACCCACCCCAACCACAGCCAATCTCAAGTACATGATCACCCGCAGTGACCCCCATTTGGTCCACCATGCTAGCATATTTTGCTATCTGTGCATTTTCCAAACTTTCCTGTCCAGATTCAAAAATCGCAGAGGAATAAGTCATTGTTTTATCGAGCCATAAACTATAAAAATCATTTCCAAGATCATAATGGTAGCTAATATTTTTCAAAGCTTGACCCTTTGAATTACGCCGCATCCAAAAACGGAAACGCTCATACATTTGAACTAATCTTTGCCCAGGAAAACTATCAAAAACTTCATCATTATCGGCGTGAATGTAATCCATAAAAGCCTGTAAATCCGGCGTGCTCCACTGACCATCCAGATAAGCATCACAAAAACCTAATTGGCCCTCACGCAGTAAACGTTCAAAAATTCCAGTATCATGCATACGAATTTCACAAACGGGACCAGGGCACTTGCTGTCAGCACGAAAAATTCGGCCATCGTCCAATACAAAATCAATTTTGCCGTTACGGCCCTTTTTTGCAATCTTAAAAGCTATTGCAAAATATCGAGGCAAGTCTTTTTGGCCATTAGTAGTTGTGAGTATCATAGACGCTCCCAAGGGTTTCATTGGAGTAAGTTACTCAAGAAGGATTTAAGAGCAAGCCTAACGTAGCTAGAAATTACGATTTTTGTAATAAGATAGTGCTTTTTCTCTGCCTTCCTTGGCGGAAACAATTGGTTTTGGGTAATCATTTTTATGTGATAGAGACCAAGAAGCTGGGATTGCATCAAAAAATTGCAAAGCACTTGAAGGTGGCGTGTGTTGCCCTTCAGCAATCCAAGAAGTTCGGTATCTTCTGTCTGAGTCAAACTTTTCAATTTGAGTTTCAGGGTTAAATACTCGGAAATAAGGAGTGGCATCTGGTCCACTACCAGCTGCCCATTGCCAACCCATTGCATTACTGGCGGGATCCCAATCAATTAGGCATTGTTCAAACCACGCCTGCCCCAGACGCCAGTGTGTCATTAAATGTTTTGTGAGATATGAAGCCACGATCATGCGGCCCCTGTTGTGCATAGTGCCTGTGACGTAGAGCTCTCGCATCGCCGCATCTACGAACTCAAGCCCTGTTCTTCCACTTTTCCAAGCAAAAAAGTTCGAACTATTTGCATCTTCGCTCCACGGAAAAGAATCCCATGCCGGCTTCCAGTTTTGATTTAAAATTTGTGGCGTATGATGCAACAAGTGATAAGCAAATTCGCGCCAGACTATCTCTTTCAAAAACACCTCAGCACCAGCATTTCCACGATCCAGCTCTGCCCTACCAGCATGCCAACATTGTGCAGGTGTTATTTCACCCAATGCTAAATTTTCTGCTAATTTGGACGTACCATCTACACCTGGTATATCTCTGTTCATATTATAATTTCTCAATGAGCCCTGAGTAAACTCATCCAAGCGCGCTTGAGCACGAGTTGCCCCAACCCTTGCATATTGAGAGACAATTTTAGAACCATGGTGCATTTGGCGGCCCAATTGCCAATCTTCAAGGTTTTCTGAAATAGGGAATAAGTCTGGTCTAGGGATCACGGCCGGCTCAGGAAGTAGATCAGGGACGTCTCTATCTCGGACTGAATTCCACAAGGGTGTATATACTTTAAAAAATCCACCAACTTTTGTTTGTACTGTCCAAGGCTCAAATAGTAGGTGACCCTTGAAACTTTTTGCCTCGAGCCCGTTTGCTACCATGGCCTCTTTTATTTCAGTATCTCGTAATTGGCTTTTTGGGTCATATGCTCTTTGCCAATAAATAGCCTTAGCACCTGTTTCAGCAACAAGTGCCTTTAAAGTGGCCAAAGCAGGGCCACGGCGCAAAATCAAACGATTTGATTTTGCCGTAATCGCAGCCTGTAGCGCCGCGACACCAACCCCTAAACGCCATTTTGGTGCAGCGCCCAACGGTTCCACCAACTCATCACAAATGAACACAGCGATCACCGGACCACCTGTGGCCACAGCAGCTGTGAGTGCAGCATGGTCTTGTAGACGCAAATCCCGCCTAAACCATAAAATTATTGGGGGCATCACTTTTCCTTTTTGTCCTCTAGATCACTTGTTCTAGCGCACTCAACAAACGGTCAACATCCAAAGGCCCTGTATAGTGGACAAAAGATAAACGCAGAACTCCATGTTCTGGCTCAATACTCAAGGCTTTAAGCGGCCGCACAGCATAGAAATCCCCACCACCGGCCATAACTCCAAAAGATGCTAATTTTTTAGCGGCCTGCTCACCAGGAATTTGTAATTTAACTGCAATTGTTGGAGCTCGCCCCTCAGCAGATGTCGGACCGATTAGCTCTGCTGAATTTTTTGTTGTCAAATAATCTAAAATTGGTTGTGTCAAACTGACTTCATGGTCGCGGAATAGATCATGCACCATTTGACAGCGCTCAGCTGGCGCCACTTTGTCTGTAAAGTGATGCTGATAAACTTCATCCACATAGTCGGCCATTCCAGCGCAAGCGGCTACCTGCGCATGATCTGGGCCGGCAGGCGTGAACCTTTTATATAGGCTATCAGCATTAAAATAATGGCCTTGATTAGGTAATTTCATCCCCAACTCGCGGCGGATCACCATTAGTCCCTGGTGCGGTCCGTAAGTTTTATATGCTGAAAACAAGTAGATATCAGCCCCAAGTTTGTCGACATTAGGAAAGCCATGTGGAGCGTAACTTACCCCATCAACACAGCTATAAGCCCCAACCGCTCGGACCATAGAAGTAATTTCTTCCACTGGATTAATCGCAGCCACAACATTTGAACAATGAGGAAAACATACCATTTTTACATTTTCGTCCAGCAGTAACCGTAAATCCTCAAGATCCAAAAGACCAGTCTCTGAGTTTATGCACCATTCTTTAATTGTAACCCCACGATCAGCTAATCGGCGCCATGGGCCAGAATTAGCCTCATGATCTTGGTTTGTCACAATTATGGTCTGGTTAGGCTTGATCCATTGAGCAACTGCTTGCGATAAAACATAAGTATTTTGCGTTGTAGACGGGCCAAAACTTAGTTCATCATCTTCGACACCTAACATCGCTGCCAAACGACTACGTGCTTCATCCATTTCAGCGCCGCCAAGGCGTGATGCCTCAAAAGGAGCATATGGCTGGACTTTTCTTTCAAGATAAAAACGTTTCAAACGATCTTGGACTTGGGAGCAAGTATAGGAGCCACCAGCATTTTCAAAAAAAGATTGTTCCTTAAGTGACGGCACCTCAAAAGCTGGAAATTGTCTCCGAATGAAATCAAGATCGAGTTGCATAATTTAATTCCTTATCAAAATTTTAGTTGCTCAGTTGAGGGTGCATGGTTGTTATAATTTCACAAATTTCTATCTTATGAATTTTTTCTTTTAATTATTTTCTGTGCCGAGTTCGTTTCAGCAGTAAATCGATTATTTGAACCTCACCCATTTACATCAACTACCAAGCGCCCTTTGACTTGACCCTTTAGAATATCCTTACCGAGGGCAGGCAAATCAGACAAAGTAACCAAAGTCACCATAGACTCGAGCTTGTCCATTGGTAAATCCTGTACAATTCGTTCCCAAGCACGTTTCCGTTTCTTGAATGGCTGCATAACACTATCGATACCTAAAAGGTTAACTCCACGCAGTAAAAATGGTATTACAGTTGTGGGTAGCTTAGATCCACCAGCCAAGCCAACGGCCGCCACAGATCCGCCATAAGACATTTGACCCAAGATACGAGCCAACATCTCACCTCCAACGGCGTCCACACAACCAGCCCAAGCCTCTGCTTCAAGCGGTCGCTTCGTAGTTTCATTAATATCTTCACGGGCTATTATTTTGTTGGCACCCAGAGATTTCAAATACTGAGCCTGCTTTGAACGGCCTGTCACAACTGCAACATCATAACCTAAATTAGCTAATATGGCCGTCGCTACAGAGCCAACTCCGCCTGCAGCACCAGTCACTAAAACAGGTCCATTCTCAGGAGTTAAATTATGGCTTTCAAGTGCCATAATAGCCAACATAGCCGCTAAACCGGCTGTTCCAACAGCCATAGCTTGCTTTGTGGTTAATCCAATGGGAAGCGGTACAAGATAATCTGCCTTAACCCGCGCTTTTTGCGCGTATCCACCCCAGCACTTTTCACCAACACGCCAGCCATTCAAAACGACTGCGTCACCAATTTTGTATCTAGGGTCATCAGACGATTCCACAGTCCCCGCAAAATCAATCCCTGGAACGTGTGGATAATTACGTACCAAACCACCCCCCGGGCCAATACAAAGTCCATCTTTGTAATTTACTGCAGAATAATCAACTGAAACAGTAACTTCACCGACTGGCAGTTCATCATAAGAGATTTCCTGCACTGAGGCCTCAGTTCCATATTCATTTTTTTCGACAACTAGAGCATTAAACATGTTTTCCTCCAGAGAAATAAATTTAAATATTGCTAAACACATTTCAGCATAAGAACCAGCGCTCAATATTATATTACCCTACCAGAACCAGTTACAATTTAATGAGCTGGCAACGCAATTTAAAGTGTATTTGAATTGTTACTGGCCTCTTTCAATTTTCTAAAAAAAGCACTAAGAATTAAATGTCCCTCGGGACTATGGTCATAAACGCGCTCGTAATACACGGATCGGACCCGGG
>CAJWTH010000065.1 GCA_913047725.1 uncultured Planktomarina sp.
CCAACTGCCCAATAGCTATCTCCCAAATGATCATTGACTATCGGATCAGTCGCCATTAATTCGGCAGCCCGCTCTAATTGAGAAACTGCTTCATTGTAATAGCCTAGCTTATATTGAACCCACCCAAGACTATCGATGATATAGCCAGCTTGCGGTTGTGCCGCTACAGCGAGTTGAATCATGGAAAGCGCTTCCTCCAGCCGTTCTCCACGCTCAACAAGGGAATAACCTAAGTAGTTCAAAACTTGAAACTGGTTTGGTGACAAAATCAAAGCGTTATCAAAATCACGCATCGCAGCGGCCCAATTACCATCTCGTTCATATGCAATGGCGCGCACATAAAAATTATACCAATGCTTTGGCTCTGGGTTTTTAATCATAGAAATTGCGGTGTCGTAGACTTTTATCGCCGCATCAAATTGACCATCTTGCCTTAATAGGTTGCCCAAAGCGTCATGGACACCACGCATCGTAGGAAAGCTCTCCGATAATTGGGTCAATACTTCAATTGCAGTTTCTGTTTTCCCAATAGATACCAACGCCTGTGCTCTACCCAATTCCGCTTTTACGAAAGCGGGGTGGCTACGCGGCACAGCATCATAGTTGGCTATCGCTAAATCATAATTTTTTAGCTCTTCAAGTAGTTGAGCAGATAACAATAAAGCGTGGATGTTCCGAGGAGCCATATAGCTTGCAAGCCGGGTATATAACAGCAAGGCGTCCTGGCTTTCTCCATCTTGTAAGGCAAGAGCTAAAAATAAAAAAACCTCGCCCGCTCCCTCACTTGCATTAGTAATAATGTCGAAGTCTATATTGGCTCCAGCCCTTATTTTTGAAATTAGCGCAAGCACCTCCTGATCGCCATTATCATCATAAATTTTTGTTAAAAATGTGGTGGCAGCGTTTCGACGCTCACGTTGTACTAGTATTTGGGCATAAGCCAGGCGACCTCGTGAGGACAGAGTAACAGGTGCCAATCCTTTGGTCATTAGAACACTGTCAGCACCTTCAAAATCTCCAACCGAGGCGAGTGCCAGTGCTTTTTGATAGTTAGAAAAGTTTTGCATGCCTTGAGATTCGGATACAGTGTCAAACTCCTCCAGAGCATCACTCACCTGGCCAAGGCCCATCAAAGCCCAGCCCTTTAAGAGCCCATCAATTGAGGGCCCAGCAACTACATCAATTTCCAATTGATCAAGTACGCCTTGGTAATTTTTGGATTTGAACAGACTTGCTATTTTTAACGCTCTTACCAAGGTTGGATTTTCTGGGCTATTATCTAAGACTTGAGCGAGAGTATGTGCCTTTTCGACGTCACCAGCCGCTAGAAACGCAGCCATAGCTTGGCCCATTATGCTTTTATCTTCAGGAGATTGTTCAAGCGCTCGAGAAAAGTAATCCGATGCAACGCCATAATTATGGTTAACCACTGCCTGTCGTGCTGCAAGATAAGGTCCAGAGTTATCTTGTGAGTAAGTGACCGATGCAATGAAACCGCCAAATACAATCGAACTAACAAGGAACAACAAATTACGAAGCAAAATTATAACCCCTATTTTAAATATTAAACACACAAAGCAATTTACAAATTAATTTTACACAACACCCCACCGGCACCAGTCAATTAGGACGACGACTACATATTTGGATAATTTGGTCCGTCACCACCCTGCGGCGTCACCCACGTAATATTTTCACTTGGATCCTTAATATCGCAAGTTTTACAGTGAACGCAGTTTTGAAAATTCACCACAAAACGAGGTTTTTTGTTCTCCTCTTCTACTACCTCATACACTCCAGCTGGACAGTAACGCTGTGCTGGCTCAGCATATTCTGGCAAATTTATAGAAATCGGTACAGTTGGGTTCCCCAGCTTTAAGTGCGGCGGTTGGCTTTCCTCGTGGTTTGTCATCGCAAAACTAACGTTAGTAAGCCGGTCAAATGATAATTTTCCGTCTGGCTTAGGATAATTAATTTTGGGATAGTCTACGGCCTTACCTGTCGACTGTGCATCATTCTTACCGTGTTTGAGTGTCCCAAATAGGCTGAATTTAAAAAGTGACTGAAACCACATATCAAACCCTCCAAGCAGTAAGCCTGCCAACGGGCCAAACTTTGCATTAAGGGGAGCGACATTACGTACTGCCTTAAGATCCTTACCTACAACGCCTTCGCGTAACTCTGCATCGTAAGTTTCTAAAATATCGCTGGAACGACCACTGCTTAACGCGTCAAAGGCGGCTTCGGCAGCTGCAATTCCAGAATACATAGCATTATGATTTCCTTTAATTCTCGGCAGATTTACCAATCCAACTGAACAGCCTAGAATAGCACCTCCCGGAAATGCAGCCTGCGGCATAGACTGAAAACCACCTTTAGTAACGGCTCGAGCTCCATAGGCAACGCGCTTGCCACCATTTAGTACTTTAGAAATCCGCGGGTGATGCTTGAAGCGTTGGAATTCCATATAAGGAAACAGATGTGGGTTTTTATAATTTAAATCAATTATATAACCTACATAAACCTGGTTGTTTTCCAGATGATACATGAAGGACCCACCAGACTGTTTGAAGCCCATTGGCCAGCCCATCGAATGTGTTACCTCACCTTGGTTGTGATTTTCAGGCTTTACTTCCCAAATTTCCTTCATACCAAGTCCAAATTTGGGCACATCACAATCTGCATCCAACCGGTATTTCTCTATGACTTGTTTTGAAAGTGAGCCGCGCACACCCTCTGAAAGAAAAACATACTTCCCGTGCAATTCCATTCCAGGTTCATAGGCTTCAGATGCACTGCCATCAGCATTTTTACCAAATTCACCCGCCACAACGCCTTTGACTGAACCATCATTACCAAACACAAGTTCTGAGCATGCCATACCAGGAAAAATCTCTACTCCCATCCCTTCGGCTTGCTCCGCCATCCAGCGACAAACGTTGCCCATGGAGACTATAAAATTTCCATGGTTACTCATCAGAGGTGGCATCATCATATTTGGTAATCGCACTTGCCCAGACTCACCAAGCAAATAAAAATTATCCTCTTTTACCGCTGTATTTAGTGGTGCACCTTTATCTTTCCAATCGGGAATTAACTTGTTTAAAGCTGACGGATCTAAAACTGCACCGGATAGGATGTGTGCGCCAACTTCAGAGCCTTTCTCTAAAACAACTACCTCTAAGTCAGGGTTTAATTGCTTAAGCCGAATAGCTGCGGATAAGCCAGACGGCCCAGCGCCAACTATTACCACATCATATTCCATTGTTTCGCGTTCAGTCTCTGACATTGTCATTGCCCTTTTGGATGCCTCTTATTTAATGATTTAAAACTCACTTCCTTCCGTTTATGCCCAGCTAAGACTGCAGGTCAATCATCATCAGACTGTCAAAGTCAAAAGGCGTCGTTATTTCGCAGGTCTGACCTATATATAAACAAATCATTATCGCTACTATTGTTACTCAAAATCATTAAGAAGCTAATCTTAAGATGCTTGCCAATAAAGTCTTTTTATATAATTTCTGGGTGTTAGGGGTAAAAAATGGTAGGCTTGAATTTGGAGTAAAAACAAAAAATGTTTAATTTCAAAATTCCGTTGGTATGGATATCTTTTTTTATAATGAATTTTATTATAACTAGTGTAAAATTAAGTTAGTTGACTTGAACCCCTTGCCAAAAGGGATCAGCTTGGTTCAAATTGCATAAGAATTAATCGTGAGTGTCCCCTAATGGAAAAAATTCCCCTTACCCGCATTGGTGCGGAGCTCCTTGAAGCTGAAATGAAAAATCTTAAGTCAGTAGAGCGTCCAACAATAATCACAGCAATAGCAGAGGCTCGCGAGCTGGGCGATTTGAAAGAAAATGCGGAATATCATTCTGCTCGTGAAAAACAGGGATTTATTGAAGGTCGTATAAAAGAACTAGAATCCATTTTGGGTCGAGCGGATATAATTGACCCAGCAAGTCTCTCTGGAACTTTAAAATTTGGGGCAACTGTTGCTTTAGTTGACGAAGATACCGACGAAGAGAAAACTTATCAAATAGTAGGTGAGCCTGAAGCGGATATTGAAAACGGCAAATTAAACATGAGATCTCCACTCGCACGCGCTTTGATAGGTAAGGAAGAAGGTGATAGCATAGATGTGCGCACACCAGGCGGGGTCAAATCTTATGAAATAATCAGCGTAAAATTCGAATAGCTTTCCAAGAACTTCAACCAGTTTACTAAAAGTTTACGCATTCCACTATGTTAAAAATTAAATTCCTGATCCCTCAAATGCATTTGATCTGTACGACAGATATTAAAGTCCAAAGCTGCTATAAGGAAAATATTTTACTAGATTTCCAGTAATAATTTCTAAGGCTTCATCTGGCAACTCCACCAAACCCTCTGCCCAAGAAAGACCTGAGATCCGTCCAGATCCTTCAGAAGCAAAAATTTCAATAGTTTCCCCTTGTCGACGCGCTCGTAAGTACTCACGCCGCCCAGCTTTTTTCGTTTTTGAAAACGACGCCGGTAGCGTTAAAGATTTTGGAACAACGAAGCCTGCACCAGCCAACTGCATCAATGAAGGACGAACAAATATTAATGTACAAACAAATGCGGCCACTGGGTTTCCCGGCAACCCAAATACTGGTACGCCATTCCACATTCCTAAAGCCAAAGGTCGACCGGGCTTTACAGCTATGCGCCAAAGGGACATATTTCCAGCCGCCGTCAAACTGGCAGACACATGATCTTCATCACCGGCACTGGCTCCAGCCGATGTGATTACAACATCAGCTTGGCTAGCAGCATCGTTGAGTGCCTCCCTTACAAGGGCAGCATCATCCGTTACGATCCCAATATCCACCACATCCATACCCCAGCGTTTTAATATTGCTTGAAGCATCGGTCGGTTCGCATCAAATATTTGTTCGTTTTGGGCGACAGTATCAGGCTCACAGAGCTCTGAACCGGTTGAAATTATAGCCACACGCAAAGGACAGTATACTGTAACTTGAGAGACCCCAGCAGATATTAACCTTCCAATATCCTGAGGTTGTATTTGATGCCCTTTCGCAAATAATTTTAAACCTTCAAAAGTATCTTCACCCTCTTGTCTCACATTGGAATTTTGTCTGAGCGGCCCGTTAATATAGAGACTGTATCCATCAACTAATACATCTTCCTCCAAAACTACCGTATCTGTTCCCTCCGGGAGAGCTGCTCCCGTTAAAATTCGCAAGGCTTCAGTAGCTTGCACCGTACCTAAAAATGAAGTGCCAGCAGCAGAACGCCCCTCTGCTAAAGAAAAACAATGCTGCCCATCACTCAAGGCACCTTTGAACGCGTAGCCATCAACCGCTGAGTTTGTGAAAGGTGGATTTGATCTTCGAGCCTTTACCGGACCTGCAAGTATACGGCCATCACTTAATTCAACTGGAATTGTTTCAGTCTTCACGATTGTTTTCAAACGGTCTTGAAGCATTTTGAGCGCATCATCGACTGGGGTCCAATCTACGCCCTGCGGCATGGAAAAACAGTCATTGCTGAGTTTGGGGGCTTCTTTCACTCCAATAACTCCAAATGGTCAATAACAAAATTGGTCACGGCATTGGTATCATTGAGATCAAAGACTGGACAATCTAGCTCCAGTTTTAGGTCACTGGCTACCGCTAAAATGGTGTTATCGTTCGCCGCAATTACTGGGTTTCCATTCTCACGCCGCCAAGTTTCTATTTTTGGATGAGTGTCACATTTCCAACCCTCAATAAGGATAACGTCGACAGGTTCCATTTTAGAAAGTAGTGTCTGTAAGCTTGGCTCTTTGGACCCCCCAAATTCAGTCATTAATGCCGAGCGTTCTGCCGATGAAATAAGGACCTGAGATGCACCTGCTACTCGATGACGATGACTGTCTTTGCCATGATGGTCTACGTCAAAAGAATGGTGCGCGTGTTTCAACGTTGAAACACTGAAACCACGTCTAGTAAGCTCAGATACAAGCCGCTCAACCAGTCCTGTTTTTCCAGAATTTTTCCAACCTATTATACCAAACACATTCATCGCATAGCCTCAGCCTGCATCAAATCTTCCGGCGTGTTTATATTAAAAAATGGATCCTGACTAATTACGTTAAAAATAGCATCTGCTTTTCCGTGTCGTTCGGCCCACTGAACAACTTTACGAACGCCAACCCCTAGTTGACATCGCAGATCCTCTCGGAGCGCTACTGGCCAAAGACCAAATGTGGGGTGCATATTCAAGCGATCTACCCCTTGCGTGGCGGCAAGAGAAATTGGTTTAGACTGTGATAACTGCGCTCTTTCAAGCTTAATACGCAAATCCATGGGAAAGAAAGGTGTATCAGCCGCAACAGTAAGTATGTGGCTCGCTCCTTGTGTTGCCGCCCAATCAAGGCCTGCCAAAACTCCAGCAAGTGGGCCTGGAAAATCTATCACAGAATCTGACACTGTTGGTAGTTTGAAACTCTCAAACCTTGTGAGGTCACCGTTTGCATTAATAGCAATCTGAGGAACTTGCTGAACAAGTCTTTCCATTACGGAATCTATCACTAGGCGGCCCATCAACGGTAAAAAGCATTTATCAACACCACCCATGCGGCTAGCTTTTCCACCTGCTAAAATTACACCTAGCGGCGACATCATTGTGCTGATTTCCTCCTATGTTTTTGGTCTTCTTCTTCACCTTCAAAATTTGCATCATAAATAAGTCTTTCCCTTCCAGCCAAACACTGAAATCTTTGGCCCCGCATACGACCAATGAGTGTCAGCCCAACTTGATCTGCGAGCTCTACACCCCAAGCCGTAAAGCCCGACCGACTGGCGAGAACAGGTATACCCATCAGCGAACATTTAATCACCATCTCTGATGTTAGTCGTCCAGTTGTGTACATTATTTTGTCCGCACTGCTTATTTGACTACCACGCATCCAGCCTGCAACCTTATCCACCGCATTATGGCGCCCAACATCCTCCATATAAACCAAGGGTTCATCTTCTTGGCACAAAACAGTCCCATGGATTGCTCCTGCACTAAGATATAGACTAGGCATTTGGTTTATCTGTTTAGCCAGTGAGTAAAGCCAGGATGTGTGCACTTTTGAAGCTGGCAGCTTCAGACCTTCCAAAGTTTCAATGATATCCCCAAACAAAGTACCAACAGCGCAGCCAGACGTCTGGGTCTTTTTTTGTAACTTTTTTTCGTAATTAGTGGGTTTATCCGTTCGCACCACAACAGTTTGTAGCTCTGGATCAAATACTATAGACAAAACTGCCTCGTCTTTAGATAACATACGCTGATTACTCAAAAATCCTACTGCCAGATACTCCGGATAATCTCCAATGGTCATCGCAGTCACAATTTCTTGGCCATTTAACCAAATTGTAAGCGGTTGCTCCTCCACAACGTTTAAGGAAATCTCTTTCCCAAGGTGGTCAACACCTTGCACTTTTCTAGTTAACCCAAAAGCATCGGGATCGGGAAGGATCAAACAAGAGTTATTTTGGACCATTGGCATTTTCCACAACATTAAAATAAATAGCCCCTAAAAATATAGCGTGGCAACTCATTCTGCTACATGTGACTTTTTAATTACTGATGGCAACTAGAGATTAACTGAATATTTTTGCTAAGAATACTTTTGTTATTAATATTAGTTAAAATTTACTTAAGTTTGATTATCAACTGAGACCTTTATAGCACTTGGCAACCAAAAATTAAGCTCCGTTAACAAAGTGGGCTTTCTACCCAAACCACATAAACTGCTTTTAACTAGCCTTACTTTTGGCGCTCTGCGCATCACGTCTCACAACTACATAATTAGATACTTAAATACTGCCATTAGAGTGTTCGGCCTAGATTTATATTAGGCACTAAGCCAAAATAGTCTTGTTAAAAAGTGTCAGCCATTAATTAAGTAAAGCAACATCAGTGCGACAACGATAAGCACTGTAGATTTTGAAACTAAACTCATGAAGTTCGCAAATGTCTTTTCCTGAACGTCTGTACTCATTGACCCATGTTCGTGTTTTTGGTCTGACATATTTACCACTCCAATTTATACTTTGTAAAAACCTTAATGGCTTATAGGCCATAGTCACGTCTGCAATCAAGCGCGCGAATATGGATCTTGTATTTAACTTTTTATCTCAGTGAAACTACACTATTTAATCTGCCACCGGTACGCACCGTCATCATCTAGACTGCGCCTAATTTCTCCAGCATGCCAAAGGTAATTACAGTGAGCCAACGCCTCAACTAATCCCAAGCTATATTCACTATCCTCAATATTACGCTTAAAAATAGCTGGCATAACTTCGCCTGCTGTCTTTGGTGTTTTCAAGTCAAGTCGAAGCCGATCTAATGCGCCATTATGATTTTCTAGTAATTGTGTAAGTCTCAAAGGCATCCCTAAAAACGGTAGCTTATGGCCAGGCAGGGCAAGTTGATCACTTTTGGAAAACTCTTTCAGGCGCTCACAGCTAGTCATCCATTCTCTTAACGGGTTAGCATCTGGTTCGGTTGGGTAAACACCAATATTAGAACTGATCGACGGTATAATTTGATCACCGGATAGCACCAGATGGTCGTCACAGCTCCAGAACGTAGCATGATCTGGCGCATGTCCGTGATCCACTCGAATATCCCAGGTTCTGCCCCCCATTTCAATTTTATCACCCTCAAAAATTTTTTTAAAACCAATTGGGATTGGGTGTACTATATCAGAAAAATTGAACGGCCTCTCTGATTTGCGAACTTCAAACAAATCAGAACGCATCCCAGCTTTTCTATAAAAATCAATCTGGCTTTCCAAGTATGTTTCCTGAGTATCAAGCGTCAACATACGCGCTGTAAGGTAAGCTACTTGGGTTGAAACATACTCCGCTCCATAGTGTTCAACAAACCAACCATGCAAACCTACATGATCAGGGTGATGGTGAGTAGCAATCACCCGTTTGATTGGCTTGCCACTCAAAATATTATCAATTAAATTTTGCCATATACCGATCACCTTACGGGTCTTTATTCCTGTATCAATTAAAGTCCAACCGTCACCATCATCCAAAATATAAATATTAACATGGTCTAATTTCATGGGAAGTGGGAGCCTAAGCCACATTACACCTTCTGCAATTTCTCTTATTTCGCCATTGTTGGGTGGCTGGTCCCAGGGATACCTTATTGTCGTCATACTGGATCTCTAAACTGCAAAATCATTGAGCCCTATTGCATAAAGATCCGTAGCCCCAGTTTGTGCCTGTGCACACAGGGCAACACTTTCTGGAAGTAAACTGTTAATGTAGAAAGTGGCAAGGCGAAGGCGCTTTCCCTCTCCAGACATGGCCGCTACCAAATGAAAATACCCACCCAAAACGCGAGCAAACGCTTTCTGATAAGCTACAGCGCCTGCAAAGCGTTCGTTAATATCTTGCTGGACCAACCACTCAGTAGTTTTTCGAAGCTCATCTACGGCTGATCTCAAAAGTGGGGACAAAGTACTTTCGTTAGCTGTCGCTATAAAACCATCCATATCATCCATCAACGAAAATGCAGCTTCACCACCATCCATCATTTTACGAGCAACCAAATCCATTGCCTGGATGCCATTAGTGCCCTCATATATTGGCGTGATACGCACATCACGCCAATATTGCGCAGCTGCTGTCTCCTCAACAAAGCCCATCCCACCATGGATTTGTACTCCAAGATCAGCAACAGAAACTCCAGTATCACTTCCAAAAGATTTTGAAATAGGCGTCAGTATAGCTGCTTTAGCCTGCCACTTAGGATCATCAGTTGCATTGGCCATGTCTATGGCAGTAGCACAAGCAGCACCAATGGAGCGGGCTGCAAAAATTTCTGCCTTCATATGCGCTAGCATTCTTCGTACGTCTGCGTGATCAATAATTGTACCAGTGCTATCAGACACCATCGAGCGGCCTTGTTTCCGCTCAAGCGCAAAGGCTAACGCATGTTGGTAGGCACCTTCAGCCACTCCAAT
>CAJWTH010000066.1 GCA_913047725.1 uncultured Planktomarina sp.
GTGACGTAGGTGAGAAAAAAGAATTTGATAGTATTTTTGGAGATCCAAATTTATTTAAAGACTTTGGTGGGTTTGATTCAAAGACACCGGAGGAAGACTAACGCTCAGCTTTGTGTCTAATTTTTTCAGCTGTTAGCGGCTCAAACCAACCAATGAGCTCTAACACAAAGCAAAGATTATGCTGTGTTTTTTACCATGCCAAAAATACAAGTTGCTCCATATCAGATGACTATCCCAGATTTATTTCAGAAATTACGGTGCTATCGACATGGCAACCTTACTTGCCAAAAGCCGCAGACGCGAAAAGAATTCACCACGATCAACATAGCATCCGTGAAGGTGTCGAAAGCCAGTAGATGGATCAAAAGAATCCCGCCCATGCAAAACGCGTCTGTTATCAAAGACGACCATCTCGCCTGCCTTTAATTTTAGAGCAAGGCGGTATTTTGGGTCTCGCGTTTTTCTCATATAGGCGCGGTAAGCGCGGTAATACGCGGGCATAGTTTCTGAAGGCATATCGAAAATTCCTGCCAAATGCGCATTGTAACGGATCTCAATAACATCGCCTTTTGGCCCCAACGTTATCACCGGCCTATGAACTCTGATATCCGCACTATCATCATGAAAACGGAATGGAATAGCGACCTCACACAGCAGGTGAAAGGCTTCAGGGTCTTCTGTCCTTAAATCTTCTGCCATCGCAAACCCATCTGCAAATAGCGATCCACCGCCGGTTGCCTCGTTGGCCAAGCAATGCAGGAATTGGTAACCTGGTGGTACCTCTTGGTTGGGCAAGTCAGTATGTAACGGCAAGGCAACCGACGTATAAGCTAGGTTATTGGGATCAGGTTTATTGATAACCTCAAAAGTGGCACCAAAGTTTGTGACACGCAAAAACCCGATGCGTTTGGCAATTTCTACTCCCGCATCGGCGTGGTCCTGAAGGTGATCAATTATCGTAAGACCGTATGCAGCTGTGTCCTGCATCCAGTTCTTCAACGAAAAATCATCCGAAAGGATTGGTGCCGCCGCATACCGGGCAATGTTTACCACCCCTAGGTCTGCGCGCCAAAGTTGTGCGGATATATCACCTGCATCAGCTGCAATCTGACCTGGACAGTGCGCCGCTATCAAAGAAGTCGGCATACGGCTGTTGTGGCCGTCTGCATATTCAAGAACAACAACATCACCCTCAAGCTCCGCTGAAATCAGGACTGGCATGTCATCAATTGTCAATAAATCAAGCAAGCGTTCATGGGTGTCTGGGTGTAAGCCAGTTGGACAATTATCGCGCAGCCAAATTGTTGGAAATCGTGCACTTGTGCCGTCCGTCCAAGTCACGTCGAGCGTATCACTGCGGACCGCGAGGTTCATCACTATCATGGGGATACCTACTCATTTGATGTTGTTTAAATTGGGTCAATGCAGATTAGTGGTTGGGCGGCGGCCACCACTCCTGGGTTTTACCATAGGGCGACCCTATAGCACGGCCTCCACAGAAAATGTGTAAAACATCAAAGTACATAACACGATTGATAGCCGTGGAATTGAGGCGCAGCAATAACCGTTTGGTTTTAGATAGTGACGTCGGAGCATAGGACAACTAAGTTATGTCTTTGTAACTTCTCATTTGTCAAAAGTAATGAATACGCTACTTCATTATCAAAAGTGCAACTGATCCGAGGTGTTATGAAAAACCTATCGCTCTTCACCCGTCGCCAATGGCTTACTTCGGCCTTGGGATTTTTAGTTTCCTCAATAGCCAGCCCTGTAATTGCGCAAACAAAAATACGGCGTATTCAAACCCAGTATATAGCAGTACTCGCACCAAAGGATGCTACTTCAGGAAACGGTGCTGAAACTTGGGGTATCTGGAAAGTTGATCCAGGCCCAATCGGTGTGTGGTTACGTTTTTACCAGCTTTTACAAAAAGCTGGTAATATTGCGCCTGCAGGTTGGCGGTTTGACATTGATGATTGGTGGCTGGATGAAAACGGTTTGATAATGAAGGCCCCAGAGTTTCCAATCCCTGCGGGACAGTATTATGTCACAAACGGCGAAGAAAATATTTCTTTGCTGACAGTTAAACAACCAGATGCAGAGGGCACCCAAGCCTGGTCACTCTCAGATGACAAAACGATCGCAGACGTCACGCACGGACCTTGCAGATCTGCGCGGTATACGCCGGCCAGTGAGACAGGTAATTGTTCCCCTAAATATGCGGACCTTTCGGCGTTTCCATTAAAGCCTGGGGAGTCACCTCCACTAGTTCGTGGATGTAATCGCAAGAATTATGCAGTCTTGATCGTTTTTGGCGTGCCCATTAAAACTTAAAAGCTCACTCTAATCAGCGACGTCATTCCCACACTATTTACAGAAGCAGCCATAAATTTTGAGATTTGAGGGGTGATGCTATCAAAGGAATGAGAGCTCACTTAAGATTGTAGACCAGAACGTCTGGACGTCCGCTTGGGGATACACTTAATAGGATTATGTTAAAAGTTATGTCTCCTATATCATCATCAGATAGTGTGCTTACTGGTGTCACACTCATGCTCGGGTTTTGCTTGACCGCTCCGTTGCTGGATGTCGCAGCCAAGCTCGCGGCGTCAAGTGTGCCCATTGGGCAAATTACAGCGGCGCGCTTTATTGTTCAATGCGCGCTCATGGCACCATTTATCTGGATCATGGGGTTATCTTTACAGGTTGCGCGCGGGCAATGGTTGGCGCTGGCATTGCGGGCCTTACTTTTGTTATTTGCAACCTTCTGCTTTATTGCCGCGATCCGAGTTATGCCTCTTGCAGATGCGCTCGCGATTGTCTTCGTCGCTCCATTCATTGTATTGTTGGTGGGAAAATTTTACCTAGGCGAAGATGTAGGCCCACGCCGCGTTGGGGCTGCGTTGGTGGGTTTTGTGGGTGTCCTATTTGTCATACAACCGAGCTTCACAGCCTTTGGTGCGGTCGCGTTCATTCCCCTTTGCACAGCCGTCGCATTCGCCCTCTACATTTTGATGACGCGGGGGTTATCGCGACAGATGCATCCGGTAACCCTGCAATTCCATACCGGTCTGATTGCTAGCTTATTTTGCACCCCAATTCTAATACTAGCCCACGGCTCTGGTTCAGAATTGTTTGATCCCGTTTGGCCCACAGGGATTACTTGGTTGTGGCTCCTCGGGGTTGGTTTCTTCGCTACAGTAAGCCACATGATGATAACTTACGCATTATCGTTGGCACCCTCAGCCACCTTAGCCCCGCTACAGTATTTTGAGCTACCAGTGGCCACTTTTTTTGGATATTTAGTTTTTAATGATTTCCCAAACACGCTCAGTCTGATTGGAATTATGATCATTATCAGTGCAGGTCTATATATGATATACCGAGAAAAAGTCACTGCTAAGCAATTAGTCACTGAACGCGCAGCTCCACCTATCTGAAGGGTGCTACCAGACTAATGAGAATACGCAGCACGTTAAAGGCGTAACTAACGAATTTGAACAAACGATGAAAGAATGTGCGTATAGGCTCCACCTCATCATTGTTGACTTTAAGAAATATCATGCTCAAAATTCTTGATATACAAAATTATATGGAGCCACCTTTGTCTAATGTTGTAATCAGATTGGCGGAAGACGCCAATGATTTTAAAGCAGCCCGCACTCTATGTCGCGAGTGGTTAGATTGGCACTGGCGCCATTACCCAAACGATTGGCCGACAGGGCCAGACCATCCAATGGATCCATCTCAGTTTGAAGCTATTATGCAGGACCTACCATCTCTTCATGAGCCTCCGGGTGGTGGCATACTAATTGGGTTGGTAGACGGACAGGCAGTCGGCTGTGTGATGTATCACGAGGCTGAACCGGGAGTTGCGGAATTCAATCGACTATATGTGAACGAAAAGGGTCGCGGTCACAGTCTTGGCCTTCGGATGCTTCAAGCAATGTTTACAAGACTTAGTGATAATGGCTTCCGTAAGGTGTTCTTTACCTCAGCTACATTTCTTACCCATGCAAGGGCGATGTACGAAACTGCAGGTTTTGTGGATATTCCTCATCCACCTGAGTTTCCAACAGAGTGGCTCGATAAGACTTACTTCATGGAGCGCCATATTAAATAACTTATATGGCGATGCTCTCAGACGAATGAGAGCTAAGATCAGATTATAGCCACAGCTTAAATCTATGCGCCAAATAACTAACACCACGTGGCGTGAGCAGTACCGCAGTTTAATTTGAAATTTATACCTGAGCAGAGGTGGCGAACCGAGGAGGATTCGAACCCCCGACCCCCTGATTCGAAGTCAGGTACTCTATCCAGCTGAGCTATCGGTCCACTGGGCACCGAACTAGCTTAATATCACATGCTTGTCTAATTCTTGCATAAAAAAATATCCAGCTATTAGCTTGAGTTGTGAACATATAGAAGGAGAGGCTACAAAATAGTCCTGAACGCTTCAGGCCGTTTCCGGAGACGAGATCGATCAAATCTAACCTGAAAGGTAGATTTGGTTTGACTTAAATATCTTTTATGATGTTTCAATAAAATCAATCTAACCAGTGAAAGTAATTACATCATGACCATTATGCACACCAGTCAAATCACTGGAGAAAATGTTTGGAAAAGTGCTGATTTTGGAAAGGATGATAGCTGGATACATCAATTGACCAGAGATGAGATTGAAGCGTTGGATAATATGCTTGCAAATCTTCAGGCGCGTGGAGCAATCTTTCCAGATATAACCAAAGACGATATTGATATCAGTGCCGCAAGCAACTCACTCGATGCGATAGTAGATGAATTACAAAATGGACGCGGCTTTGCACTACTCCGAGGTCTACCTCTTGACCGCTATAATGATGATCAAATCAACACTATTTATTACGCTATAGGACTTTATATGGGGCAACCAGTCTCACAAAACCCAAAAGGTGATTTGCTGGGCCAAGTCATGAATGTTGGTGATAGCTCCAAAAAAGATACTCGCGTTTATGAAACTAATCTGTACCTGCCATATCATAGTGATCCATCTGATGTCGTTGCTTTGTTATGTATACGCAAAGCCAAACTAGGCGGTATGAGCAGTCTAGTCAGTGCGGCAGCAATTTATAATGAGATAATCAGTCGTCAGCCTGAATTACTGGGAATATTCTACAGCCCCTTTTACTATGCCCATTTGGGTGAGGATAAAATGTCCCCTATATTTAGCTTTCATGATGGTAAATTAAGTTGCCGATATTTAAGACAATACATAGAGCTAGGTTTTGAACAAATGGGCATACCATTATCTCGGATAGAGCAAGAAGCACTGGACCTATTTGATAACATCATGATGGCTCCAGAAATGCGCATAGACATGATGCTAGAGCCAGGTGATATACAGTTTGCTAACAATTACGCTGTTCTACATTCACGTACTGCATTTGAGGATCACAGCGAGCACGACCAACGGCGCAAAAAGCTACGACTTTGGTTGAAGATGGAAAGCGCGAGAAAACTAGCTCCAGATTTCCCTGGCAGAAATGGATTTTCAAAATAAAGGGCTGTCAGAATAATTAGAACACAGATCATATTGCAAGTCAGATGACTTCAGGATTAGTCTTGAAGTAGCGGGATGGGAAATGTTTTGTCATCGAGGGATGGCCACAAAGTTGCTCGGGACATCTCAACAGCTTTTGTCTGACAATGCCCTTTTTAAACTTGCTGTGTTTTAAACCTATTTAACAATAATTGCGGTGTTTCCAAATCTAAAATGATGACCCCTCGGCTGAGTGGTGGAAACTTAAGACAAAGCGCCCGATAGATCGCGTATTAAATCTTCGGGGTCTTCTAAGCCTACTGACATCCGAAATACACCCTCTCCCGCATAGCTACGGTAGCTCTCAAACTGAGTACCTGAAAGGTGGAAAGAGGAGTCCATCAATCCTTGTGTCTCCATCCAGAAAATTAGGCTCCTGTGATGACCGAGTGATACGGCATAATGCACAATTTTTAACCGATCGATCATTTGCTGAGCAATTTTCCGTCCAGTCGCAGCATCACCAACCTGAAAGCTGATCATACCAGACGTGTTTTGCATTTGATTTTGAGCGAGATCGTACTGTGGATGGCTTTTAAGGCCAGGGTAGATCACTCGGATGACCTGCGGTTGGGCTTCCAGCCACTCAGATATTACCTGCGCCCCAGATTGATGTGCTCGCATACGCATTGGAAGTAGTGACAAACCGCGCGCCACTAACCAAGCGTTGAACGGAGACATCACACCACCATGGTGGATAGCGCTCTCCCCTCGAATTTGAGAGATTAGGGCTTTACAGCCTGCCACAGCGCCACCAACTGCGTCACCATGTCCACCAACATACTTGGTGACAGAATGCATGATTAGATCGATGCCCAAAGCCGCAGATTTTTGCCCTAGCGGCGATGCAAAAGTGGCGTCGCAGCTGACCAAAGCACCAGCTTCATGGGCTAGTTTTGATACTGCGGCTAAATCTGTAAGGCGGCCAATTGGATTTACTGGAGATTCCGTGTGTACTACTTTTGTATTTGGGCGCAGTGCGGCTGCAACAGCTGCAAGATCTGACATGTCAACTAGGCTGATGCTAATACCAAATCTTGGCAGGGTATCACGGGCTAATTCAGCTACACCGGCATAACTTACATCAGAGATCACTGCGTGATCTCCTGCAGATAAAAATGTTAGGAAAATTGCAGTTGCTGCAGCCATGCCAGAGGCCAAACAGATGCAATCCTCAACACCTTCTATAGCGGCCATTTTTTGTTCTAGCATTTGTACAGTTGGATTCCCCCAGCGCGCATAGAGAAAATTGCCATCGTCTTCGAGATCATGGGCAGAAAATCCAGCAACTTGATTTGTTACAAAAGTTGAAGACATATGTAATGGTGGGGCTGAAGCCCCTGTGGTGGGATCTGGAGTTTCGCCTGCGTGAATAGCGGTGGTCATTAGGCCACGTTTTGAATTTGCGTGCTGCATGCTTCGCTCCTTTTACTACTGCATCTTTGAGGTAGCAGTGCTAAAAAAGCCGTTATGACCTCAGGCAAAGAAAGCCCGATTAAGGTTGTATCTGTCAAGCGCTTAAAGAACTCCAAAGAGTTCTGACTTTTAGTTGTGGGGGCCCGTGGAAATGGTCTGGTAAATGCTGACAGATGCTTTTTATGAAGGCATTATTGCTGCAAAAGGTGAAAATGATTTGAATATGTTGTCAAATAGTCAAGCTGCTGATTTGATAACGCATTATGAAAAATTTCTAAAACAAAAATATGAGTATTTAGAGAAATTTAGTTATGACGATATTATTAGTGTTTGGGAAAAACTCAAGAAATACCAAGGTTTATTCTAAACTACCTATCATGACCTCGCGAATGAGTTTAATTTATGGTTTGTAAGCTTTAGTCCAAGAAAATTTTTTATATTTTTCTTCCGCCGGTGTTCCGGCGAGATGGTTGACATAATTGCTTATTATTTTCTGAGAAAGTCCTAGCACAACTTCCAAAATATTTTGGTGTGTGTATCCAGAAGTTAGAAAATCAGAGACCGCACCTTCAGAAGCGTGTCCTCTGGTCCTCACAACTTCCAAAGTAAAGCTACGTAAAGCTTCAAGCTTCGCCTTCGGTAGCGGCGTTTCATCTCTCAAAGCATTAATAACATCATCGTTAATATTCATGTATTTTGCCATCGCAGTATGTGCTGGAACACAGAAGTTGCATTCATGTTCCACATTTATAGTTTGCCAAATCACAGTACGTTCTTCATCAGTAAAGCTTGTATGCATAAATAGCTCATGCAACTCAGTATAAGCCTTAAGGGTTTCAGGTGATCCCGCCAAAACCGAATAGAAACCATTGCGACCATTTTTATCAAACAGATCACCCAATAAGTTTTTACTTTCTTCTGGAGCAGTCTCAAGATCATAAAATACAAATTCATTTGTCATTTATATTCTCCAATATTTTTTTCAGCAGACCTTAAATCTTTTGAAGCAGCCCAAGTTTCAGGATCCATTATCAGATTGGCCAAAGCTTTTGCACCCGCTTCCAGCATCTTTTCACCTTTTGCAGCATTGGAACGTACTGGATTTCCTGCCAAACCATTTTTAGTCATATGAGTGAAAGGCCGCCATCTATATGAACCTTTCCCTACCGACAAAAAGTGTTTGCCACCCTCTGGGCTGGCAAGGTTAGTTATGTTCGACATATCAACCAAATCATGCTCACAGATAAGCATCATTGAGGTTTCTGCCTCACCAGCGTGCATCACGCCCAGTTGATCCTGTAAGTGCCTAGTTAAATCCTCTCCAGCTTCCACATCATAGTTGGTAGCCACCAATGTTGCCTTGGATGTTGGGGCTAGCTCATCCAGTATCTGTTGTATGGCAATTACGTTTCCACCGTGGGAGTTTGAAATCAAAATATCCTTAAAGCCCTGTCGCGTTATGGCCTCTATCAGATCGCTTACCACGCGCCTAAATGTGTCATGAGACAAAGTCAGCGTACCTCCAAAAGGCATGTGGTGCTCTGACAGGCCTGACCAGACCACAGGAGCAACGACAACTGCTCGATGGCTATAAGCCTTTCGAGCCGCACGGTGAGCAATTTCTTGTCCCAACCGCGTATCTGTCATTACCGGCAAATGTGGGCCATGTTGTTCCATTGAGGCGATGGGTAATATCACAATTGCGTTGTCATCAGCCAATTTTCGCAACTCGTGTGCCTTTAAGCGCGCCCAGTCGACTTCAATCATTTTGTATCCTCCACTTTAAGGTGAAGCGTAGCGGACGAGAGAACTATATTGCTAGTAATAAAATTAATTTTTAATCAAGTACCTGATTTACAAAGAATTTAAACCTTTGCAAGAAAACGGGTGTACCACATGGGTTACCAAAAAACTTAACTGTGATATTTCTTCTACGAAATTAGTTGGAAGGTGGATGATTTTGGCTGAGTCTGACTATGGGCACCGTGACAAAAGAGGACATTACAAGCCTGATGATATGGTTAGTTATCCTCCAGTATTCGTTTGGCCGCTCGAACCGATAGGTGCTCTCAAGTGGGTATTCTCTATTCCAGGGTATTTTGTACCATGGAATTTATTTTACGTTCTGGTTGGTCTTTTATCATGGTTTTATTTTTCGCCGCCATTAGAAGCATATGCTCAACTCAATATTAAAGTATTTTTGATCGCTTTTGCTCGAAACAGTGTTTTAGTTACCCTTTATTTCGGTGCGTTTCATTTCCGCCTTTATATGCAACGTGCCCAAAGTTTAGAGTTTAAATTTAACCCAAGGTGGCCGTCTAAAAAGTCAAAGCAATTTATGTTTGGCAATCAGAACCTCGATAATATTTTTCTTACTTTTGTAAGTGGCGTAACAATTTGGACTGCGTTTGAAGTTGGGGTATTGTGGCTTGCCACAAATGAATACGTATCCGTCATTAATGTACAAGAAAACTGGATATATTTCATTTCTATGATCTTACTTGTGCACCTATGGCGCGATTTACACTTTTATCTGATCCACCGACTTATTCACTCTA
>CAJWTH010000067.1 GCA_913047725.1 uncultured Planktomarina sp.
AATTATGACCGATACACATATTTCTACGCATGACGCAGTATCTGATGACCGTAATGAAAATATAATTATCTACGTGGATGGTGAATTAGTTCATCGTGATGATGCCAAGGTCTCTGTTTATGACTCTGGTTTCATGCTTGGTGACGGTATTTGGGAAGGTTTGCGCCTTTATGATGGATGGCTATCTTTTATAGATGAGCACCTTGATCGTCTTTATGAAGCAGCTCTTTATATCGACCTTGACGTTGGTCTAACCCGTGAGCAGCTGACTGCTGCAATTTGGCAGACGTTGAAGGCTAACGAGATGGAGACTGACGTGCATCTCCGTGTCATGGTGACTCGAGGACGCAAAAAGAAACCATTTCAGCATCCCCACCTTAGTATTTTTGGTTCAACAATTGTAATTATCGCAGAACACTCAAAACCTGATAATAGTATCATTGATCGGGGTATCAGGTTGCATACTGTCCCACACCACCGAGGGTTGCCGCTGACCCAGGATGCCAAACTTAATTCACACTCGAAACTGAACTGTATAATTGCACTGAACCACGCCATTCGTGCCGGTGCTGACGAAGCTCTCATGCTCGATCCGTTTGGATTTGTTAACACAACAAATGCATGCAATTTTTTTATCGTTCGCAAAGGAGCTGTTTGGACATCAACTGGTGATTACTGCATGAATGGAATTACACGACAAAAGGTGATTGATGTTTGCCGCGAAAATGGCATTGCTATATTTGAGCGCAACTTCTCTCTTGTTGATACTTATGGCGCAGATGAGGCCTTTCTAACTGGTACATTTGGCGCGCAATCTCCTGTATTTGAGATTGATGGCCGGGTAATAGGCGGCGGCAAGGCGGGGCCTATTTTTCATCGGATCAGAGAGCTATATAAAGCAAAGATTAAACAAAATACTGCGACTTAAAGAATTTTTACATTCACTATAATTTAAATCTTTCTAATATATATCAAGACAATACATTAATTAGCTCAATCAGTTTTATTCTACCATAAGCCATACCAGTCTTGCATATTTAGTGGTGTGATAAAAACTTTGATACTCGTTCCAACCCAGCTTTTAATATCTCTGGATTATTGGCATAGCCTATGCGGATATAGCCCTCCATTCCGAGAGCTGATCCGGGGGTAAACATTACACCAGTTTCTTTTATTAGATTTATACAAAAGTCATAAGAATTCATTTTTAAATCATACTTAACTAATGCTGTTGTGCCAGATTTTGGTTTTATCCAAGAAAGTTTTTTTTCGTTTTCCATCCATAAAGCAAGCTGTGCCAGGTTTCCTCTTGTTATGTCATGTGCTCGTTTCAGTATTTTTTCATATCCTTCCAAGGCAATGGTTGCGAAATGGTCGTCGAGCATTCCAACGCTTATTGTATCATAGTCTCGGTGAACCATGACGTCCTCAATGAATTCCTCTGGTGCGGCAATCCAACCAAGCCTCAGGCCGGCTAGGCTGTAAGCTTTGGACATGCCGGCAGTGCTTATTCCTTTTTCGTAAATATCCGCCATAGCAGTTGTCATTCCGTTGCCATGCTGATCGGTACCACGGTAAACTTCATCACAAAGCACCCAAGCCCCAACACCGCGAGCAATACTAACTATTTCCTCAAGCATTTCCTTTGGAATTAATGCCCCTGTGGGATTATTTGGATTTGTAAGGGCTATAAGTTTTGTGTTTGGTTTTGTTAGTTTTTCTAATTCACGCAAATCAGGTAACCAATCCGTCTTCTCGGAAAGATGCAAAAGGCTAATATTAGCACCAATACTTTTGGGAATTGAATAATGCTGTTGATATGTGGGTACGATAGATATCACTTCATTCTCAGGCTCGACCAATGTTTTGTGAACCAACATATTGGCCCCGATTGTGCCGTGGGTTACAAGGATGTTTGCGTTGTTTTGTTTTTGATAGAGGGCAGCGATCGCATTTCTTAGGCGATCAGATCCTTTAATGTCACCGTATGTCATTTTTAATGGCAATAAAGCTGAGAGATCCGTTTCATTTCTTCCAGTTATATTTAAAAGCTCTGTTAAAGTCAGGCTTTCAACACATGTTTCTGCCAGGTTGAATTCGCAGTTATTTTCCCACTCGTTCATCCACATTTCAACGCCAAATGTATCTATTTTCATACCATCCACCTCATTCTACTAATTAAGATTAGTCGTTGATGGTTAGAAAGACCATGCCGCTGTTCTAACGTATATATTCTACTAAATACCTGTCTTCATTTGTTACAGAAACAAAAGAGAAAACTTCAGTTTTATTGAAGTGCTAAATAGCATTGTTTTGGATCATAGTTATAGTTTTTTGTTATCCATATCTGCTCCCACCTGCAAACCAGTCATCAAAGCCAGGTTCAGTCCGGACCACAATGGATTTTTTTGTTAAATAACCTCGTAGGGCGTCCCAGCCGTTTTCTTTGCCAAAGCCACTGTCTTTAACACCACCCCAAACTGATCTTGGATCGTTGCGGTGGTGGTCGTTAAGCCAAACAATGCCTCCACGAATTTTACGAGATAATCTGTGCCCACGTGCAATATCGCGTGACCAAATTGACACGCCTAGGCCAAACTCGCCAACATTGGCGAGTTCAATTGCTTCTTCCTCAGTGTCGAAGGGAGTAATTGAGATGACTGGGCCAAAAACTTCATCTTTAAATAAACGATGATGTGGCTGAACGTCAGCAAAAATTGTCGGACGTATATAGTATCCCTGGGCAAACGGACCACCTAGGTCTGGAGATTTCGTGCCTGCCACTTGTCGGCCGCCTTCAGAAAGTGCCATCGCCACAAAATGCTTACAACGTTCTAGTGCTGATTGCGATATTACTGGACCCATTTGCGTACTAGGGTCCATGGGATCACCCAATTTTATTAAGTCTGCACGCTTTGCTAACTTTTCTACAAATCTATCATAAATTTGACTTTGGACAAGAATTCGAGAACCTGCAACGCATGTCTGACCCGATGCAACAAAAGCTGCAAACAATACACCGGCCACTGCAGCATCTAGTTCTGCATCGTCACAAACAATAACTGGCGTTTTCCCACCTAGTTCCATAGTACTTCGGACAAGGCGTTGGCCAGCTTGGCTGGCAACCTTACGGCCAGTTTCTGTACCACCAGTTAAGTCGATATAATGAATGTCATCTGCGGCGCACAATGCGGCACCTGTGGAGGGCCCACCAGTTACAACATTTATTACTCCGTCTGGCAAACCAGCCACTTTGGCTAAAACAGCGATTGCCAGTGGAGATACGGGGGCAAGTTCAGAGGGCTTGATCACGCATGTATTTCCAGCTGCAAGTGCCGCCGCAAGTTTTTTCATTAAAATAAGTACTGGGTGGTTCCACGGTGTGAGAAGGGCAACTGGGCCTAGCGGCTCGTAATGGGTCAGCGTTACATAGCCGCCTTTTAGCTGATTGGACTCCCCCTCTAGACCTAAGGCAATACCGGCAAAATATTCTAACCATTCAGGAATGCGCCCCATTTGGGCATTCATTTCGCGCAGAGAACGCCCAGTAACGGTGGCTTCTAAAATAGCCAGAGAAGAAATGTTTTCACGTATTACTTCCGCAAATTTGAGAAGATGTTTACTGCGGTCAAAGGCATCTAGACTTGACCAGGCTGGAAAAGCGGCGCTCGCAGCTGCAACTGCTTTTACTACATCTTCGGCGGTAGCATCGGGAACGGTAGTAAACCGTTTTCCAGTGGCAGGATTCATCACAACAATCTCATCAGATTGGGATGCCGGATGGAACGCCCCACCGTAAAATATACCTTTGTTAGTTTCAGGTATTAGCAGCTCTTCAATAATGGTTGGCATTCTTATTCTCTTTTTGATTAGTAGTGACCAGGACATAAGCCATTGATATCAGTATGTAGGTATTAAGATTTGTTTAAAAGCCAACAGAGATTTCTTTAAAAACTTACTTTCTTGGCAAGGATAACGAATGGCCACTTCAATCACTTTTTCTGAGTGTATACGATTGTCTGTAATAAATACAAATTGGTTATACTCTTACAAAAAAATATTTTGCTTTCTAGTTATAAGGTTTATGAAATAAAATTGACGGTAGTTGTTTTGTAGCGTTACCGTCTGTAATGACTTTAGGATCTATAAAATACATCTTAAATATTTTGTGTGAGATGGAGATTGGGGAAAACAAATGTCTACCGATAACAGGATGGTTGAACAAACAATGCTAGCGGCTTTGCTAACGGAATATCGCATGCCATTGGAGATTAAAACTGTACCCCGCCCAGTCCCAAAATATGATGAAGTTTTAGTTAAAATAGAGGCGAGTGGTGTATGTTTTACTGATGTACATATTTGGCGTGGAGATCATGCTGCGCCAGACCCATTGCCGCTGATAATGGGTCATGAAGGGGTTGGCACAGTTGTGGCGCTCGGTGCGGCTAGTGGCCGCTTAAAAATTGGTGATCGGGTTGGGATTGGCTATGTATTTGGAGCCTGTGGGCATTGTAAAGAATGTCTGACAGGCGGGGAGAATTATTGCGGTGAATTTGATGCAACTGGTTTTAATGTAAGTGGTTGCTTTGCAGAATATGTATGCATGCGGCATGAATGGGCTAACCCAATACCTGACGGAATTGATGCAATCGAAGCAGCACCGTTAATGTGTGCGGGAGCAGCGGCCTACTCGTCTTTTAAAAAGACATCAGTCCAACCAGGAGAGACTTTAGCAATTTTTGGACTTGGTGGATTGGGGCAGTATGCCATTCAAATTGCGAAGCTTTGCGGTGTACGTGTTATCGCCGTAGACATTAGTCCAGACAAACTAAATACCGCAAAGGAATTGGGTGCTGATGAAGTGGTTCATGCTGATGAGCAGGCTGGAGCCGCAATTAAGGCTTTGGGCGGTGCAGATGGCTGTGTAAATTTTGCACCTGTCGGCGCAACCTGGCCACTCATGCTGGCGGCGTGTAACCCACGTGCAAAAATTGTGCTCACTGCAGTCCCTGCAGACCAGATGGCTTTTTATGCACATGAAGTAATTGAGCGTGGATTGCAGGTCATTGGCAGTTCCGCATCAAACCGCCAAGAAATGAATGAAATTCTGGCATTGGCTGCTGGCGGTAAGGTGAAGGGAATCATTAATCCTCGCCCATTTAACAAAATTAATGATGCTCTCTCTGATTTAATAGATGGGACTGTGGAAGGGCGGAGCGTTTTAACGTTTGACTAACTATCGTGTTGGGAAAGCCAAAAATTAAGGAACTTTAGATGGATCTTCAACTGAGCGGAAAACGCATCCTGATCACTGGTGCCTCTATGGGCATTGGCGCACATCTTGCCGAAACCTTTGCGGCAGAAAATGCCCACCTGCACCTCACAGCGCGCAGTACTGATAAGCTTGAGGAGTTGAAGGCGCGAATTACAGCCAGCCATGATGTGGAGGTTACTCTCCACTCAAGTGATCTCGCCCAGAGTGGCGCTTGTGAGTTACTGTCTGAGGCTGTTGGTTCTGTTGATGTTCTTGTAAACAATGCCGGCGCCATTCCTAGTGGTAGTCTATGGGACGTCGATGAGGAAGCCTGGCGCAAAGGTTGGGATCTGAAGGTAATGGGGTACATCAATCTTTGCAGATTATTTTATAAAAAAATGCAGACCCAAGGTGAGGGTGTTATAATCAATAATATTGGAAATGGTGGTGAAGTATTTGATGCTAAATATATTGCTGGTACGACCGGGAATGCGAGCTTGATGGCCTTCACCCGCGCGCTGGGTGGTAACAGCCTAGCTGACAATATTCGGGTTGTCGGGGTTAACCCGGGACCAGTTGATACTGATCGTATCTATAATATGTTAAAAAAGCGGGCAGCATCACAGTTAGGCGATGAGAATAAGTATAAAGAATTAGAAGCTACTTATCCGCTTGGTCGACCTGCCCATAAGCATGAGATATCTGATTTGATAGCATTTCTTGCGTCTTTTCGATCAGGGTACACTTCAGGAACAATATTTACTGTTGATGGCGGCATTGCTTCACGCCGATCTATCATCTGATAACGGGTCATCGTCATGGTAGCGGACATTAAAGCAAAGCGAATTGGTATTTTGTTGCCATCTTCTAATTCAGTGTTGGAACCACTCGCTGCAAAAACTAAAACAGAGCCTGATACCACATTTCATTTCTCGCGTTTAGGGGTGATTGATATAACGCTCGCGGCAAAATCCCTTGATCAATTTACTTTGGAAACTCAGTGTAGTGCTGGAAAACTACTATGTGACGCTGATGTCGATTGCGTAGTTTGGGGTGGTACATCTGCCAGCTGGCTTGGCATACAACATGACATTGATTTTTGTACATCTTTCACCAAAGAAACTGGTGTTCTTGCTGGTAGCTGTGTTCTTGAAATGAACCGTATTATGGCTAGTGAGCAGGTAAAAACTTTTGGTCTTGTCACCCCTTATACCCCTGATGTTCAACATAAAATTATTGAAAACTATAAAGAGCTTGGGTTTTCTTGTGTGAGTGAACAACACTATGGAGGGGCAATTAGTAATGATTATGCCTCGATCACAGCCCATCAAATGGAGAAAATGGTTCGTGTAGTTGCTGAGAAGGGCCCAGACATTATTTTAATTATGTGTACGAATATGCGTGCCGCAGGGGTTGCTGCGTCTTTAGAAACTGAAACAGGCATTCCAATAATGGATAGTGCGACTACTGCACTGCAAGCTGGTATACGGCTAGCCAGTCAGGACTGAGCTCCAATTCACATCGAAGCTCAGTCCATGTTTTTAAAAATCAAAAGCAGTTTGAGGCAATGCTCAGGTTGGTAGTTAAACTATTTCGCACGCTTCATCGAATGTTAGCCTGTAGGAGCGGTCGCGGATCTTATCTCCACCAACTCCGTGGCCAATATTTATGAGCATACTGGCACGCCAACTGCTATTCGCATAAAAAGTCTCATTTATCTTAGCGGCGTTAAAACCAATCATTGGCCCACAATCCAAGCCGAGTGAGCGAGCTGCAACGATCAAATATCCAGCCTGAAGCCAAGTGTTCAGTGATGCTTTGTTCGCTAGCTTTTCAGCGGGTTGCCCAGCCACCGCTTCTGCATCTAATTGTGGTGACAAATTAGGAAGGTGTCTGTGGAATTCCAGATCGTGCGCCACTATGGCGACTACTGGTGCAGATTGTATTTTTGGTCGGTTTCCCTCTCCCGCAGCATCAATTACTTTTTGTTGTGACTCTGACGATGTGACAAAGGTAAGTCGCATTGGACAAAAATTTGACTCTGTAGGGCCTAGCTTCACAATTTCATAAAGTTGGCGCAAAAGATCGTCGCTAACAGGCTTATCGGTATAAAATCTATGAGTCCTGGCCGAAATGAAGAGTTCGTTGAGGTAATCAGGATGTGTCATTTTATTTCTCTTTACTAATATTGAGTTGTTGGTGGAATGGCCTACAAAAAATCTGTAAACTTAGTATGAGCTAAAAAAGTCTCTTTGCCAACTTTACTAATTTTTCTGACTGCCTCTTCATCTAACCAAGGCGCTGTTGCTGTAGAAAAAGACTCACGGGCTTTTACCTGAGCATACCAAGATGTTGTTTTTGGATAGCGCCGTTCCCAGAGGATATTTAAACCCAAGCACTCTATTCTATAAAAATAGGCCGTCAATAGTGCATCTGCGAGCGAATAATTATCACCGATTAACCATGAATTTTCTCCAAGTGCTGCCTCCACATCGGCGCACATGCGTGCTAGTCGTTCTAATGCGACGTAAACATAATTAGAGGAAGCCCCGCGTTCTACCAAATCTTTTAATTTGTGAGCTCTGATTTGGTCTGGCATTGCAGCCCACCGTGCAGCGAGTTCTTGTGGTGTTTTATCAAGTAGCATTTTACGCTGATAACTACTGAACGTAAGCGTATTTACGCTGTCGTGATACTCTAAACAGTAAATCCCCCAAACGTGAGTTTTCGCTTTGTCATAAGAAGATTTTGGTAGCAATTGGTTGTATTTACTGAGCGCATCAAGATATTCACATATAACGCTTGATTCATAAATAAGTATGCCGTCATGATTTAGTACGGGAACGATTGCCCGTGGATTGATTGCTAGGTAAGTAGGGGTAAACTGTTCACCTTTCGGCAGGTCAACATGTCTACTTTCCCACTCGAGATTTTTCTCTTTAAGTACAATTCGGACTTTTATTGAACAAACAGAGT
Source organism: uncultured Planktomarina sp. (assembly GCA_913047725.1). Classification (GTDB taxonomy): domain Bacteria; phylum Pseudomonadota; class Alphaproteobacteria; order Rhodobacterales; family Rhodobacteraceae; genus Planktomarina. Next base: position 8,231 of record CAJWTH010000067.1, read on the forward strand.
TTGCTCCATGATATAAGGCCAGCATTACGGTGTCTCGCTTTGGTATTTCTCCCGAGTTATCTTATCCAGTTAAAGCAACTAAGTGCAATATAAGTTGGGGGCAAAGGGAGCTGGTTTATAGAAAACCTTTGAGTAGAAAAATTATTGATCGATTTTTTATGATTCTATGGTTGTGTAAAGGTACGCAAAAAACAAACTATTTTGATTTATATCAAAAATCATATTTGCGTGTCACAATATTTTCAATAATCATTATTTTTGTTAAAAAATATACTTAATATACTGAAAATAAACACTTAAGTTAAATAAAAATAAACAAACGAGCTATAATAGACGATTATCTTATTTTGAGAAAAATCAAAATAATCACCATGCGATACAGTAATACTGCATTCTGGTTTTTTTGTTGACGCCTACTGTTTCAATATGCACCTATACTAAAAGTTACAGATAATATTTTTCTTACAAGGCTAGGAGCTAAGTGTCCTAAATTTTGGAAATTAAGGGTGTTATCAAAAAGCATTATATTATGTCATGCTAACTACCCGCAGCATGATTTTTTAATTGTTAGGGTCGTTTTGGAGGAAACCATGTTTAATAAAATTACTACGACAGTATTTGCTGTTGCGACTATTCTATCCGCCCCAGCTGTTTTGGCGCAGGCTAACCTTACTGCGGAAACCGCCTCACCTGGCAGTGCTCCTGGTGTGTCGGTGATTGCTTTGGCAGAAGTGGCAGCCAAATCCAATGTTGCGAACATTCAAGTTAGTACAGGGCAGACTTTGACCAATTCAGTACAAAACGTTGCTGAAGGCAAAACTGATATTGCCGCTGCACCTTTTGTTTTGCCATTTTTAATGTCTCGTGCGATTGGGCCCTACGCAAAACTTGATAAAGAAAAAGCTGCAGAACTCGGTGCAAGCGTTGCGGTCCTTTACTCATATAGAATTGCGTGCCAAGCACTATATGCCTACGACAGTGCAAAGTTTTCTGGTTACGACGGGATCAAAGGCGCCACACTATACAATGGCCCGCCCCGCGGCGCGGCGCTGGGTAATTCCAAAAGATTAGTCAAAATTGTAACTGGCCTTGAGGAAGGTGAAGGTTATAAGGGAGTGCAGGTCAATTGGGGGCAGGCTGTTAAAACTATCCAAGATGGCTCCGCAGATGCAATGGTTTTGCCTCTAAGCTTTCCAGATGGACGTTTAACTGCAGCCCTTTCATCCGGTGATATGACCATTTGGTC
>CAJWTH010000068.1 GCA_913047725.1 uncultured Planktomarina sp.
ACAAAAAATGGGACGAGGCAACTGCAGTTCTGGTTGGAGATGCGCTTCAAACATTCGCATTTGAGCTACTAAGTCAGCGAGAATGTAGCGATGATCCAAATATTAGAATAAACCTAATTTCAAGCCTTGCGCGTGCGGTTGGAGCACAGGGAATGGTTCTAGGCCAAGCACAAGATATTGAAGCAGAGTCATCTTCTCACCCATTAGGTTTGGATGATATATCAGAATTACAGCGTAATAAAACAGGTGCACTAATTGAATGGTCTGCCGTTGCTGGCGCTATTTTGGCATGTGAAGACCCAAAAGAGCTGAGAGAATACTCTCAGGCGCTTGGTCTCGCTTTTCAAATTGTGGACGATATTTTGGATGTAGAAGGGGATAGCAACATTGTCGGAAAAGCCGTTGGCAAAGATAATGATGCAGGAAAAGCGACGTTTGTGTCCCTTTTGGGTTTGGCGCCTGCAAAGCTTAGAGCGCAAGCTCTTGCGGATGAGGCCTGTAATGCTTTAGAACCTTTTGGGGACAGAGCGTTAACATTAAAAAAACTGGCACAGTTCGTTGTGTCACGAAAGAAGTGAAAGGGTCACATCTATGACTGGCCATCCGGTAACTCCAATTTTAGATAGAGTGTCAACGCCTGCAGATTTAAAATTATTATCTGATCTAGAACTCCATGAACTGGCTGCTGAGCTGCGTTCTGAAACTATTTCGGCCGTATCAGAAACGGGTGGGCATCTTGGTGCTGGATTGGGTGTGGTTGAGTTGACTGTAGCGTTGCACGCGATCTTTGATGCTCCAAAAGACCGCATTATTTGGGATGTTTCTCATCAAACTTACCCACATAAGATATTGACAGGTCGCCGAGATCGCATTCGAACTCTACGGATGAAGGGTGGGCTAAGTGGGTTTACCAAACGTAGTGAGAGCCCGTATGACCCATTTGGGGCAGCACATTCTTCAACCTCTATTTCGGCTGCCCTAGGCTTTGCGGTTGCGCGGGACCTAGGGGGAGCACCTGAACATGGTATTGGTGACACAATCGCTGTGATTGGTGATGGCGCAATGAGTGCAGGTATGGCTTTTGAGGCGATGAATAATGCAGGCCATTTAAAAAAACGCATGATTGTAATTTTAAATGACAATGAGATGTCAATTGCTCCGCCGGTTGGCGCACTTTCTGCATACTTGAGCCAACTCTATGCTGGAGCCCCTTTTCAAGAATTTAAGGCAGCAGCCAAAGGTGCTGTTTCACTGCTACCTGAACCTTTTAGGGAAGGTGCCAAGCGTGCCCGAGATATGGTTAAGCACATGACAGTGGGTGGGACCATTTTTGAGCAGTTGGGTTTTAATTATCTTGGGCCGATTGATGGACACGACTTGGATCAATTAATGCCGGTGTTGCGAATGGTTAGAGAACGGGCTGACGGGCCAATGTTGGTTCATGTAATCACAAAAAAAGGTAAGGGCTACGCTCCTGCAGAGACAGCGAGCGACAAAGGCCATGGAGTTGGTAAATTTGATATCGTGACTGGTTCTCAAACTAAAGCAATCTCGAATGCACCTTCCTATACTTCTGTCTTTGCAAAAGCATTAGTAGATCACGCTGGTAGTGACGATAAAATCTGTGCTGTTACAGCTGCGATGCCAGACGGTACGGGTCTTAATCTTTTTGCGGAACGCTATCCAAGTCGCTGTTTTGATGTGGGCATTGCCGAACAGCATGGTGTAACTTTTTCGGCCGCCTTAGCTGCTGGTGGCATGAAGCCTTTTTGCGCCATTTATTCCACTTTTTTACAACGCGGTTATGATCAAGTTGTACACGATGTCGCAATCCAGCGTTTGCCAGTACGATTTGCTATCGATCGTGCTGGGCTCGTAGGTGCTGACGGCGCTACGCATGCGGGCTCATTTGATATTGGATTTTTGGCAAATTTGCCTGGCTTTGTAGTCATGGCTGCAGCAGATGAAGCAGAACTCTGCCACATGGTTGCGACTGCTGTCGAATATGACGCTGGTCCAATTGCATTTAGGTTTCCAAGGGGTGAGGGTGTTGGCTGTACTATGCCAGAAAATGCTCAGGCGCTAGAAATTGGGAAAGGTAGGATAATCCAAAGAGGAAAAAAAGTCGCAATACTATCTTTTGGAACCAGACTGAGTGAAGTGTTGATTGCCTCAGAAGCTCTTGCAGCACAAGGCATTAAACCTACTGTTGCAGATGCTCGGTTTGCAAAGCCGCTAGACCGTGAATTGATCTTAGATCTTGCGGAAACTCATGAAGCATTAATTACGGTGGAGGAGGGTGCTATTGGTGGATTTGGTAGCCATGTCGCCCAACTTTTGGCGGAAGAAGCTGTTTTTGACCGTGGATTGAAATTTCGCTCCATGGTATTGCCAGATACCTTCATCGATCAGGCAAATCCAGATGATATGTATAGAGAAGCCAAATTGTCATCTAAAGATATTCAAGAAAAAGTTTTGGAGACGTTAGCTGTTTCCACACTGAAGGCCAGAGCATGATATGATCAGCAACACCAGTATTCTAAGTTATAGAATACCGGTGTTTTCATCAGCTGTTTTTTCTACAATTTATATTTTTATTGTATCAGATTGGACACAACCTGGAGGACCTTCGCGCTATCTTACTGTGTGGGGGCTTTAATTACTACTATAGTGCGGGTTTTTCACAGGGTGTTTGTGAGTTGAAGTTTTTAGCTAAGAAGGCTGTTTAATCCGACTCTATAATTAGGATATTTTAAGGTTATACCAAGCTCTGATTTTATTAAATTATTCTGAACGCGCTTATTCTCAGCATAAAAACTGCGCGCCATTGAGGTCATTTCAGCAATCTCAAAAGGGAGGTCTGGTGGGATTGGCAACTTCAAGAGTTGGGCAGCGTATGCAATGACATCTTGTGGTGGTGCGGGTTCGTCGTCACATATATTATAAATAGCGCCTGGCCTAGGCTGCAGGATTGAGGCTTCTAAAACTTGAGAGATATCATCGACATGAATTCGACTGAACACCTGATCGTCTTTGATAATTCTTCGAGCGGTTCCATTTCTTACTTTTGAAAATGGACCACGCCCTGGACCGTATATGCCTGCAAGGCGAAATATATGCAGTGGCAGATCAAAACTTGACCACGCAGCCTCAGCCTCTACCCTCAATTTGCCCCGTTTTGTCGCCGGTGTCAGTGAGGATGCTTCATCAACCCATGCTCCATTATGGTTCCCATAAACGCCAGTGGTTGATAAATATCCCACCCAAGTAAAACTGTAATTTTTTAGATCTACTTCCTTGAGAATAGGATCACCTTTTGAATTAGGTGCGACGGAAATTAGTAGATGTGATGCCTCTGTTAATGCCCTGTTTAGGTCATTGCCTGGCCAGATAATTGATCTGACGCTGGCTTGATGCATTTCATTTGCCCGACTTTCACTACGAGTTGTTCCAATGATATCCCAACCTTGTTGCTGAAGATCAGCAGTCAACGCCTGGGCGGAAAAACCGTATCCAATACAAAGTAAACACTTGGTCATATCACCTTAATAAGCTCTAAGTACACATAGTAGAAGATACAATTTTCGATGGGGTAGAGTATGGTAAAGAAACCTAACTTGGATGCGGCATATGCATTGCAATCACCTAGTGAAAATCGATTGCTTTATGCAGAATGGGCTGAATCTTACGACCATGATTTTGCCAAAAATATGGGCTACGCTTTACCTATTCGTGTGGCGGATGCTTTTTCAGAAAACCTAAACGGTTTCCAAAATGGTAGGATACTTGATGTGGGCGCGGGTACAGGGTTGGTCGGGCAGCGGCTCAATTTCCATGGTTATTCAGATATTGATGGACTAGATATATCATTAGAAATGCTTGAAGTGGCCAAGTCTAAAGGCTGCTATCAGCATATGATTATAGGAAATTTATACTCAAGATTGCAGATACAAGACAATATTTATAGCTATATAATCAGTGCAGGTACTTTTACTCATGGACATGTTGGGCCATCAGCATTGGATGAGTTGTTGCGAATTTCAAAACCTGGTGCTCTATTTTGTATTTCAATAAACAGCGCTCACTTTGTAAGTGCTGGGTTTGAAAAAAAATTTCAGGAATTGGATGAAAAGATCACTCAACTTGATCTGATACCAGTACAAATTTATTTTGGAGGTGAGCATACTGATGGCCAAGGGATCGTTGCCATTTTTAGAACCCGTTAACTTAAAACGTCATTATTGCTAACTATTTGTTTATTTGCCTTTCCAAATAGGGTTTCGTTTTTCTACAAAAGCTTTAGCTCCCTCCATTTGGTCTTCAGAGGCATATAAAATATCAACTGAACGGAGTTGGCGCTGGGTTATTCGGTTCATCGCGTCCTGAAATTTGCTATTTTCGGCGTCACGCACAATTTCTTTGATTGCTGCATATACCAATGGAGGACCGCTTGCCAGAAGTTGAGCTAATTCCCAGGCTTTGGAAATCAGTTCTTTCGCTGGATAGGAATGGTTAACTATGCCCCAATTCTTTGCTTCATCTACATCAAACCAACGCCCCGTTAAAAGCAATTCCATAGCTATATGATATGGAATCCTCTTTGGAATCTTAATTGAGGCAGCGTCGGCAACAGTTCCAGAACGGATTTCAGGAAGTGCAAAGCTGGCATGGTCAGCGGCTAGAATAATATCTGCAGAAAGTGCCCATTCTAGACCGCCTCCACAGCAGATTCCGTTTACTGCGGCGATCACTGGTTTGTTAAGGTTCGACAGCTCTTGTAAGCCACCAAAACCACCAATACCATAATCACCATCTACCGCATCGCCATCAGCGGCAGCTTTTAAATCCCATCCTGGGCAAAAAAACTTGTCACCTGCCCCTGTTATAATTGCTACTTTTAAATTTGGATTATCTCGAAAGTTTTTGAATGTATCTCCCATTATTTTACTGGTTTTAAGATCAATGGCGTTTGCTTTTGGACGATTAAGGGTTACCTGAAGTATCCCATCTTGAACTAGTGTTTCGATCGGGCTCATCATGCTTTCCTTATTAATGCGTCGGCAGCAATGGCAGCCTCTGCCGTACAGATTAATGGGTTGATTTCAATTTCTTCCAGACTGTCTGCATTGGCAAGTACATAGGCCTGTATACCCTCAATTGAATCTAAAATAGCATCGAAATTTACCTTCTTTTTACCACGATACCCATACAGTAAAGGCGCCATTTTTAGGCTATTAAGTGCTGTAGTGACATTGGATCTTTTTGCTGGAAGAAGTAAACTTGTACTGTCTCCAAGCAACTCGGTAGTGGTGCCTCCAGCAGCTAAAGTCATAACAAACCCATGCGCATTGTCTCGTATCACTCCAACTAATAATTCGGCAATGGTTCCCACAATCATTTGTTCAATTAGTACTTCACCGGCAGCTAGTTTAGGCAGAATTTCTTGAACTTCGTTTGGTGATTTTAGGCCAAGGGCGAGCCCGTTTGAACCTGTTTTATGTGCTAAACCCATTATTTTGGCAGCAATTGGAAACCCAAGTTCGATTGCTTTCTCTGCTGCGCTCTTACGATCTGAGATGATATTCCCATTTGGAATGGAAATTCCATAACGTGCGAGCTCTTGCTTTGCAGTATATTCGTTTAAGATATAGGAGGTTCTTTCTGGACCGGGTAAACTCAAGGGAGTTTCATCTTGTGGCAAGTTTTGTGTCAAAATATTAAGAGCTTGAATGCAATGATCCAGGCCATTAACGGCAGCGACCCCGTTTTCCATGAGTTTTTTAGCAACATTTTCTGGCATTAGTTCACCCAAGCTGGCTACTACTGCGTAAGGTCTTCCTGTTTGTTTGGCTGCGCTAATTGCAGCTCCTGTGACACAATTCCAATCTTTTTGATCACAAATATCGGAACGAGGGTAATCACTAATTATAAGGGTTAGAGCAATTTTTGGATCGGCCATTGCTGCCCATGCTGCTGTCATTTTAGGTTCGTCGCGCCAAATATATGTATGGTAATCAAGTGGATTGGCGAGCGCTACCATGGGTCCTAGAGCTTTTCTTAAGTCCTTGAGCTGACGCGTTGTGAGAGGTGGAAATACCAATGAGGTGCCGTAAACTGCATCAGCAGCCAATGCAGCCTCACCCCCTGAACATGAAATGGAGGCTATTTGATTGCTTTCGACTGTCCCAAATTGGTGATTTAATTTTAACACCTCTAAAAATACGGGTAAACTTTCAGCGCGGCGAATGCCAAGCCGATCTAAAAATGCTTGTGCTCCCACATCACTGCCTGTGATCGTAGCCGTGTGTGAAATTGCAGCGGATTTTGCTTGCTGGGATTTACCTGACTTCAGTACAATGATCGGGATATTTTTTTGATGAGCTTTACGAGCTAGCTTTTCCCAATTGCGTAGATTGCCAAAGCCCTCAATATGAAGGCCAATAGAGGTTATGCGTGGATCATCTAATAGATGTAGCGCGATATCTGCCTGCGAGGTTTGTGCTTGGTTGCCGCAAGCAACCATATAACCAATAGGCAATCCCCTGTTTTGCATTGTAATGTTGATCGCAATGTTGGAGCTTTGGGTTAAAACCGCAACGCCGCGGTCTACTTCACGGCAACCGTGCTGATCAGGCCAAATGCTGCACTTATCAAATGCATTTAAAAACCCATAACAATTAGGTCCTAAGATAGGCATATCGCCTGCTGCTTCGATTAACTTTTCTTGTAAATTTGCTCCGATAGCATCTTCAGCCGCAGCCTCAGAAAACCCAGAGGCGAAACAAGTGGCGCCGCCAGCATTTAAGTTTCTCAATTTGCTAACAATATCTAATGTTGCATGCCGATTAACTCCGACAAAAGCTGCATCTATTAAGCCCGGAAATGCATCTAGAGATTTTAAAGATTTTACTCCAGCTATTTCTTTGCCGGATGGGTGAATTGGTAATATGGTACCTTCATAACCAATTTGGTGTGCTGCTGACATAATTGATTTACACCATTCCCCACCGCCTATTACTGCGATAGTTTTTGGTTTAAATAACCTATTTAGGTCCAAGACTTTTCTCCGTACCAAACAAAACTTCTTTTATAGAGTGAATTAGATTTTGTATCATTTTTCCTTTTAAAACATGGTCACTTTTGTAGGTGATGCTTTTACGAAATACTACATTAAGCTCCCAGTGGGCGAAGAAGATCACGACTGATAATGTGTCGTTGAATCTCTGAAGTGCCGTCCCAAATACGTTCAACTCTTGCATCCCGCCAAAATCGTTCAAGAGGGAAATCATCCATTAAGCCCATTCCACCATGGAGTTGGATGGCTGCGTCCGTGACGCGCGCTAGCATTTCGCTAGCATAGAGCTTCGCGCTTGCAATTTCTCTGTTAGCCGGAAGTTCTTTGTCAAGGCGATCTGCAGCTGCAAGTGTTAGAAGGTCAGCAGCATCAATTTCTGTTATCATGTCTGCCAATTGAAAGCTGACACCCTGAAATTTTCCAATTTTTTGCCCAAACTGTTCCCGCTCTGCTGAGTAGTTAAGTGCGTAGTCAAAAACGCGACGTGCTCTGCCAACGCTCATTGTCGCTACAGTTATACGGGTTGCATAAAGCCAAGTATTCATTACTTCGAAGCCACCATCTACTTCCCCTAAAACTTGAGTTTCTGGTAAACGGCAGTCGTCGAATTCTAATATCATATTTTTATAGCCACGGTGGCTAACAGATTTATAACCATCACGAATTGTGAAACCTTTTGTGCCGCGATCTACTAGAAAAGCCGTAATCCGTTTTTTTGGCCCTTTTGGTGTTTGATCCTCGCCAGTTGCTATGAATACAATGATAAAGTCAGCATGATCAGCACCACTAATAAAATGCTTAGTACCGTTAACGACCCAATCAGTTCCATCTTGAACCGCAGAACATTTCATACCACGAACATCAGAACCGGCTCCAGGTTCCGTCATGGCCAAAGCATCCATACGTTCACCACGGACGGCAGGCATCAAGTAGCGTTCAATTTGTTCTCCTTTGCAGGCCATGAGAATATTCTGGGGACGGCCAAAGAAATGGTTGAGAGCCATACTTCCACGGCCAAGTTCACGTTCTACTAAAGCAAAATCCATGTGATTTAGTCCAGCGCACCCAACAGATTCAGGAAAATTACAGGCATAAAAACCCAAGTCTAATGTTTTTTGCTTTATGTCTTGTGCTATTTCCGCAGGGACTTCTCCATTACGTTCAACGAGCTCTTCATGAGGATAAATTTCTTTTTCAACGAATGAACGAACGGTATTTGCAATCATCTCTTGTTCTGTTGATATTCCGTACTGCATTTTTAAATCCTTGCTGGACGATTAACTAGCATAATTGCTGCCTTCTTCACTTAAAATAGTCTTTAGTTCAGTTAAGTGCTTGGTATCTTGCTCCGGATAACTCTCTATCATTTGTGCAGTTTTTTCAGCAACTGCATCTTCCAGTACCCGCAGCTTTTGGCCAGTTTGCAATGCTAGCAAATAAGTTTGGCAGGCACGTTCAAAATAAAACATTCGGTTAAAAGTGTCAGCGACGGTATTGCCAATAATTAGGATACCGTGATTGCCCATGATCATTACTTTTTTCTTTGGATCATCAAACAGCTCAGCACAGCGCTTGCCTTCTTCGGCAAATGCAAGCCCACCGTAATTCTCATCAATTACGTAGCGGTTGAAAAACATGGAAGCATTTTGGTCGATGGGAGGAAGATTGCTATCTGCAAGTGCTGCCAGAGCAGTAGCATAGGGGGGATGTACGTGCATCACACATCGGGCATGTTTGCAATGTCGGTGTATCCCCCCGTGCAAACCCCAGGCCGTTGGGTCTGGAGCCTCAGGCCCTTCCAAAGCTGTGGGATCATTAGCATCGACAACAATTAAATTTGACGCTTTTACACGTGAGAAATGCATTTGATTTGGGTTCATTAGAAATTTAGTGCCGTCTTCATTGATTGCAAAACTAAAGTGGTTTGCAACGGCCTCGTGCATATTTAACCTTACAGTCCAACGAAAAGCTGCTGCTAAATCTACACGTTCCTCCCAATTATCCATATTTGGACGGAGATTACTTTTTTCCATCATAAACACCTTTAGCCCAGCCCAACAAGAAATGCACAATTTTGGAATTCTGTAACTTATTTTTAAAATCTCAACAATGTACGAGTATAGTCCTTAAGGTGGCCAAATTGTACTATATTTTTAGACGTGTCATATTTTATTTTAAAACTTCCTTTTGAAATAACAAACGGGGCTTGCTTCTTCCATTAAAAACAGAGAAATTTGAACATGGAATATCTTTTTAAAACTTGGTCCGAAAGCGCCGCTCTTTTGATAGCCGTAGCGGCTGGCCGTGTTCCAGCTGATACGGTAATTTTAGGTGGTCAGCTGGTTAATGTTCATACCCGAGAAGTTTTGCGCTGGG
>CAJWTH010000069.1 GCA_913047725.1 uncultured Planktomarina sp.
GGTGGTAAATGGCTAATTAATGGAGTTCAGCTTCTGCCTTCAGAAGAAATTGGCGTATAGGGGTATTATAGCAGTTAATTCTACTTTTTAATCATCAGCGTCGTCGCGCTCGACCCCTCCCACCAGCGCGTCCACCCGTTGACCGCCCTGAAGCTTTTTTTACATCTTCTACAGCTTTTTCTACAGCGTATTGTCGTGCCAGCGGGTCGTCGGCCACTGTAAGTTCTACAGTTTCCAATCGTTTGACCTCATCACGCAAACGTGCAGCTTCCTCGAATTCAAGGTTCTCAGCAGCCTTACGCATATCAAGCCGGAGACCTTCCAGCACCGTGTGGATATTTCCACCTTGCAAGGCAGGGTCAATTTTTGCTGTAACTCGCGACATATCGGTGTCGCCTTTGTATAAGCCAGCCAAAATGTCTTCGACATTTTTCTTTACAGTGTAAGGAGTAATTCCATGCAAAGTATTATATGCAGCTTGCTTTTCACGGCGTCGATTGGTTTCGTTAATCGCTCGCTCCATAGATCCCGTAATTTTATCTGCATACATAATTACGCGGCCATCAGAGTTACGAGCTGCGCGTCCTATAGTTTGCACGAGGGATGTTTCAGAACGAAGAAATCCCTCCTTATCTGCATCTAAAATTGCTACTAGGCTACATTCAGGGATGTCCAATCCTTCTCTCAAAAGATTGATCCCAACTAAGACATCAAACGCACCAAGTCGTAAATCCCGTAAAATTTCAATACGCTCAATGGTATCAATATCACTATGCATATAGCGCACACGTATACCCTGCTCATGTAAGTATTCGGTAAGATCCTCGGCCATCCTCTTGGTCAGCGTGGTTGCCAGAACCCTCTGACCTGCGGCCGCCACTTTACGAATTTCATCCAAAAGATCATCAACTTGTGTTTCCACAGAACGTATTTCTACCGGTGGATCTAGCAAACCTGTGGGTCGAATTACCTGCTCAGTGAATACACCATCAGCTTGGTTGAGCTCCCAGGACGATGGTGTGGCGGAGACAAATACAGATTGAGGGCGCATTGCATCCCATTCCTCAAACTTTAGCGGACGATTATCCATACATGACGGCAATCGAAAACCATGCTCTGCCAAAGTAAACTTACGTCGATAGTCTCCTTTGTACATTCCACCAATTTGGGGCACGCTTACATGGCTTTCATCTGCAAAAACAATTGCATTGTCTGGAATGAATTCAAATAAAGTTGGGGGAGGCTCCCCTGGCGCACGTCCTGTTAGGTAGCGCGAATAATTTTCGACGCCTCCGCAGACACCGGTAGCTTCCAACATTTCAAGATCAAAATTTGTACGCTGCTCAAGTCGTTGGGCTTCTAACAGTTTACCTTCACTAACGAGCTGGTCTAAACGAAGGCGAAGCTCTTTTTTAATTCCAATTATTGCCTGCTGCATGGTGGGGCGGGGGGTTACATAATGGCTATTGGCATAAATTCGAGCTTTTTCAAAACTATCGGTTCGTTCCCCTGTAAGTGGATCAAATTCAACAATGCTCTCAAGTTCCTGTCCAAAGAAACTAAGTCGCCAAGCTCGATCATCCAGATGGGCTGGCCATATTTCCAAACTGTCACCACGAACTCGAAAAGTGCCGCGCTGAAAGGCCTGATCATTGCGACGGTATTGTTGTGCTATTAGATCAGCAATTACTTTACGTTGGTCGTAATTTTTTCCTAAATGCAAATCTTGGGTCATTGCCCCATAAGTCTCGACGGATCCTATACCGTAAATACATGAAACTGAGGCGACTATGATTACGTCATCTCTCTCCAGCAATGAACGGGTGGCCGAATGGCGCATCCGGTCAATTTGTTCATTGATTTGGCTTTCCTTTTCAATGTAGGTATCCGATCTAGCGACGTAGGCTTCTGGTTGGTAATAGTCATAGTAACTTACGAAGTATTCGACTGCATTGTCCGGAAAAAAACCTTTAAACTCCCCATAGAGCTGGGCAGCTAAAGTTTTATTTGGTGCTAAAACAATGGCAGGCCGCTGAGTTTCTTCGATTACTCGTGCTACAGTGAAGGTTTTTCCAGTCCCAGTAGCACCTAATAGTACTTGGTTCCTTTCGCCAGATTGGATGCCTCCTACTAATTCTTTGATAGCAGTTGGCTGGTCGCCTGCAGCGGTAAATTCAGTTTCGAGGCGGAAGGCTTTGCCGCCTTCCATTTTTTCGCGTTCACGTACATTGGGTGCAGCATTCTGCAAAAATGGCATCTGCTCCGGCGAATTATTGTGCATATTTTGATTCCCTACTGAGACATAGATTTGTTGTTCCCACAGGCATAAACAAGAGGCATATTTAAAAAACTTTTGAAGTGTGCATTTCAAATATTTTTTGAAAAACCACAATTTACATTGCAAGGCACTGGGTTATGACTGGCTACTATAATAAAAGATTGGAGTTACGGCTGATGAGGATCGCTGTTTTGGGCGTGGGTGCCATGGGCTCGATTTACGCCACTTTTTTTGCAGAGGCGGGCCATGAAGTTTGGGCAGTAGATAAATGGCCAGAGCATGTGATTGCTATAAACGCATCTGGTCTTCGCTTGTCCGGGATAAGTGGTGATAGGCTCGTGAGTAGTGTTCAGGCCGTTATGGATGTAGGGTCAATACCAAAATGTGATTTGTATGTGATTGCTACCAAAGGATCAGGAGTTGCGGAGGCGGCGCAGGCTATAGCTAAAGTGATGCCATCACATGCGATGGTATTAACCATCCAAAACGGGCTTGGTGCTGGTGCTCAAGTCTCTGATTACCTGCCAAAAACAGCCGTACTACTTGGAGTAGCAGACGGATTTGGCGCGGAAATACGGGGTCCAGGGCACGCTCACCACAATGCAATGAAATTAATTCGGCTAGGCGAAATCGAAGGAGGCCGAACGGAACGGCTGGACTGTCTGGAGGAAATTTGGAGAAGTGCTGGCTTCAATGCTCAGGCATTTGATGATATCCATCAATTAATTTGGGAAAAGTATATATGTAATGTGGCTTTATCAGGTCCTTGCACGGTTTTTAAGTGTAACATTGGGGAACTCCTAGCTAATTCAGACTTTCGTTCAATATCAATAGGTTGCTTGAATGAAGCCTACGCTGCAGGCTGTGCAGAGGGCATTAAATTTTCATTTGACGATGCCGAGACATACCTTGAACGGTTTGTAGCCATGATGCCAGATGCTGTGCCGTCTATGAGGCAAGATCATCTGGTGGGTCGAAAATCAGAGATTGAATTTATTAATGGAATGGTTCCGATAGTAGCAAAAAGGCATGATATGGTAGCTCCTTATAACCAAACTATTAGTACAATAATCCGTCGAATTGAGGAGGCTTTTTAATGAAATTTGGTAGCTTTAAAATCGATGGCGTGGAAACTTATGGTGTCGAAAGTTCCAATTCCGTATTACCTGTTTCAGAAAGCTTTGGTCAAACTTATCCAAATTTGTTAGCTGCAATTTCTTCAGAAATGACACAAGAGATGGAGTTTAAAAATTCAGTGCCATTGCGGAAAGTTGAGTTTTTACCTCCGATACCGAACCCAAAAAAAATTATCTGTGCAGGTTTGAATTATAATAAAGTCTATCCAATCGACGTACCTATACCAGTGGCGCCAGGGCATCCTGTAGTTTTTACGCGCTTTAGTGACTCGTTTGTGGGAAATGGTGCCGCCTTACATTTGCCAAGTGGCGAGGCCGCAAATACGTATGATTATGAAGGAGAAATTGTTGCTGTCATAGGTAAATTAATGTGGCGGGTTTCCGAAGGGGAGGCTAAAAACCATATTTTTGGTTATTCTATTATGAACGAGGGATCAGTAAGGGGGCATCAAAAACATTCAATTCACGCTGGTAAAAACTTTTATCGTTCGGGTAGCTGGGGCCCTTGGATTGTGCCTGTTTCTGATGCTCAGGCTATCTCGGACATGCGCTTGGAAACACATGTAAATGGTTCTTTAAGGCAGAGTACATATGGAAACCAAATGCTGTTCTCTTTAAAAAGAATTCTGTCTTATCTATCCCATCTTTATCCACTTTCTCCAGGTGATGTAATTGCAACTGGGTCACCAGAGGGCAGTGGAGGAAGCCTTTTACCACCGAATTTCTTAGTATCTGGCGATACAGTTACTGTATCTGTGTCCTCACTCGGTACCTTAACAAATCGAGTGGGATAAAATGGTTAAAAAACCTAAAATACTGATAGTTGGTTCAGGGATTGTTGGCGCCAGTATAGCGCTTGCCTGTCAAAATTTGGGAGCTGACGTCGTTGTCGTCGAACAAGGCAAATTAGGAGGCTTGGCGAGTAGTAATTCCTTTGGATGGATTAATGCCAGTTTTGCTCCAAGTCAGGAATACTTTGAATTGCGTGATGCAGCAGTTGATACTTTTCGCCAGTTTAGTGCTCAGCTTGACTTAAATAAAAGTGTTAGATGGCAGGGAACACTCTGGTGGGAAGATCATGGTCCAGCTCTTAAGGACCATTTTTCTAATTTGAAGGCCCGGGGATACCAAGCCAAGTGGTTAAAGAAAAATGAAATTAAAGTTATTGAGCCTAATCTAAAAAATGCACCAGAAGAAGCGATACTAACCCCTCTAGAAGGGGCAGGACAGGCGGATAAAGTGGCATTGGCCATACTGGCTGAACTTACCGCTTCAGGTGGTCGCGTTCTCAGTGGCTGTAAGGTAACTGCTCTAGATTTTTCTAGGGGCCACGTTTCTCAAGCTCAGACTAGTGTGGGTGATATTAAATGTGATCTTGTAGTCATGGCGACGGGTGCCGCTGCTCAACATGGATTGGTGGGAATTGACTGGGTCTTGCCCATGCAAAACAAAACGGGACTGATACTCCAAACTTCCTCCATCCCCCATTTAATCAATCATATTCTGATGACGGACGATGTCCATTTCAGACAAAACGTGGATGGTAGTCTTACCGCTGGGGAAATATTTAGTGGTGATCTAGATCCAAATTCTGTGCCCCTAGACTTAGCTTCTGATGTAATGGCGAGATTGAAAACAAAGCTTCATGGTCTGCCTAAAATAAATTTGACTGATGTCAAAATCGGAACGCGTCCAGTACCCTTGGATGGGTTTCCAGTTGTTGGTAATGTTCCGGGGCATGGCGGATTATTTGTGGCTGTAATGCACAGTGGAGTGACCCTAGCCCCTTTGATTGGTCAACTATTGGCATCGGAAATGTTACAAATGTCGGAGAGTTCTTTGCTAGTACCGTTTCGCCCAAATCGATTTTAGGACTAACCAAGAGCGTACAGCCAAAAGCTTGCTGTAAAAATAGTTAAAGCCGTACCTATTAATACAGCTGAGGCTGCTATGCGGCGCGCACTTCCGTACATATTTGCAAATATATAGGTGTTAATACCTGGCGCCATAGCGGCAGTTAATATCGCACTTTGAAAATCAGTTTTAGATAAATCAAAGTAGCGACCAGTGAGCCAAACTAAGCTGGGGTGGACCAGCAAAGAAATTGTGCAGATGTAGAGTATAATGCGTAGATCTCCTTCTGGGCGATATCGTACTAGAACGCCCCCCAAGCCAAATAACGCTACTGGCAAGGCGGCTTTAGAAAAAAGATCTATCCCGTCAGTGATAACGATAGGTAATAAAATCCCTAAAAGATTAATGCCAAAACCTAGAATTAGCGAAATCACGAGGGCATTTTTAAACATAGACCCTAGTACTTTTTTAATTAATAGAGAACCCCTTGTGCCTTGGTTGCGAATTAATTCCATTACCGTAATTCCGACAAAATAGGCTATTGGGGCATGCACCGCTATTATGGCAAAATTACCAGATAGTGCCTGAATGCCATATGCGCGCTCTGTTATGGGAAGCCCCAATAAAACTGAATTTGAAAATAGACAGCAAAAACCTACTGCAACGCTTTCATCCCAATTTCTTTTGAATAAGAATCGAGCCCCTAAAAGCCCGAGAACAAAACTGAAGACTGCTCCAAAATAAAAACTGCTAAGTAAAGCTAATTGAAAGGTTTGTCCTAAATCCAAGTTTGAAACGGCCCGAAATAGTAAGCATGGTATCGCAAAGTTTTGGGTAAATTTCATTAGGGCTTCCACGCCACTGTCTGCAAACCATTTGCTCAATACTGCTAGGTATCCAAAACCAATTACCAAAAAGACTGGAATTATAACCTGTAATAGACTGTACATATTAGATTGTGAGCTTCATCATATCAAAAGCCGGCTCTATGCCTTCAGGCAATTCTGAGCTGAAAATCTCATAATCTAGGTCTATATGCATGTTTGTTATAATAGTATGCTGTGGTTTAGCTTTATTTATCCAGCCAAGGGTTTTTTCTACATGTGCGTGGGATGGGTGCGGCGTATAGCGCAAAGCGTCAACAATCCAAAGTTTGAGATTATAAAGCTGCTGCCAAGCTGCCGTTGGAATATCGAAAACATCTGGCAAATAAGCCATATCGCCTACTCTAAAACCCAACGCATCTATGTCGCCGTGATTTACCTCGAAAGGTTTGAAGTCGATAGAACCACCATCTCCCATAATTTCAAATGGGCCTTCTATTTCGTTCATATCTAAAATTGGAGGATAACTTGAACCCTTAGGTGTCTCAAAAGCATAGTTGAACCTATATATAAGAGCTGCTTTTGTCACTTTGTTTGCGTAAACTGGAAGCCTCCTACGCATGTTTATCACAATCATCCTTAGATCATCTAACCCGTGGACATGGTCCGCATGAGCATGCGTATAAATTACAGCGTCAAGCTCGCCTATATTAGCAGATAAAAGCTGAGATCGCAGATCGGGTGAGGTATCAACCAATACCCGCGTGGTACCTTTGGAGTTGGTTTGTTCAATTAAAATTGAGCAACGCCGGCGTTCATTTTTTTTATTTTTTGGGTCACAGGCGCCCCATTTGTCTCCGAGCCGGGGAACCCCACCAGATGATCCACAACCTAGTATGGTAACGGTACGAGTCATTTAGCCTTCCAAAACAAACGTTCAAAGTTTTCTTCAGTTTTAGAAGCAAAATCCTTGAGGTTTATACCAAATATATCCGCCCCAACTTGAGCAGTAAAAGCCGTGTAAGCTGGTTCGTTGCGTCTTCCTCGGAATGGAGGCGGCGCTAGGTATGGCGCATCTGTTTCAATCAAAATACGCTCCAACGGGGTATTAGAAAAAATATCGCGCACATCTTGCGATTTTGGGAAAGTAGCAATGCCTGACATCGAAAGGTAGAAACCCAAGTCTAAAGCGATTTTGGCCAGTTCAGGTGACGAACTAAAGCAATGCATAACACAGCTAAAGGGTGAACTGTTATAACTGGATTTAAGTATCTCTGCCATGTCGTTATCGGCGCCGCGCGAATGAATTATGAGAGGTAGCTTTGTCTTTTGAGCAGCTGCTATGTGGATAAGTAAAGATTGCTTTTGTTGTGCCGAACTTTCCGCTGTGTAGTGATAATCTAGGCCTGTCTCACCAATTCCAACAAATTTGGGATGTACTGCCAAGTTTATTAATTCCTCAACCGTGGCCATTGGTTCTTTATCTACATTCATTGGGTGAGTTCCGGCAGCATAAAATACAGGGTCATATGTTTCAGCTATTTTTCGAACAATTGGCTCTTGCTGTAAGCGCGTACAGATTGTCACCATTCGGCTCACACCGGCTTGTCTTGCATTCATGATTATATCATCAAGCTCACCGTTGAAATCTGGAAAATCAAGGTGACAGTGACTGTCACTGATTTGGGGGGGATTGATCACGAAAAGCCTTTCTAATTTAAAATTTTAGCAGCAGTCGCTTCTATTTTGAAACCCATATCCAAGATCAGGGAACTGGGGTCAAGGTTGGCCTCTACGCTTCTACCTACCGTCTGACTTAGCTCAAGTTGCATATTTGCCCATTGGTGGGCTGCAAATTGATCTGGACAAAGTCGAGCAAAAATTTCCTTTTCTCCAGAGATGGCTTGTCCGTTACTATCCTGACTAAATGGCGAAAGCGCCATTCGTGCTAAGAAAATATTAACTAAGACTTGTAATTGATCAAATTTGCCCTCTGCAGTGCGGTTGTAGGAATTCGCAAGTTTTAAAAGCTTTGTGCGATCGATTTTTGGTAGGTTTATGCATAAATCAACAATTTGTGAGTAGGTATCAATTCCTTCGTTCAGAGCCAACTGCAATGCACGTCCTACTGAACCCATAGCCAAGGTGGCGAAGCGCCGGTCAAATATGACGTCTGGTAGAGCAGCTTCAAACGCAGATTGAAGGTCAGTGGTGGATAATGGTGCGCAGGCTAATTTCTGGCAACGTGATCGGATGGTTGGTAAAATCCGACTTGGCTGATGTGTTACTAAAATCAAAACAGCGTTTTTTGGCGGCTCTTCCAGTAGCTTTAAAAGTGCATTTGCTGCATTGTTATTCATATCGTCGACACAATCTACAATCACGATCCGTCGACCGTTCCCAGTTGTAGAAAGGCTAAAAAAACTTCGAAGTTCGCGAACAGCGTCGACGGTAATAACATTTTTTAATTTTGCAGTTTTTTCATCTAGGGGTCGCCGTAAGACATATAGACCTGGCTCAGAGCCAGCTCTTATTCGACGTAAAATTGGATTTTTGTTGGAAATTTCTAAGGTACTTTTTTGAATTTCTTGGTTAAAAACGTGATTGGTAGATGCCTCTTGTATAAGTAAAAATTTCGCTATGTTATATGCCAACGTCGCCTTGCCAATTCCTTTTGGTCCAGTCAGCATCCACGCATGATGTAACCTACCTTTGTTGAAAGTTTGTAAAAACTTAGAGGTAACGGCGTCATGACCAAAAACCTTTGAAGTTTCGTTAGGGTGCTTCACCCCTTCGATCCGATCAGGTTCAGGAATTGCATTCATGGCTGGGCCAAAACCAAAACATCTTTAAATACTTCCTCTGTTGGGCGGTTTCCATCAACTAGATGGCATCGAAATGGATATTCTTCTGCCAATTTCAAAAAACCATGACGTAAATTTTCTTGAAATTCTAATCCAAAATCTTCAAATCTGTCTTCACCAGAGTTTCGAGCTAGGCCACGTTTTAATGCAACTTCTGGCTCGACGTCTATAATTATGGTTATGTCTGGTTCCCGTCCAATCATTGTTGTGTGTAATAGATCGACTTTACTACGAAGGTCTCCGCGTGTGGCACCTTGGTAGACACGAGTACTATCGGCAAATCGATCACAAATAACCATTT
>CAJWTH010000070.1 GCA_913047725.1 uncultured Planktomarina sp.
GGTTTTTACCATCTTCCTCGTTCCACCGATAAATTTTAAAAGTCCGCAGGTTTTTTGCACCCTTAGGTTTTGCCCACACTTTTCCCCGGGTTATTCGTGAATTTTTTGGGAGTGTTAACTGTACCATAATTTATTTCTATTCTTTATTAGTTTTACGAACTTTTAGTTTCCCAGACATAACAACAGAATTTTACTTATTCTTCTATAGTACAACTAATTTTTTTTGTAGTTTAGGCAAATTTTTATACAAAATCAGCACAAGACTTCCTTAAGTGCTAAAATGTTCTGACCTTTGGCGCAATTCTGTCCAAAGATATGCCACCGTCATCTTCAGCAGTGAGCGCCTCAGTTATTACCGGTCGACTGCTAAGCGCCACGCTAGATAAGTCCACATGAGCAATCGTGTGAACTCTCCAGTTAGTGTCATCGCGCTCGTTAAAATCCTCATGGGCGTGGGCGCCTCGGCTTTCTTTGCGAGCTTCAGCCCCAACAATTGTAGCAAGGGCGTTAGGCATTAAGTTAGTAAGTTCTAGGGTTTCCATTAAATCCGAGTTCCAAACTAAAGTTCTATCTGTTACTTTAATATCATCCATTTTTTTGGCAATCAGAGTCATTTTATCTACGCCTTCGGCCAGTGTGGACGATGTGCGAAACACGGCTGCGTCCGCTTGCATGGTTTTTTGCATTTCAAGTCGCAAATCAGCTGTTGGTACGGCACCGTTGGCGTGACGCAATTCATCAAAACGTTCAAACGCCTTATCCACTGAAGTAGTATTTATGGATGCTGGTGGTAATTTTTTATTTACAGTCTTCCCAGCACGTATCGCGGCAGCTCTGCCAAAAACTACTAAATCAATCAATGAATTTGAGCCTAACCTGTTGGCACCATGTACTGAGGCACAACCCGCCTCACCCACAGCCATTAAACCAGGAACAATCGCGTTTGGATTTTTTGCATTAGGGTTCAGAACCTCACCCCAGTAGTTAGTGGGAATTCCACCCATATTATAATGTACCGTAGGCAGAACTGGAATTGGTTCTTTTGTAACATCAACGCCTGCGAAAATTTTTGCTGACTCAGATATGCCAGGCAGACGTTCAGCCAGAGCTTCCGGTTGGAGGTGGCTTAGATTAAGATATATGTGATCACCGCCCGAGCCAACGCCACGGCCCTCTCTAATTTCCATTGTCATGCAACGAGATACATAATCGCGGGGCGCCAGGTCTTTATAATTTGGCGCATATCGTTCCATGAAACGTTCGTCTTCAGAATTACTTAAGAAGCCCCCCTCACCTCGCGCTCCTTCAGTAATCAAGCATCCAGATCCATAAATCCCAGTCGGATGAAATTGTACAAATTCCATATCCTGCAACGCCAGCCCCGCACGCGCCACCATACCACCGCCATCACCAGTGCACGTGTGAGCAGATGTCGCGCTAAAATAAGCACGCCCATATCCACCAGTTGCCAGGACCACTGTCTTAGCATTAAAAACGTGCATTGTCCCATCATCAAGCTTCCAGCACACAACCCCTTGGCAGGTACCATCATCGGACATGATCAAATCAATCGCAAAATATTCAATATAAAATTCAGCATTATTCTTTAAAGACTGGCCATAAAGTGTGTGAAGAATAGCGTGCCCAGTTCGGTCTGCTGCCGCACAGGTCCGTTGTACTGGAGGCCCTTCACCAAATTCTGTGGTGTGGCCACCGAACGGTCTTTGGTAAATTGTACCCTCCTCGGTACGCGAAAAAGGTACACCATAGTGCTCAAGTTCGTATACGGCCTTTGGAGCCTCACGAGCCAGATACTCCATAGCGTCCGTGTCACCCAGCCAATCGGATCCCTTTACAGTGTCATACATGTGCCACTGCCAATTGTCCGGACCCATATTGCCCAGGCTCGCCGCAATCCCACCTTGGGCTGCAACTGTATGCGAGCGTGTTGGAAAAACTTTAGTTACACACGCAGTTTTTAATCCCTGCTCAGCCATACCTAACGTGGCACGGAGACCTGCGCCACCTGCCCCAATTACAACGACGTCATAATCGTGCGTTTCATATTCATATGCAGCCATAAATAAGTCCTTAATATTTAGAGTGCCAAACGCGCGAAAGAGAATAATACAAGCGCAATGGATAAATATGAAACAAATGACGTGAGAAACATCCAAAGCTTGCGAGACGAGCCATCTACGTAATCCTCTATCAAAGTGACTACACCACTCTTAAAATGCATTAACACCACAACTAACGTCACAGTTGAAATTATAGCCGGGAAAGGTCGCGAGAAATGGCTTGTCACAACCTCATAATTCTCGCCAATTATTGGCCCAATAGTTACGACGAACACGGGCATTAGAATTAAAAGAAATAATGACGAGATCGTCATTTCTAAAAAATGCCGCGTCGCTGACTTTCCACCACTCATTTAGTCCTCTCCTTTAATACTAAATAAAAGGTCACACTTATTTATCCTTTTAACAGCCAAATAGTCAGTAAGCTCAGGACGAGAGACCCAAACATCATCGCCCAGCCCATTGTCTCAGCCGCCTTCAAGCCTAAACCGCGGCCGCTGTCCCAAATCAGGTGCCTCAGCCCCCCAAGGGCGTGATAGCAAAGAGCCCAAAGCGACAAGACCATAATAAGGTTACCAAACCAGCTTGTTATAATAAAGTTTATTACACCAAATGCTGTCGGGCCAATTGCCGCGCCTAACACCCAGCCAACCAGTAGCAATGTTGAAATTAACAATGCATTTCCAGTAATTCTGATAAAAATTGAGGAAATTGACGTAATTTGTGGCCGATATATCGTAAGATGAGGTGATAGCGGGCGCTTACCTCGTTCGACATCAGCCATTTTAATTTCCTTCTCAAACAATATCTCGTAAACTAGTTCGTTATTGCCATGATCAACCCTTGAATACTACCTCACAAGCAAAATTTATTTCGTTTGAAAAGTTAAACAGGTACATTTTATTAGCGATAAAGAATTTGAAAAAGTCAGCTCAAATTATTTAATTTCTTTGTCCGCTAAACTTCTAATTAAAACAGACAACTTATTATATTGGGACAAATGCCCAATAATCTAGGTCAAGAAAAACATCATCATAATATTTATTATTCTCGTCCCGCAACAACCCAACTGCGCCTTTAGTGGCAACCAATCTTAGTCTAATTGCACCAATTGATGAAATACGCGTCTGAGCGGTATCGAGGACTTCACTCCAAGCGTAAATAGTGTCGCCAGCAAAACAAGGATTAGCGTGGGATCCACCATTTATTGCGGCAATAATTTGCATGTTAGCCAACCCGTTAAACGACAACGCACGAGCCATTGAAATCACATGGCCTCCATAAATAAGTCGCCGTCCATCGCTCCGTGCCGTTGTGTCAAAATGAACCTTAGCAGTATTCTGCCACAATCGCGTTGCCATTACGTGCTCTGATTCAGTAACCGTCACGCCGTCTGCGTGGTCAATAATTTCGCCAATCTGGTAATCATTTAAAAAATATGAACTGCCTGAAAGTACTTTATTATATGAATCAAAAGTTAGGCTTTCTGGTATGGATAACTCACTGGCTGAGAGAACATTTTTCAATTTTGGAACAGTTGTTTTAAAAGAAACGTCCATGGGCCCTTTTTTACGCACCATCACCCAACGAATAAATGAAATTACCATTGTATTTTCTTGATTAAAGCCCTCTGTTTTAACCCATATAACGCCAGTTTTACCACTAGAGTTTTGCTTCAATCCAATCACGGTAGATCTAGATCGCAAGGTGTCACCAGGATAGACTGCAGCAAGCCAGCGCGTTTCAGCATATCCCAAGTTAGCGACAGCATTAATTGAAACATCAGGAACTGATTTTCCAAAGACAATGTGAAATACAATAAGATCATCAATTGGGCTTAATTTTAGTCCGCAAGATTGGGCGAATAAATCTGAAGAGTAGAGAGCGTGCCTGGAAGGATAAAGAGCATGATACAGGGCCCTTTCTCCAGAACCAAGAGTTCTTGGGCAAGCATGATCGATCACCTGTCCAATGGAATAATCCTCAAAAAAGCGACCTGTATTGGTTTTCATTACCAATCTCCAAGAAACAAGTTAAAATAATTAATAACGAAAAATCTCTCTACGCTACGCTAAAGCAATCATAAGGGGCCCTAACACTTGTAAAACCAAAGAAAATATTGGTGAATTTTAAAAGTATGATTAACTATTTATTAGAATTTATGCACACTATTATAAGTTACGGTCTGTTATCTCGTTCTCTCCATATCCAAAATTACCTCTGACTTTTCTATCGTGGCGCGCGCGGTCTCAATATGCAAGTTTTCAACAATTTTACCGTCTACTACCGCTACGCCTTCTCCATTTAGGGACGCCTCTTTAAAGGCCTCTATCTGCCGGTGCGCCAGCTCTATTTCTGTGGGACTTGGTGAGAACACATTGTTAACTATATCTACCTGTGCTGGATGTATTAGGGTCTTTCCATCAAATCCTAAATTTCGTCCCTGAACAGCTTCAAGCATTAATCCCGCATCATCTTTGAATGCGTTAAAGACTCCATCCAAAATAATGATACCTGCTGCCTTTGCAGCTAGTATACTTAGGCCAAGTGCAGTCAACATGGGACCACGCGTTGAATCAAGACGGACGTTGAGATCCTTGGCAAGATCATTTGTGCCCATAACCATGCCATCCAACTCAGGGCAATCTGCTATTTCAACAGCATTTAAAATTCCCCTTGGGGTTTCCAGCATTGCCCAAATTTTTGTTTTCTTTAAACTTTCATATTTGGACATCTCAAAGCGCAGTTCCAAAACTTTTTTTGCTGTATCAACTTTTGGGAGTAGGACAACGTCAGGAGGTGTGCCTGCAACTGCACCTATGTCAGAAAAACCCCATGTCGTTTCAAGAGAGTTTATCCGCACAATTTTTGTGCGTCGCCCATATCCCCCAACTAAAAGCTGTTGAACTAAGGTGGCTCTCGCAGAAACTTTCTCAGTGACAGCTACTGCGTCCTCTAAATCAAAGATAATAGCATCAGCGGGTATTTTTCTGGCTTTGTTTAGCGCACCTTCTCGGCCACCAGGAATATACAATACAGAACGGTAGGGGCGCGAAATCATGACAGCCTCATAAAAAATTAGGGGTTAACTGCCATGTTTATAAAGTAAGTTTCAAGTCTTAAAGCAAAGGCCGACATAACTTTACAGAGGATCCCACTTTTAAGGTTTCTAATATTTAGCCATCGCATCAGGTTTGCCACGAAATTGCAACTCTAAGACGTGCACAAGAGTTATAGCATCTATTGGCATGCCCTCAATTCCAGTGTATCCCGCATTTGAAATTTTAAAATTTAAGGATCTTTTCCATGGCAAGACCTAAAATCGCCCTCATTGGTTCCGGCATGATTGGCGGCACCCTGGCACATTTAGCCGCTCTTAAAGAGTTAGGCGACATCACTTTGTTCGACATAGCTGAGGGCATGCCAGAAGGAAAAGCTCTGGATATTGCGCAATCTGGGCCGTCACAGGGTTTTGACGCCAATTTATCTGGGACACAATCCTACGCTGATATTGCTGGCGCTGATGTATGTATTGTCACTGCAGGCGTGCCACGAAAACAAGGTATGAGCAGAGATGATTTGTTAGGCATAAATTTGAAAGTAATGAAGTCTGTGGGCGAAGGTATTCGAGATCATGCACCAAATGCTTTTGTAATCTGCATAACTAACCCACTTGATGCAATGGTTTGGGCTTTGCGTGAGTTTTCAGGCCTTCCACACAATATGGTTTGCGGTATGGCAGGTGTGCTTGATAGCGCACGTTTCCGTCATTTTTTGAGCTTAGAACTCAACGTATCCATGCGGGATGTAACCGCGTTCGTATTGGGTGGCCACGGTGATACAATGGTGCCACTTGCACGTTATTCCACAGTAGGAGGCATCCCGTTACCAGACTTGGTGAGCATGGGTTGGATTAGTCAGGATAAGCTTGACTCAATTATCCAAAGAACTCGTGATGGAGGCGCGGAAATTGTTGGGCTTTTAAAAACAGGCTCAGCATATTACGCACCAGCCACATCAGCTATTGAGATGGCAGAAGCATTTCTTAAAGATCAAAAACGTGTTTTGCCCTGCGCCGCGCATGTGGACGGAGCGCTCGGACTTAAGGGGATGTATGTCGGTGTTCCTACTGTCATTGGCGCCGGTGGTGTTGAGCGTATAATAGATATCCAAATGAATAGAGATGAACAGGCGATGTTCGACAAATCAGTAGATGCGGTAAAGGTACTTGTTAGTGCTTGCAAAGCGATTGATGGCAGCTTGTAAAGTAATATGGCCGTAGTTTTATGTAAAGTTTCATTTTGGATATCTTTGTTTTTGACTAGTAAGTCATTTTAACTCTATCAATAATTCAAATAAAAAACATTAAGATTGTTTATGAATTATAAACTTAGAACAAAGCGTTGATCAGCGAATAGAGTAGGTAGACCTACAATATTATTCATCATCGTATTTATCACGCTGGTCTAAAAAGAACTTTAATGCCCTAATACCCGGAGAACTAAAAAGCCCTAAACCACCTCCTAAAATAATCAAAAAAGCAGGTACTGTTTCATTTGCTAAAAACCCAAATACCGCTACTAAAAAAAGTAGTAAAATAAATGTCAGTGTTTTGTATTCTCCTACATCAAAATACACCGAATCTAACCGGGGTTTTAAAAATGTCGACAATGCAGGCTCAAGGTAGTGTGTCGAATATCCTGAAATTAAAGCCAGTATGAATGTAAGCATTAAACTAATCCCACTATTATAATTCTTAAATGTTGAATACCATGCTTCGAAGGTCAACGACATGCAAGACAACATCAAAGGTGAACATTCACCCGATTGTAATTGCCTCCAGATAGCTAATAAATCTTCCAGCTGAAACGTTCGTCAAAAATATATCTAAAATACTAAAAATTGTCTGGCAGGCAGTTGTTGGCATCGTTAGAGAAGTTGCATGAAAAACACCCTAACCATTACCCAACCCGATGATTGGCATCTCCACCTTCGTGATGGGGCGCTTCTAGCCGCAGTAGTACCTGAAAGTGCACGTAATTTTGGTCGCGCACTTATAATGCCCAATCTAACTATCCCAGTAGTCACTTATAAAGACGCGGTGGCTTACAGGGGCCGTATAAAAGACGCCCTGCCCGATGGGTCCTCTTTCAAACCATTAATGACTTTATACCTAACGGAAAAAACAGACCCGAATGATATTAAAAAAGCCTATGAATCTGGAATAGTTATAGCCGCAAAGCTCTATCCCGCAGGTGCTACAACTAATTCAGCGCTTGGAATAGAAAACTTTGAAAAATTGCAACCAGTTTTGGAATGTATGGCCGATATAGGTATGCCGATGTGCGTACACGGTGAAGTAACTAGCCATGAGGTTGATATTTTTGATCGTGAGGCTGTGTTTATTGATAAAGTTCTAGATCCGCTACGGCGACGGCTACCGAGTTTAAAAGTTGTCATGGAGCATATTACAACTGCTGAGGGAGCGGCTTATGCCCGGTCCGACCCAGGCAAATTAGCGGCAACAATAACAACGCACCATTTAATGATAAATCGTAATAATATTTTGGCCGGTGGCATTCGTCCACACTACTATTGTCTGCCTATACCAAAACGCGAGAAACACCGACTTTGTTTAATTGAAGCTGCTACCAGTGGAAATCCATGTTATTTTTTGGGAACTGATAGCGCACCACACCTCGATAAAAGCAAAGAGAGCAGTTGCGGCTGCGCTGGCATTTATACTGCTAGCAATAGTATACCCTGCCTCGCTGAGGTTTTTGACCGTGCTGACGCTTTAGATAAGTTGGAGGGCTTTACCTCAATTTTTGGAGCTAATTTTTATGGTTTGTCACCAAATAAAAGAAAAATAACTTTAAATAAAGATTTACCAGTAATATTTCCTCAGAAAATTAAAACTGATGACGGCCCCATAACTCTTTTCAATCCAAATATTGATATCCACTGGAAAGTAACAAGTTAAACAAGAAAAATAGGAGTAATACTTTCTAATGATAACTGGAAATTTTCCCGAACGTGAAGAGATAGCCCAATTAACGGCTCGAATGCTTCTTGAAATAAACGCAATAAACTTTAATGCTGTGGAACCGTTCACTCTAGCCTCAGGCAAGCCATCACCCACATATATTGACTGTAGAAAATTAATTTCTTTTCCTCGTATTCGCAGCATGCTGATGGACTTTTTAACTATTACCGTGATGCGTAATGTCGGCTTTGAAAGCTTTGACAATATCGCCGGCGGTGAAACAGCAGGCATTCCATTTGGAGCTTTGGTTGCAGAACGCATGGCTTTGCCGATGACTTACGTGCGAAAGAAAGCAAAGGGTTACGGGAAAAATGCAAGAATTGAAGGTGTCATGAGTCAAGGCCAACGGGTCCTCTTAGTAGAAGACCTCACCACAGATGGCGGCTCAAAAATTTCATTTGTTAATGCCATTCGGGAAACTGGAGCAACTTGCGCGCATACAGCAGTAATTTTTTATTATGGGATCTTTCCTGAAACCGAAATAACATTGCAAAAACACGGCGTTAAACTGCATTCCTTATGTACTTGGTGGGATGTTCTGGCTGAAGCCAAAAACCAGAATATATTTGATAAAAATACATTACTTGAGGTTACGTCTTTTCTTAACTCTCCAGAAGCTTGGCAAAAAAAACATATGGAGTAATACAAAAATGTCTGGATATGTCTGTGGATGCTTTGTGGACAATTTATCCTAATTTTAAAATAATTAATTAAAATATTACAAATAACAGTGGCAGCCTACCAGATATTGTAATTTTTATATAATATTCGTGGAAAAAGGCTAAAACTGCATCTTATCCACATATTTTACGCTAAATTGTTATGTGTAGCCAAATAGATTATCTTATTTTAGACACTCGTTATGGGGGAGAAGTCTATGAATGAAGTTTCTACGCTGACATCATTGAAAGCACCCTCTGATGTTTCAAATGACGTTCCCCACTCTATAGAGGCAGAACAGCAGCTTTTAGGTGCGCTGCTGACAAATAATGACCTCTATGATCGTATATCGTC
>CAJWTH010000071.1 GCA_913047725.1 uncultured Planktomarina sp.
TTTTCTCTGAAAGTGTTGCGGCTAGGGGTGAGTGATCAAGATGTGAATGAGTTACGAAAATTTTTGTAATTTTTGATCCTGGCTTAATAGCTTTTAAAATAGTTTTTAAGTGACTTGCGCTTTGTGGGCCGGGATCGATGACAGCAATTTCTTTATGGCCGATAAGGTAGGTGTTCGTTCCAGTAAAGGTCATGGGTGATGGATTTGGCGCCAATATACGCCGTATTCCTGGATATATGGTTTCTTCCATTCCTTTGGTGGCTCCACTTTGTTAATGTATTCTAATGATAGGTACATATTTAAAAAAATTTGCACCCCGGACACTTTATGGGCGCGCGGCAGCAATTCTACTTTTGCCAATGCTAACATTGCAGTTGGCCGTTGCTACTGTCTTTGTGCAACGACATTTCGAAGATGTCACGGTCCAAATGACTACTAATCTGTTACTTGAAATAGCTATGGTTCTCGATGAATTAGAGAATAGTTCAGTTTCTGAAGTTGCTGCGACGACTGCTCAATCTCTAAATGTTGGGCTGCGTGAATGGGGCGGATCCATCAGTGGAAATGAGCTTGTATTTTATGACATCTCTGGTCGGACAATCGTCCCCTTTTTATATGAAAAGTTGATAGGGGTTAAAGACGTAGATTTGTCCAACTTAAGTAAAGTCATAATCGTATTGGAAAGCGCCGCTGGACCCATTGAAATCGATTTTTCGAGATACAGAGTGTCTGCCTCGAATCCACATCAGTTGTTAGTTTTAATGGTTTTAACTGGAATATTTATGACACTTATTGCGTTTCTTTTTCTTCGAAACCAATTGCGCCCCATTAAACGCCTGTCAGCAGCGTCAACAGCCTTTGGTAAGGGCGTAAGCTTGCCGTTTGCCCCAGGCGGGGCAATCGAAGTGCGCGCAGCTGGACAAGCCTTTTTGGATATGAGGGAACGTATAGAGTCGCAAATTGAACAAAGAACGTTGATGTTAAGTGGGGTGAGCCATGACCTAAGGACGCCTATTACACGGCTTCAATTAGGGCTTGAATTACTAGACACAGATGAGGCTCAAGCTTTAAAAGCGGATGTTTCTTCGATGCGTTTGATGGTTGATTCGTTTTTAAATTATTCGCGTGATATGACTGGTGACCCAGTAGAAGACGTGGACTTGGTAGCTCTAGTAACGAACCTTGCTACACGTTTTGATCCCCCATTATATCCCAAGTTTTTGGGCATTCCACGCAATGTGGCGCTCCGAGAGATTCCTATTTCTCGGGCACTTGAAAACATTTTACTCAACGCATTGCGCTACGGTGATAAGGTTGAATTAACAATAGAATATGATGATGCGGAAATCCGGATTACTGTTTGTGACAATGGTGAGGGCATTCCTGCTGATCAACGTGAACAAGCAATTCAGCCTTTTGTACGACTTGAGGAAGCACGCACTCAATCAAAAGGTAGTGGCGTGGGTCTTGGTTTAGCAATCGTCGCAGACGTTGCTAGATCACATGGAGGATCGTTAATTTTATCTGATAGTAAGGATTTGGGCGGCCTATCTGTAGAGATTATCCTACCTCTTTAATGTTTATTCAAATGAGCATGGTAGGCCCGAGAGGACTTGAACCTCTGACCAATCCGTTATGAGCGGACTGCTCTAACCAGCTGAGCTACGGGCCCCCAATGGGCGCAAATACGCGATAACCAACGTCGATCGAAGGGTCAAGCTGCTTATGGTGTATTTAAAAGTTCAGATTTACAATGTGGTCGGTTTTAATACCTATAATTTTTAAATAACTTGGTTTTCATAAGAGAGGGCTTGCGTTAGGAAAAAACAAGCGAAACCGGAGGCTAGCGCTGTGGATGAAAAAAATAATCCAACCTATGCTGAGGCGGGCGTCGATATAGATGCGGGCAACAGATTAGTTGAGCGTATAAAGCCCGCCAGTAGGACAACGGAGCGTTTGGGCTCGATGGCCGGTTTGGGTGGTTTTGCAGGCATGTTTGATCCAAAAGCTGCAGGCTTCAAAGATCCTATACTAGTTGGCGCGACCGACGGCGTAGGAACAAAACTTCGTATAGCAATTGACACTGGTGAGGTTTCAACTGTTGGAATTGATCTAGTTGCTATGTGTGTAAATGATTTAATTTGTCAGGGAGCGGAGCCGCTATTTTTTCTTGATTACTTCGCCACTGGTCGACTTGATGTTGCGCAAGCCGAACAAGTTATTAAGGGTATAGCAGAAGGGTGTAGACTATCAGGATGTGCCCTGATTGGTGGTGAAACTGCCGAAATGCCTGGGATGTATACAAAAAACGACTTTGATCTAGCTGGCTTTGCCGTAGGGGCGATGGAGCGCGGTAAACATTTACCCAATGGAGTTCATCAGGGAGATATTTTGATTGGTTTGCATTCAAGCGGTGTGCATTCGAATGGGTTTTCGTTGGTGCGTCAGATAGTGGCTAATGCTGGTTTGAATTGGGAAAGTCCGTCACCTATTAAAGACAAAACTTTGGGTACATTTTTTTTAGAACCAACAGAAATTTATGTGAAACCTTGTTTGTCCGCAATGAAGGTAGGCGGCGTGCATGCAATGGGACATATTACAGGTGGTGGTTTAACCGAAAATATTCCTCGGATGTTACCGGATAATTTAGGAGCCTCGATAAACCTTTCTCTACTTCCCAAATCGCCAGCTATGGAATGGTTGGCTAATGTTGGTGACGTAGCTGAATTAGAAATGCTTAAGACTTTTAATTGTGGTGTTGGGATGGTTCTGGCGGTTGCAGCAGACCAGCTAAATGGAATAGAGGCAGAATTAGAGCAATATGGGATGCAGCCAATACGCATAGGGAGCGTCGAATCTGATCCAGGAGTACACTACTCAGGAAATCTGTCATTTTGAACGTTGCAATTTTAATTTCTGGTAGTGGTAGCAACATGTTAAGCTTAATTGACGACATGACTGGATCCCATCCTGGAAGGGTTATGCTAGTACTATCCAACACACCCAAGGCTGCAGGGATTTCTAAAGCTATTGCACGTGGTATTACAGCAAAAGTTGTGGATTATCAGACTTATAAACCGAATATTTCAGCTTTTGAGTCAGAATTACAAAACCAATTAGAAGCTCATAAAATTGATCTAATCTGTTTGGCTGGGTTCTTGCATATTTTAGGATCAAATTTTATTGCAGCATGGGAGGGACGTATACTAAATATTCACCCGTCTTTGCTACCAAAATACAAGGGTTTAGATACACATCAACGTGCAATAGACGCAAAGGACGACAAAGCAGGGTGTACGGTTCATGAGGTAGTAAACGAGTTAGACTCTGGGCCAATACTAGCCCAAGGTTACGTGAATATTTTAAGGAATGACGATGCTTTAAGTTTAGCTAGTCGAGTGCTGGTGCAGGAACACTTGCTTTATCCAAAAGTAGTTCGAGATTTTATCCATAACATTTCAACTAAAAACTCCCAATAAGAAAGTTCACTATCTTTCATTCACCGTTATAAATATAATATAAAAGTAGAGATTCAAATGGCTGGACTAGGTATGAAAACAATTCTTTCAGAAGCTGAACTTAACGAATTTTGTCGTAAAGCAGAAGAACATCCCTTCGTGACCATTGACACAGAATTTTTGCGTGAACGGACATATTATTCAAAACTTTGTTTGCTTCAACTTGCGGTGCCTGGTGGTGGTCCTGATGATGCGGTCCTGGTTGATACATTATCTCCTGCAATGGGCCTAGAGCCATTATATCAGCTCTTTCGAAATACTTCTGTGGTTAAAGTTTTTCATGCTGCTAGACAAGATTTAGAGATTTTTTGGCATGACGCCAAAACTTTGCCAACGCCATTGTTTGATACACAAGTGGCTGCCATGGTTTGTGGTTTTGGAGAACAGGTAGGATATGAAACTCTGGTAAGGAAGATTTTGAGGGAAGAAGTGGACAAGTCTTCAAGATTTACTGATTGGTCTAGGCGTCCATTGACGGAAGCGCAAAAAAACTATGCTATTTCTGATGTCACACATCTTCGTGGAGTTTATTTATTTTTAAAAGCGGAGTTAGAGCGGAGGGATCGCGTATCCTGGGTAATTGAAGAAACCCTGATGTTAAGTAATCCCGCAATCTATCAAGTCATGCCTCTAGATGCGTGGAAGCGGATCAAGACCCGGACCAATTCCAGTAAGTTTTTGGCATTCATTAGGGAGTTAGCGGCTTTCCGGGAGACATATGCCCAATCTAAAAACGTTCCGCGTAACCGTGTCATGAAAGATGATGCACTATTAGAATTAGCTTCGAGCAAGCCGAGCACAGTGGATGACTTAAGTAAATCTCGCCTTATTTTACGTGAAGCTCGCAAGGGCGAAATTGCTGATGGAATTTTGGCAGCAATAAAAACTGTTACAGTAATGGAGCCAGAAAACTTTCCAAACTCGCCTAAAATAAATGAAAAACTACAAGTTAACCCAGCATTGGCGGATCTTTTAAGGGTCTTATTAAAAGCTAAGTCGGAACAGTCTGATGTGGCGCAGAAAATGATAGCTAATGTTGCTGAGCTCGATGCCTTAGCTGCAGGTGAGCGTGACTTGCCGTCACTCAAGGGGTGGCGTCTTGGAGTTTTTGGTGCCGAGGCTTTGCGGTTGTGTAATGGAGAAGTCGGCCTGGCTGTTAAGGGAAACAAGGTAAAGCTTTTTGAGTTATAGGCACTGCTTGTAAGTCTATCCAAGGGTGTTATTTATTAATTTTTTTGTAAAAATAGTCATTTTATTACGAATGATTTGTAAAACCTGGCTGGAAATAAGAAAGAATTGGACTAAGTCGCTAAGGACACGTGAATAATAAATGACTGAATTTTGAGGTAACTATGGCCCAGCCCATTTTTGAAGATCTTGTTGAAACATTTGAGTTTTTAGATGATTGGGAAGACCGATATAGACACGTGATCGATATGGGAAAAGCTATGCCCAACATGCCTGAGGTTCTTAAGGTTGCGACAACAAAAGTAGATGGTTGTGCATCTCAGGTTTGGTTGCACTTAAAAACTGATGACAATGTGCTAACCTTTATTGGAGAAAGTGATGCCATAATTGTAAGGGGGCTAATCGCCATCTTAATTACACTATACTCTGGATTAAGGCTCGAGGAAGTAAATAAAATTGATCCTTTGGTCGAACTTGCGAGGCTTGGGCTAAATGAGCACCTGTCGTCTCAAAGATCTAACGGCTTGCGGGCAATGGTTGAACGTATTCGTGATACTGCTAAAGCTTAAGCGTTAGTAGAAAACTTGTCTAACGCGACTTCTAAGTCGCCATAACCTGTGAAACGATATTCGTAATCCAGTCCCATGCGCCGCGCGCAATCCTCGGCAATAGTTTCTAGGGCATGGTCTTTAATTTGGGCTTGGTAAACTAGGGTGGTATAGTTACCAAAATACATGTTTCGAAGCTCCGGGTGCCTGTCCAGGCCCATGGGACGCCAAAAGAAGGCATCAAATTGCCTAACCAAGAAATCTGTGAGGTAAAAACACGTTATCTCCTCCCGCATTTCGAAAACTTCATTACCCTCAAAAAAACTATAACAGTGAGGGCCCTCAATCATCTCAACCCCCATTTCGTCACAAAGGCGTTTAAGATCTCCACCAGTACCACAATCCGCGTAAACTATAAAAATATTAGAATAGCTTTTTTGATGCTTATTGATGGTTTTTCTGACTTCAGGTGTTATTTTCTCTGGTTTGTTATGGTATATTGCGGGAAGGCATTGAAGGTCTATGTGCGTCCATCCATTGGCTTTTATTACGGCTAATATCTCACGAGCCAAAGCTCCACAGGCAATCAGTAATACTTTGCCTTGGCTTTGAGGCTCTAACCCATGTTCTGATAATTGTTGATCTGTGATTTTCATAAATAGTTTGCTTGTAAAATCCAGTTCGACAGAGCCAAATGTAGACTGCACCACTATTAAATCGCAAGTCCTTAAAAAATCAAGATAAGTTTAATACTAGGCGTTGGTTGCCATTTGATTGTGTTTCCTCGCCATGAACTCTTTCGCAGTCTCCACTGCAACGGCCGCGTCACGACAATATGCGTCAGCTCCGATAGCTTTGCCAAACTCTTCATTCAAGGGTGCGCCACCAACAAGTATGGTGTAATCATCGCGTATCCCTTTTTCGATCATAGTGTCGATAACCACTTTCATGTAGGGCATAGTCGTCGTCAATAGAGCTGACATGCCCAAAAGATCTGGCTGTTCTCTGTCTATGGCTTCCAGATAGGCATCTACTGAATTATTAATACCAAGATCCACAATTTCAAAACCGGCACCCTCCATCATCATTCCCACCAGGTTTTTGCCGATGTCGTGAATGTCACCCTTAACGGTTCCGATTACCATCTTGCCAACACGAGGGGCTCCAGTTGCAATTAGGAGGGGTTTTAAAATTGCCATTCCGCCTTTCATAGCGTTGGCAGCTAGCAACACTTCGGGAACAAATAATATTCCATCGCGGAAATCATTTCCTACAATGGTCATTCCACCGACCAGTGCTTCCGTTAAAACTCTATAGGGAGCCCAGTCCCGCCCCAGAAGGATGTTTACGCCTTCTTCTATTTCTTCTTTTAGCCCATCGTAGAGGTCATCAAACATCTGTGCGACAAGATCTTCGTCATTCAGTTCGCTGAGAACAATATCGTCGTCTTGATCAGACATATATAATGACCTTTTTTGTATATACTTAGATCCCATATGCGTCCGGTGCGTATGCTAGGTCTTAACTGATTGCGACATCAAGTCTTACGCCACCGACGTTTTGAATTAAGTCAACAGATCAATCCAATAATTGGGCTTTCTTAATTTTATTTTCTGCGGTTCCGGCTGTTTTGCCGCTTTCGCGTAGGCGCATTGCCATCAGTTCCATCGCTTGATGATGAGAATTCTCCCAAAGCCTTTGTTATCGCTTCTAGTTTTGGTTGAATACCTGGAATATGGTTATCTAAGGCTTCTCGCATAACGCGCAGATGCTTCGGGGTAGTGCCGCAGCAGCCACCGATTATAGTTGCACCACAGTCACGGGCCAACGTTGCGTAATGGCCCATGAGTTGGGGAGTACCATTATAGCAGATATCACCATTTTTGTATTCAGGGATCCCAGCGTTTCCTTTCGCTATAATGGGAATGTCGTTGTTGGTGGCAGAAAAGCCTAAGATAGTGCGGAGCATATCAGATGAACCAACGCCACAATTAGCTCCAAAGGCAATTGGTTTATTTGGAATTTTTGAAATTAAGTCTACTAGCTCTGGAGCTGTGATGCCAAACATAGTGCGTCCAGCGGTATCAAAACTCATAGTCCCACACCACTCCATGTTAGCTAATGAAAAAGCCTCAGCCGCTGCGATGAATTCATTTGCTGCAGAAATAGTTTCAACCCAAACTACGTCAACACCCCCGGCCTTCAGACCTTCAGCCTGCTCGTGAAAAATTTCTACTGCGTTTGTATAAGAAAGTGATCCGATAGGTTCCATAATTTCACCCGTTGGTCCGACTGAGCCGGCAACAATTACTGGGCGGCCAGACGAATCTGCCACCTCTCGTCCAATTTCAGCTGATATCCGAGAAAATTCTGCCGCTCGGTGTTTTTCTCCGTGTAAATTGAGACGTGATCGGTTGCCACCAAAGGAATTGGTAAGGAACAAATCTGAGCCAGCATCAACACTGTCTTTATACAATTTTTTTATCTTTTTTGGCGCAGATTTATTCCATAATTCAGGAGCATCCCCAGAAGATAGGCCCATATTGAATAAATTAGTACCAGTAGCCCCATCAGCCAAGATATAATCTTTGCTGTTTATCATTTCTCGCAGTGGGTTTGTTGGCATTGGATTCATAAGGTTACCTTGGTTACGCTGGCATAGCTCTAATAGTGACTTAATTTAAAAACAAATTTTTATTAAGCACAAATTTATAAATATTTATTATTAAAGTTCATTTAAAATAAACGTTTTAACAAACGCCATGGATAATAATTTGTCTGCAAAATTTTAACTTTGACAAAAAAACTAGTATATTCAATTTATTCGGTTGCTTGCTGCTAGGCATACATTGGATTAAGAGCAAATATGATTACTGGAGGACTGAATGGCACGCCGCAAATTAGTTTATGAAGGCAAGGCTAAGATACTTTATGAAGGTCCGGAGCCGAGTACTCTTGTACAATATTTCAAAGATGACGCGACTGCATTTAACGCGAAGAAAAAAGATGTAATTGAAGGCAAGGGTGTCTTAAATAATCGCCTATCAGAGTTCTTTATGACTGGATTGAATACAGTGGGTGTGCCTACCCATTTTATTAAAAGACTTAATATGCGTGAACAGTTGATCCGAGCCGTTGAGATAATACCATTAGAGGTTATTGTCCGAAACTTTGCAGCTGGTACTTTGACCAAGCGTTTAGGGCTTGAAGAGGGGGCGGCGCTGCCGCGTCCAATCGTAGAATTTTGTTTAAAAGACGATGCTTTGGGCGATCCGTTGGTTTCAGAGGAGCACATTATCGCTTTTAATTGGGCGAGCCAGCAAGATTTGGATGATATGCTGGCGTTGGCTTTAAGGGTAAACGATTTTTTGTCTGGCGTTATGTATGGAGTTGGAATTCGTGTTGCCGACTTTAAGATCGAAATAGGTCGTGTTTTTGATGGTGATTACCAACGGTTAATTGTAGCGGATGAAATAAGTCCAGATAGCTGTCGGTTCTGGGATTTAAAAACGGGTGAAAAGTTGGATAAGGATGTATTTCGCCAAGAACTCGGCAGTTTGACTGATGCCTATACTGAAGTCGCTCAAAGGCTTGGTGTTATGCCGAAAAACGCCACACCGATAAATAAACCAACGCTTGTCAACTGAATTAAAGGATGTGGCGATGAAAGTAATGGTCACTGTTATGCTGAAAAATGGAGTTTTAGATCCTCAAGGTGAAGCTGTGAAATCTGCTCTTTTGGGGTTGGGATTTTTTGATGTCAAAGGCGTTCGCCAAGGAAAAGTTATTGAGCTGGAACTAG
>CAJWTH010000072.1 GCA_913047725.1 uncultured Planktomarina sp.
TGGCGCCTGACCCGAACAGTGATATTCGCTGTTGGAATAACCTGTTAGAATCCCTACCCAAGGCCTAAGTTTAGACGAAGGTTTTACTGCGGGAAGTACGGTTCACCGGTGATGATAATTTTATCAAGGTGCACTTCTCGTTGCTAACAAAAGATGAAATTCAATTGTTCAAATAGCTGTATGCACAACGCCTTTCCAGATAGCCTCCTGTAATAGTGATATATGTATCTCATGAAGTGGGTTCAGCCAATGTTTTCCCTGGGATACCTTCAATGTTGCTGTCAAGCACAGATACAAACGTTCTTTTGTCAAAAAGAGCAATGTCTCTAAGAACAAGTACGGACCATTAGTAATCCTGAAGTTCAATGCCTAAACTAAACTCAGAAACAGTGGTACTGCTGGAGTGAGAGACGTGTTTTGACAATAAAGGACAACAAACATGAGTGATCCAACTGGCTATGAGCCCGCTAAAATATGGAAAATGGCTGGCGATAATGGAGGCACATTTTCTAGCATTAACCGTCCTACTGCCGGAGCGACACACGAAAAGGATTTACCTGTAGGGCGGCATCCTCTTCAGCTTTATTCTCAGGGAACTCCAAATGGTGTCAAAATAACTATTATGTTGGAAGAGTTGTTGTCGTTGGGCCATTCAGGAGCTGAATATGATGCTTGGATTTTCCGGATTGGTGATGGAGATCAGTTTTCATCAGGATTTGTGAAAGCTAACCCAAATTCTAAAATTCCAGCCCTAATGGATTGCAGTTCAGAAAACCCACAACGAGTTTTTGAGTCTGGGGCAATTCTGTTATATTTGGCTGAGAAATTTGGTGAATTCATTCCTAAAAACCCAACTGAAAGAACAGAGTGCTTATCTTGGCTTTTCTGGCAAATGGGTAGTGCACCTTACCTTGGTGGAGGATTTGGTCATTTTTACAGTTATGCACCTGAAAAAATAAAATATGCGATTGATCGTTTTGCTATGGAGGCTAAACGACAACTAGATGTGCTAGATCAGCGTCTGGCCCAAGCGCAGTTTGTAAGTGGCTCAAGCTATTCCATTGCAGATATAGCTATTTGGCCTTGGTATGGGCAGTTGGTGCTTGGTAGATTGTATAAAGCTGGGGAATTTTTGGATGTAACCAGTTACAAGCATGTTTTAGCGTGGGCTGAGAAAATCAACGAGCGATCTGCAGTTCAACGTGGGCGGATGGTGAACCGCACTTCTGGCGACCCTTCTAGTCAACTTCTTGAGAGGCACGATGCGTCAGATTTTGAGTTACAGAAAAAGGCAGTTTTGAAGGCAAAGTAAAAAAGGAAACTGTGTCTGCAACATAGTCTTCGAACACAGTGTTTGTGTATTGGTAGACTTTTTTGTGCAAGAGCATATTGTTGAACTGAAACAATATCATACAGAAGTTCAATGCCCAAATTAAGCTCTGAAACTGTGACACTGTTGGATGGAGACATACGTGTTTTCAAACGTGCTCGCAGTCGTGATTTGTGAGCTCTTCAATATTTACGATCAATCGAACCTTCAAGTAACAGCGACTATTGAGCGCTCATAGATTATGTAACTGAAATAACTCCACCCATCCCTGACGCGTGATGTTCCAGCATATGACAATGAAATAACCAAAGTCCCGGGTTGTCTGCTGTGAAAATCAAGTCAACTTTTTCAGAAGGTTGCATCAGATAGGTATCACGTAAGACTTGTCGATTTTGCTCACCAAACTCTTTGGAGTTCACCCAAAAATGTTGCCCATGAAGATGCATTGCGTGCCTCCAACGCGTATCATTCCAAACTCTAAGGATCACGGTGTCCCCAAGTGCAATATCAGCCAACGCTAATCCATAACCACCGATCTCACCGTTAAAAGCCCATAATTTAGCGTCGTTTTGGGCGAGGTCCCGCAAGCTTTTTTCTTCACCTTCAAACACGGCAGATGCGAGGTTACCCATTGCACCTCCTTGCATATGAATATCAATGATTTTGGCGTGGGTTGTTTGAGGAAGTGGATACCAAGGTCGATGTAGGGGGGTTGTGTCATACTTAACTTGAGTATTTTTTGTGGTTGAAAAACTTGCAGCCATCAGTCTTTCGCTTGTACTAACCTCGATCAATTCTTCCAATTGGGAACTATCTTCAACTAAAATATCGTATCTTTGAGCGGGCGCTACAGTCAGTTTTTCAACAGCAAACGGTGCACACGGTGAGCCATCAATTGCAATAATTTTCATTGGTATCTTTTTGTTCAATTCAAATTTCATAACTCGAGCGTTTGTGGCACTCAAAAATCGTAATTTACATTGGCCATTTGAAGGGACTGCAATATTCGGCTTAGACTGCCCATTCACTGTCAAAAAATTACCATGACGGCCGCCGTGTGACCAGTCATGCAAACTACCCAAGCTGTCCAGCTGTAGTTGTTCGTTGTCATCTAATAACCAGTCGTCAAGGACTAGAAGTACATCTCTATGGTGTGTCTCATCATTTACATCCCTTACTAAAAGAGGACCGTAGAGACCTTTAGTTACTTGCTTCCAAGCTTGCGTGTGAGCGTGATACCAGAATAACCCTGTGTCCTTCAGAGGAAATCGATATGTAAAAGTCTCTCCCGGTTCCACAGCTGGTTGGGTTAAACCAGGAACACCATCCATCTCATTTAAGTTACGGATTCCGTGCCAATGAATTGTGGTTGGCTCATCAAGTAAATTGAGGAAGTCGACTTCAAGGATGTCGCCTTTTACGGCATGAATTGTAGGGCCAGGGCTTTGTTGATTGTACAGAGATAGTTTAGACTTTTGCGCATTTGGATAAAATATATGTTCTGCAGCTTCAGCGACCAGCTTGTAATGCTGGATACCATTTTTCGCATAAACGTTGCTGGGTAGCTGCGTAAGGGCAAAGGCTGAGCTAGAGCTTAACAAAAATTTACGGCGATTAATCAAGGGTGGCTCCTGAAAGTTAAGACAGCTTACTAATTGTTATATAGCTTTTTGGTTTTGATCTCCAAGTTTCCCAATTCTTGGTGAATTTTCTAAGCAAGTACTGTAAAACGCAATTGATATTGGGCTGCGCATTTTAACTGGGTCTTTTCATGTGAATTAAATTGCCACCAGCTAGCTTGACGCAGTGTTTGTAACATAGTCCTCAAACACAGTGTTTGATGGTTAGTTTGGTTAAAACTGGTGCGCGAAGGCACTCTTTGGTAAATTCCTTGGCGAACCTGACTGTGGTATTTGTTCAAGGAAGTATCGAAAAAGGAGGAGGGTGCACTGAACCAACCTATGCGATAGAGCGATGCCGCCTTTAATGGTCATTCCGATGCGTCTCTAGCGCCTGAAGCAGAGAGGGAATGCGCTTTCCCTGAAGCATCATGTGATCGTACATTTGATCCCGCGCCTCCGCGCCATGGCCGGCTAGTATGGCTTGGGAGATAGCAGCATGTTCGTTCATGGACTTACCAATTCGGCTCGGAACTCCATAGGGCATTGTTCTATAAGGGTTTATATGCAGCTCAATTTGTTTGAGCTGTTGAACCAACCAGATATTTGCGCTGGCATTATGAATTGTACGATGAAAATTCAGGTTCGCTTCACCGTACCGCTCGACGTCTAAGCCACTTGCAGCCTCTTCGCAGTCAAAAAGCGCGTTTTTCAGCGCCTGCATTCCATCCGCCGTTAGGCAATTTGCGGCCAATTTGCTTGCCATTGCTTCCAGTTCCGCAGCGAGTTCAAATAGATCCAAAAGTTCCTTGGCTGTTAGGCGGCGAACGAACGCTCCTTTGCGTGCGCGAGTTTCTAAGATCCCCGCATGGACCAGTGATCTGATAGCTTCCCTGACAGGGGTACGAGATACTTTAAATTGTTGCGATAAAATCGCTTCTTCCAGTTGATCTCCAGGATTCAGTCGGCCTTCTGAAATGTCTTTCTTGATTTGGTCAATTAATTTTTCAGCAGAACGCGACATAACAACTCCAAAATTTGAATGAACAGAGTTTAACACAACATTCAAAAGTATCCAGTGAGACCTAAAATAAATATTTATAATTGCTATAAAAATACATATATTATATAATTGCCAGTCTAAATGGGAGAAAGTAATGAAATATTCAATTAAATTGGCGTTTGGAATGCTGGCGTTAATGGTGGCAGGTAGTGTCGCGAACGCAACAGAACTGCGTTTGTCACACCAGTGGTCTAACAAGGATGTACGCCACAAAGTCGCTGAAATCGTTGCAAACGAAGTCGCCGCAGCAAACGTAGACCTAGAGATTAAAATTTTTGGTTCAAAATCCCTGTTCAAGCCGCGTGAACAGTATAAGCCCCTGAGCCGTGGACAGCTGGATATGACAGTCTTTCCGCTGAGCTACGCTGGCGGTCAGCAACCTGCATTTAACCTTACGTTGATGCCGGGTCTGGTGAAAAACCATGATCATGCCGCGCGGTTAAATAACTCAGACTTCATGGCCGCGTTAGAAGCCAAGATGGCCGAGGACGATGTTATGGTATTAGTGCACGGCTATCTTGCGGGTGGTTTTGTTGGAAAAGATAAATGTATTACTAAACCAAGTGATGTTGTTGGGCTTCAAACACGCGCAGCTGGTAAAGCATTCGAGCAAATGTTGGTGGGCGCTGGGGCTTCCATTGCATCAATGGCTTCTTCAGAAATCTATAATGCGATGCAAACGGGTGTTTTAAACGCTGCGAATACGTCGTCATCGTCGTTCGTTTCGTACCGTATTTATGAGCAGGTAAAGTGCTACACGCCAGCGTCGGATATTGCGCTTTGGTTTATGTATCAGCCTCTGTTGATGAATAAATCAAAATTTGAAAGTTTGAATGCTGAGCAGCAAGCAGCTCTTTTAGCGGGTGCCGAAAAAGCAGAAGCCTATTATCTTGTGGAAGCGAAAAAACAAGATGCCGCGTCGGTTGATGTGTTCAGAAAAGCAGGTGTGGAAATCGCTGAAATGACTCCAGAAGACTTTGCCGCATGGCGGGCAATTGCACAAGAAACCTCGTATAAAAAGTTTCTAGCTGATGTTCCAGACGGGCAGGCACTTCTCGATATGGCGATGGCTGTCGAATAAAAGCTGACTTGGGGCGACACCAGAGAGTGTTGCCCCTTATTCATTATGTTTAAGGAAGATGGTATGGTGGGCCAAACCTCAATTATCACAGCCCAAGCAGGAAATAATCCATTTCTGCGATTTGTGGCGGCTATTTCCACGCTTGCAGGATGGTGTTCAGCGGCAATGATTGTTGCGGCAGTGGCCATCACCTGTCAGATGATTTTTGTCCGATTTGTATTAAATGGGTCGACTTTTTGGCAAACTGAGGCGGTGATTTATTTAATGGTTGCAGCCACTTTGATCGGTTTGCCCTATGTGCAAAAGTTGCGCGGGCATGTGAATGTGGATTTAATACCGCTCGCCCTACCGAAAAACCTGCGGTTCGCTTTGGCAATTTTTACACTGTCAATATCCTGCGCAGTCGTCGCTCTGATGCTGTGGTATGGATACGAATACTGGCACTTTGCTTGGGCGCGTGGATGGCGATCTGATACAATTTGGGGTGTGCGTCTTTGGATTCCCTACCTTGCTCTGCCTGTCGGATTTTTTCTTTTCCTTTTACAATTACTGGCCGATTTGATGGCTGTTTGGCTGAAAATTGAACCCCCATTCGGATTAAGGGACGATTGATGGACCCACTATTTTTAGGAGCTTTTGTCGCGGTTGCGACCATCTTAGTCTTGTTTTCAGGTGTCTCAGTGGCACTTGGGCTGCTAATTGTTTCCGCCGGTTTCTTGATGGCGTTTGATGGCCTGAGATCGCTTGAGTTGATGCCGGAAATCTTGTTTGGAAAACTTGATAATTTCGCT
This sequence comes from uncultured Planktomarina sp., assembly GCA_913047725.1. Lineage (GTDB taxonomy): Bacteria > Pseudomonadota > Alphaproteobacteria > Rhodobacterales > Rhodobacteraceae > Planktomarina. The sequence continues at coordinate 5,885 of CAJWTH010000072.1, forward strand.
CTTTTGTCAATTCCAATGTTTATTATTATGGGGTCTTCGATTGCGTCAACTCGGGCTGGTGCAGATTTGTACGAAGCCCTTGAGCGCTGGTTGACCCGGGTGCCTGGGGGGCTGGTGATTTCAAATCTGGGCGCTTGTGCACTCTTCGCGGCGATGTCAGGTTCTAGCCCTGCGACCTGCGCCGCTATTGGTAAAATGGGCATTCCCGAAATGCGAAAACGGGGATATCCTGATGGGGTTGCGGCTGGATCGATTGCAGCCGGCGGCACACTGGGCATCTTGATCCCACCCTCCGTCACCATGATTGTTTACGGCATTGCCACCGAAACCTCGATTGGTCGCTTGTTTCTAGCGGGCGTCATCCCTGGATTAATGCTGGTTTCTTTATTTATGGCTTGGTCGCTCTATGCAACTTGGAAGTCTGGCAGCAGTAAACTGTTGAATGCACGAAGCTACAGCTGGAAAGAGCGCTTTGAAATCTTGCCCAAGGTTCTGCCATTTTTAGCAATCATTTTTGGTGTGCTCTATGCGATGTATGGTGGAATTGCTACACCGTCGGAAACTGCCGCTGTTGGTGCACTGCTCTGCCTCCTTATTGCAATGATTATATACAAACTTTGGAACCCCAAAGACCTTTGGGTTGTCCTGCGCGATAGCACCAAAGAAAGCGTGATGATTTTGTTTATTATCGCCGCTGCAGGTGTCTTTTCCTATATGCTGTCCAGCCTCTTTATCACGCAATCCATTGCCGAATGGATTGGTACTTTGGATGTGAATCGTTGGGTTCTTATGGGTGTAGTTAATGTTTTCCTGCTCATCGCGGGCTTTTTCTTACCGCCTGTTGCGGTGATCTTGATGGCGGCACCAATTTTGCTGCCCATCATAATTGCGGCAGGGTTTGATCCCATTTGGTTCGCAGTCGTCCTGACAATCAATATGGAAATTGGCCTGATATCTCCACCAGTGGGTCTGAACCTTTATGTGATCAACGGGATCGCTCCAGAAATTTCGTTAAAAACTATTCTGACGGGCTCATTACCCTATGTTGCCTGCATGGTTTTGGCGATCGTCTTATTGTGCGTCTTTCCACAACTGGCCACTTGGCTGCCCGATTACGTGATGGGGGCCTCGTTATGATGCCTAACTTATCAAAGGAAGCAAATATATGATTTCTCAAAAAACTGCGCGGAGGGTTGGGCTTATTGTGCCAAGTTCGAATGTTACCATGGAAACGGAGATTCCTGCGCTCCTGCGCGCAAGAGAAGATATTTTGCCGGATCATTTCACGTTCCACTCCTCCCGTATGAGAATGAAAAATGTGACAAAAGAAGAGCTGGAACGGATGGATGACGACAGTCTTCGCTGTGCCGTCGAACTGTCTGATGCTGCGGTGGAAGTTCAAGCCTACGCCTGCCTTGTTGCAATTATGAGCAGGGGTCATGGCTATCACAATACCAGCGCCAAAAGGCTGTTCGATGCAAGTGCTGCCAATGGATCGCCAACACCAACAGTCAGTTCGGCTGGTGCTTTGGTTGATGCACTTCATGCACTAGGGGCCAAAAAAGTGTCAATCATTTGCCCATATATGAAACCCCTGACAAAAATGGTTGTTGATTACATCGAAGGTGAAGGCGTCGAGGTGAAAGACTATCTCGCATTAGAAATTCCAAATAATTTAGATGTTGCTTCACAAGATCCCATGGCGCCTGCTGAACTTTGGAGAAAACTTGATACAAAGGGCGTCGACGTAATCATTGCATCAGCCTGTGTTCAAATGCCGTCTTTGCCTGCTATCAACGCAATCGAGTCAGCAGCCGGCATTCCCACTTTGTCTGCTTCAGTTGCCACCACTTGGAGCATCCTGCGGGCCTTGAAACTAGAAGCCACCGCGCCCGGTGGCGGAACTCTTCTGAAAGCAAATTAATATTTGATAGCCAAGCTTAAAAATTCATGACGAATAACGTCAGACACGACAGTGCCTAAAATTCCTTTGCACTTTCGCGCTAAAGTGCCCTCTTTTGTGGCAAGCGGGATACTGTTCTGTCTGAGCGTTAATGTACAGGCTCTGTTTCCAGACCTACTCTTTGTGTTTCAAAACACAGTGTTTGTGTATTGGTAGACTTTTTTGTGCGAGAGCATATTGTTGAACTGAAACAATATCATACTCGAGTTCAATGCCCAAACTAAGCTCTGAAACTGTGACACTGTTGGATGGAGACATACGTGTTTTCAAACGAGCCCGCAGTCGTGCTTGGCAGGCTACTTTCAAGATGGATGGCACGTGGGTTCGTGTTTCAACCAAACGCAAACAGCTGAGCGAGGCCAAAGAGGCAGCACGTGAGCTATACATAGAATATAAGATAAGGCAGAAGAACGGATTGCCTGTGATCTCCAAGCGCTTTGCAGATGTGGCAGCCTACTGTGTTGCTGACATGCAAAAGCAACTTGATGCTGGCTTGGGTAAGAAAAGCTATCGTGATTACATAATTGTTTTGAACCGTTACTTGATCCCATACTTTGGTGACAAGTTTGTGACCTCAATTGATTATGAAGAACTTCAACGCTTTGCTAAATGGCGTACAGATAAAATGGGACGTGAGCCTATGGCCAGTACGCTTAATACCCATAACTCAGCTCTAAACCGTGTGTTTGATGAAGCTGTGGTGCGTGGCTACATGAACCGCAGTCATGTGCCAGTGCTGATCAACAAGGGCAGGGACAGTACAAGACGACCAGACTTTTCAGCAGATGAATATCGCACACTGATCCGCACATTGCCAAGCTGGATTGATAAGGGGCGTGAGGGCAAATCACGCGATATGCGCCACTTGTTGCGCGACTATGT
>CAJWTH010000073.1 GCA_913047725.1 uncultured Planktomarina sp.
GCACAGCCGGGCGTGGTGATAGGAGCAGATGGCTTTTCTTATGTTTCCAAAGAGGTGGCTGCTTTAGAAAATGTGCGCGGGACACTTGGTGATCGTGGAGATGCATTGCCTCAACCTTACCACAGAATTCATTCATTGGGTGCTGTACAGATTGGTGATGATGTCGAACTTGGCGCGAACTCTTGCGTAGATCGCGGGACTATTCGGGATACAATAATCGGCAGTGGCTGCAAGGTCGATAATCTTGCGCAAATTGGTCACAATGTAATAATTGGTGATAATTGTTTGATTTGCGCGCAGGTTGGGATTGCTGGGTCTTCCACTCTTGGCGACAATGTCGTCTTAGGGGGGCAAACAGGAGTAAGTGATAATTTATTTGTTGGAAGTAATGTGATTACAGGTGGCGCAACAAAAGTATTGGCCAATGTACCTGCGGGTCGGGTGATGCTGGGTTATCCTGCAATGAAAATGCAAACTCAATTAGATATTTACAAGAACCTCAGACGCTTGCCAGCATTAGTTAAAGAGTTTGCAAGACTTAAATCTGAGAACCAAAAAAAAGATTAAAAAAAACGAGTTCAAAAGTTGAGAAAGGCCCTTTTATGACGGTGCACGATAAAGTTATTAAGATAATAGCTGAACAAGGGTTACTTGATGTTGGTGACGTCAGCCAGACAGCCACGTTGCAAGACCTTGGTATTGATAGTTTGGCCGTGGTTGAAAGTATTTTCGCAATAGAAGAAGAGTTTAATATTAATGTTCCATTTAATGCTAATCTTCCAGAAAACAGCGATTTTGATATCTCTTCTGTATCTTCAATAGTGAAATCTGTTGAAAACTTGGTTGCAGAACAGTCGTAAGCCATGAACCGTGTCGTAATTACTGGATCAGGGACTATTAACGCCCTAGGCACTGACGTGACTGAAACATTGCTTTCCATGCAAGAGGGCAAGTGCGGAATTGGACCTCTAAAATTTCGTGATGTAGATAGGCTTTCTATAAAAATTGGTGCTCAGATAAAAGGCTATACTGAGACGGACTACTTCAACCGCCACGAGCTAGTTCTTTATGATCGTTTCACTCAATTTGCAATTCTTGCAGCTCGTCAGGCTGTTAATGAGTCTGGGTTAATATTTGATGAAGAGCTGTCGGAAAATTCAGGTGTATTGTTAGGAACAGCTGCGGGAGGGATGAATACATGGGAAGATAATTATCGTGCTGTATTTCAAAGTGGAAAAAACCGCGTTCATCCATTTGTTGTTCCAAAATTAATGAATAACGCTGCTACTTCTCATGTTTCGATGGAATTTAACCTAAAAGGGCCGTCTCTTACTGTGTCAACTGCTTGTGCCAGTTCTAATCATGCAATCGGGTTAGCTTTTCACATGGTACGCAGTGGGATGGTTGATGTAATGATTGCTGGTGGTTCCGAGGCAATGCTGACATTTGGCGGCGTGAAAGCTTGGGAAGGTTTAAGGGTAATGTCTAAAGATGCATGTAGGCCATTTTCTGATAACAGATCTGGTATGGTTCAAGGTGAGGGGGCTGGTATTTTTATTCTTGAGAAATATGAAAATGCTATTTCTCGTGGCGCAAATATTCTCGCTGAGATCGTGGGGTTTGCTATGAATTCGGATGCATCAGACATCGTAGTTCCATCTCAACAAGGAGCTGCAACTTCTATGAGACGGGCACTAAAGGATGCGCGGATGGATATTAACGACGTTGGTTATATTAATGCCCACGGTACAGGCACCCGAGCCAACGATACCACTGAATGTGCTGCCATCACAAAAGTTTTTGGAGCACAAGTTAAAAAATTAATGGTGTCATCTACCAAGTCCATGCATGGCCATTTAATTGGAGGCACTGGAGCTGTGGAGTTACTGGCATGCATAATGGCTATACGTGATGGAATTATTGCCCCAACAATTGGTTACGAGCAAAAAGACACCTCTTGTGATATCGATGTTGTTCCGAATATTGCTAGAAACGCTAAGGTTAAGGGGGTCGTTTCGAATGCTTTTGCATTTGGTGGTATGAATGCGGTTCTAGTCATGCGACCTGTCTGAAGCTGGTTCACTTGGAGGTTAGTGCATCATATCCTGCAGTAAATCCGCTTAATGATAGCGTTAGGTTTTGGGGGCTATTTGGAGCGTTAGCTGGAACTATTGTTATGACGGCATTTTTTTTATCTTTATAATTTTTTAGATCAGTTTGGGTTAAGCCAATGCGAGCTACGCAGCCTAATTTTAGGCAAAAAGCAAAGGGATAACTTTGAGATATTCCGTCATCTACTGTAACAACTAGTTGGGAAGTAAGTAGTGTTTGTAGTGGTGTCATAATGTTAGCGCCGGCAACAACATTGGAATCGGGTTCAAAATCAAGCATTGTAAACTCAACTACTGGTGAGCCACTGTTGTCACGTAATAGCTGAAATAGTTCACACGGATCCTTTTTTGAATTAGTGCGTATACACCGAAGAATCCAATCACCATATTCTGCCTTTTTATAGGTCTCACCCAGTTCTAATTCATTTTTGATGCCCTCATTAGATTGCGCTAGGACAAAAGTACTAAATGCAGTTGTAAATAATAAAATTAAAGCTGGTAAAATATTTAATTTCACATTCCTACCCTTTTTATAACTATATTTTTTCCTCAAAGTATGATTTCTTTTTTACTTTTTTACAATAATTTCAGTTATTTAGAGGCGAGAAATTTTTAAACGTGTAATCCTATTTTCTTTTTTCGCGATAACTTCAAATCTAAATCCGTAGAACACAAAAACTTGTCCCTCCGATGGGATCATTTGTGCCTCATGTATCACCAATCCTGCCAGTGTATTGGCTTCTTCATTGGGAAGGTTCCATTCTTGAGCTCTATTTAAATCACGAATTGTGACGCCACCATCTACAATTATATGGCCGTCATGAGCCGCTGTTAGGGCTGTGTCTTCATTGTCAAATTCATCAGTAATTTCTCCAACAATTTCTTCTAAAATATCCTCTAGAGTAATGAGGCCTTGAAGGGCGCCGTATTCATCAACTACTAATGCAAAGTGTGTATGGCGTTTTAAAAATTGGCGCATTTGGTCATCAAGTGGAGTGGTCTCTGGTACAAAATATGGCTCCATTGCAACATCTAAAACCTTAAAATGTGATAATGTTTTAGTTTGCTTTTCGGTACTTCGAGTGAGCTTCATTGTGGCACGCGCTAAATCCTTAGCGTGGATTACTCCAACGATATTTTCTGGATTTTCACTATACAAAGGCAGGCGTGTATGAGAACTTGCCAAACATTTTGTAAGTATTTCGTCTGCGGTTAGGGAAACATCAATCATCTCTATTTCTGAACGATGTAGCATAATTTCCTCAACAGTGCGGTCAGCCAGATCCAGTGCCCCCAAAATTCTGTCACGATCTTCCTTTTCTACAATTCCTTCTTTGTGTCCCAATGTTAATGCGCCGGCGATTTCATCTTTAACTGCAAGCACATTGGTGTCGGGATCAGTAACAATTCCAAACAGCCAAAGAACCCCACGCACAAGAAGCCTTACAAAACTAACTATTGGAGCAAATAAAAATACAATTATTGATATTACTCGGGAGGCTTTTATGGCAGCGCTTTCTGGATTAGTTATTGCATAAGTTTTTGGAAGCACCTCAGCAAAAACTAATATAAGAAAAGTCATGACTAATGTTGCTAGAACAACCCCATTTTCACCAATCATTTTAGTAAATAGGGCTGTAATAAGCGATGTTGCCAAAATATTTACAAAGTTATTGCCCAATAAAACAGACCCAATTAAGCGTTCGCGGTCATCGGTAACTTTTAATGCTCTAGCTGCACCAGCAGAACCTTTATCAGCTTTTGCTTGGAGTTTGCTGCGTGAGGCAGCCGTTAGAGCTGTTTCTGATCCAGAGAAGAACCCTGACAGTATCAAAAGAACAAAAATACTGAATACAGTGATCCAAAAACCCAGTCCAAATCCAAAATATTCCATCACTTACTTGTCTCTCTATGTTGCGCTAGTGGATGGCGCGTAAGTACCAATTCTTTTAAACGTTCATCCAGGATATGGGTATAAATTTCTGTTGTGGCAATATCTTTATGTCCTAGCAGTGTCTGAATAGACCTCAAATCGGCTCCACCTATCAACAAATGTGTGGCGAACGCATGGCGTAAAGTATGTGGAGTTACCTTGTCCACGGAAATATCAACAGTTTTAGCCAAATTTTTAATTTGTTGAAAAAACCACACGCGGGTAAGGTGGCCCTTTATTCCGCGGGATGGAAAAAGAAACAAAGAGCCCTTATTGGCTTGATCTTTATCCCTCCACGATAGCCACTCAGTTATCGCTGCTTGGGAATCTCTTGAAGTCGGAATCATCCGTTCTTTGCCGCCTTTGCCACGGACCAGTATCATTTTTGGTTGTCCACGTACTGAGGCTACAGGTAAACTTACCAATTCGGTCACGCGCATTCCTGTTGCATAAAGCAACTCCATAAGGCATGTTAACCGCTTTTTTTGAGACTTGCCCTTGGGCATTGTACGGGCCGCTGTCAGTAGTCGGTTAACTTCATCTAAACTCAAAGTTTTTGGTAGGCTTTTAGGCTTACTAGGTCCGCGCAGTTCGACAGAAGGATTATCTTTTCGCATCCCCTCTTCAAATGCAAATCTATACATTTGTTTAATTGAGGATAATCTCCGTGCCTTGGTTGATCTTGCAAGTCCTTGGACATCGCAATAAATTAGGTAAGCTTCAACGACTTGACGATCAGCTGTTTTAAAACTTGAGCCCTGGCTATTAGCAAATTTTAAAAAATCTTTTAAATCTCTACCGTAAGCCTCCTGAGTATTCTGTGTGGTCCCCAACTCTGCTGCAGAAGCCTCTAAGAAATTTGAAATCCAATTAACCGTCATTAAGATTTCCCCATAATCATGAATTCCATGGCTAATTGCTGTGCAAGAGGGGTGAGACCCATTTCGCGATATAAAAGCATTGCTTTTGAAAGAGCGGGCCTGTCTCCATTTAATGCTTTTGAAATAAAGCGCATTGCTTTTAAAATATTGATTGCCCTAAATTCCTTGGATACCAAAATTTCTTTGTCAAACGTGCTCATAACTTCGTTAAAAACTTTTGGGGAAAGTAGTTGGTGGTTATTTTGAAGCCTTTTCATTGTCATTTTAAAAGGAAATGCATTTTGTCGTGACAATACCTGCATTTGAAAAAGCAGGTCATTATCAATACTTGTAGTGCTAAATTCAAGTAACCTGCTTGACCATGCTCGTGAGAGAGTGGCTATTAATTTCTTATCACGTTGAGTCTCCCAAAAGTAGTTTAATTCATTACTTGGATCTATAATCGGATCACTTAAAACGCGATTCAGTGCTTGAACCGCTAGTACACGATCCCAATCACCACCTGATGTGGCAACCTGTCCACTGTTATATGTCTGTAGAAGAATATCTGCAGGTAAGCTGCCTGTAATACTCAGTCGTTCGGCGGCTTGAATTTTTTCTAGCCAAGTTGAGGATTTTTTTAGGTCAAGAGTTGCAAAACTTATTGGTAAATCTTTTGTTGGAACTGTTTCGCCGACATTATTCCACAAATGAAAGTCTAATGGTGTCATCGTTAGGAGATTAACCTCTGGTAATGCCAAATTCTTTTTAATTTCTTTGTTTAAACTAGCGGCAAGCAATGTAGATGTTGTTGGCTGAAACGCTCCTAGAGCTTTTAGTGTGACAAAATTTATCTCCGCTGTTTTCCAAGAGCCTGAATGTAAATGGCAATATACTTGTAAAGCATCGTTGCTTGATAGATGCCTTGCACTGTTAAGCCTCACACACATTTGTTCCACGTTGTTTGTGAGCAATGCTGTTTTTGCAAATAACGCAAAGGATTGAATATTTTTAATTTGGGCCTGCTTTATAAGGCTGAAGGCGGCTTGCACAGCACCGCGATCAACCAGTGTTTCAACACGGACTATTAGAACATTGGTGTCGCCAGCAGTCGTTGCTAATAAAGCCCTGATTAGTAAGTCGTCAGCTGATGGAAGGTTTGAACTAGGCTGGTTCATCAATAATTGGCGCAAAGTGTCACTATCTATTTCGGTCCAAAAGTTTTCAGGAATACCTGATATTTCCTGTGGAATTAGCCCGTATTTTTCATCATTGTTTGTTTTTAAATTGCTAATAATAATTTGAGCTGGAATTTTTTCAGTATTAGTCTCAGGCGCAGTTACTTTTTCCTCCGCTATAGGCGCTAAACTCGGTTGTGAAAGCCATTCAATTGCCGAAATAGGCGTATTATTTTGAGCCTGAATTGGGCTTGCGCCGACTAGCGCAATTAGGAGACATACTCTCATCATTCTAATTGATATTCAGTTTAAAGGGTATCTCAACTAAAGTTTGATCAATAGTCAAATCAAAGCCAATTGTAGGCCCGAGATAACCTAAAGTGATAAAAACGATTCCAATAAATATTATTACGTAAAAAAATAACTTTAAAAACATCATCATATTATAAGGAATTCCCTGGATTATTATTTGTAACTGGTATTTTTTTAATAATCGCGCCATTGAAGGCTCAAAGCAAGTTAATCTGAAAGATGGAATAATACAAATGTTGCTCTTTAAAACTGTGGTTCTGATAGGGATGATGGGTTCAGGGAAAACATCGGTTGGAAAAATTTTATCTACAGCATTAGATGTTCCACTTGCCGATACAGATGCTGAAATTTCTAAGGATGCTAATAGTACTATTTCTGAAATTTTTGACCGTGACGGCGAGGTGAAGTTTCGCCAAGCTGAGACGAGGATAATAAAGCGCCTTTTGCAGGGGCCCCCCTGCGTAGTATCAACTGGGGGAGGAGCTTTCCTAAACAAGGAAAATCGCAAAATTATTGCAAAGTTTGGGGTCTCAGTTCTTTTAAAAGTAGATAGAGAATTATTGTGGGAACGTGTGCGTAGAAAAAATACCCGTCCTCTACTTAAAACAACTTCTCCACGCGAGACATTATTTAAAATTTTAGATAGTCGACAGGATATATACAATTTATCTGATTTAACGGTACAGTCGGACAGGGAAAGTACGGTAGCACAAACAGCAAACGCAGTCATTGACTTACTAGTTAAGAGACCGGATGTGTTGAACCCTATGGGAGATTAACATTGAATATATCCATAAAAGTTCCGCTTGACGAAAGAGCCTATAATATTGAAATTGGCCATGATTTGTTGGGCAATGCCGCTGATTATATATTTCCCTTGTTGAATCGTCAAAGTGTTTTCATTGTAGCGGACAGTGATGTAGCAGCATTACATTCAAAAACGTTAACCAGTTCTTTAGATGCTGCTGGAATCTTGCATTCCACTCTGACATTACCATCTGGAGAGGCCACTAAAAGCTGGGCTTATCTCCAGAAAACAGTTGATTTTTTATTAAAAGAAAAGGTTGAAAGGGCGGATATTATCATAGCTCTTGGTGGGGGTGTGATTGGTGATTTAGTGGGCTTTGCTGCAGCAATTTTACGTCGGGGAGTTCGTTTGGTTCAAATTCCAACTAGTCTGTTAGCGCAAGTCGACAGCTCCGTTGGAGGTAAAACAGGCATTAACACAGACCAAGGCAAAAATCTTGTTGGCGCTTTTCATCAACCCAGTTTGGTCATTACAGATGTAGGAGTATTAAATACCTTACAACACCGAGATTTTATGTCGGGTTATGGTGAGGTGGTTAAATATGGCTTATTAGGCAACGAAGTTTTTTTTACATGGCTTGAAAAAAATGGATCCGCAATATTGAAAGGTGATACAGCGGCTCGTCTTGAGGCTATTCGTATGTCGTGCCAAATTAAAGTTGATATCGTTGTTAAGGATGAAACTGAGCAGGGTGATCGTGCTTTATTAAACTTGGGACACACTTTTGGTCACGCACTAGAGGCTGCCACTGGGTATTCAAGCCAGTTGCTGCACGGTGAGGGTGTGGCTATTGGATGTGTGTTAGCTTTCGAATTATCTTCTCGACTTGGTTTTTGTTCCCAGGAGGTTCCTTCAAGAGTACGGTCACATTTTCACGAAATGGGTATGAAAACAGCTATTGCGGATATTGATGGTAGTCCTCCGGTAGTGGAAGAACTTCTATCAATAATGGCTCAAGATAAAAAAGTTGTTGATGGAAAATTAAACCTAATTTTGGTTAAAGATATAGGTAAATCATTCATAGCGTCAGATATTAGTAAAGATGCAATTTTGTCAGTTCTAAAAGATTCTGTGAAAATGTAGTCAACTAGACATTCATTGATTACAAAGCCTTATTTTAAAAAGGAATTTCATCATCCAGATCGGAAGATGGGCTGGCAGCGCTACTACTTGATACCTGTTGGTCCCCTGCAACCTGATCTCTCATATAACTACCATCCTGGCCGCCATTTTGATCTGCCATGAAACTGCTTCCCTGCCCACCGTCACCTCGTGCATCAAGCATTGTCATTGTCGATCCATATGGTCGAAGCACAACCTCAGTTGTATATCGATCCTGGCCTGATTGATCTTGCCACTTTCGAGTTTCTAGTTGGCCTTCTAAATATACTTTTGCCCCTTTTTTTAGATATTGCTCCGCAATTCTAACTAAAGGCTCGGAGGTAATAGAAACTCGGTGCCATTCAGTAC
>CAJWTH010000074.1 GCA_913047725.1 uncultured Planktomarina sp.
GCGCAGATAACGTCGACAAACCAGCCGGATGAAAATCTGAAGTATGTCTTAGACCTAATGGAACAATCTGTGGGCCAGGATATTTTATTTTTACCTGAAGTGACAAATTGTATTTCTTCTGACTGGGTACATCTAAATAAAGTTTTAGGCCTATATGAAGGTAATTTTTTTATAAAAAAAATTTCTGAAAGGGCACGCGATCTCAAAATTTGGGTAGCACTAGGCTCAGTTGCAGTTAAGGTTAATCGCACTGATGAGCGTTATGTTAATAGATCTATCTTGATAAATTCAAACGGCAGTATAGTGGCATGGTATGATAAAATACACATGTTTGACGTAACACTTTCTGATACTGAAAGCTATCAAGAGTCAAAACACTATCAGCAGGGCAAACATGCGGTTTTAGCACAGACACCATGGGCTAATATTGGACTTACAATATGTTATGACTTACGTTTCGCTGGCCTTTACAGAACACTAGCCAAGTCAGGAGCACAGATTTTGACCGTACCAGCTGCCTTTACTTGCCCTACAGGGGAAGCACACTGGCATACACTTATTAAATCAAGAGCAATAGAAACGGGTTGCTTTCTAATAGCATCAGCTCAAACTGGTGAACACCCGGGCTCAAATCGTAAAACATACGGCCACAGTTTAATTGTTAACCCCTGGGGAGAAGTGATTTTGGATGGTGGCAAGCTACCAGGGCTTTTTTTCGCAAAACTTGATTTAAGAGAAGTAAAAAGTGCCCGCAATCGTATACCCTCGCTAAGTGATAATTCTGAATTTAAAATAAGGTGATGGAAAGGCCATGAACAATCCGATTGAAACACTATCAGTGAGTTTGTTTTCTGAAATATTGGCTCTAGACCAACTTTTGAGAAGCAAGATTTCGAAGGGCCTGCCAAAGGGAATGGAGTTATCGCATTTTTCAGTGCTTAATCATTTAGCTCACGTTGGGACTGAACGGACGCCCGCTGATCTGGCGAAATCGTTCAACCTAACACGAGGTGCTATAAGCAATACGCTGGCAAAATTGGAGTGGGCTGGATATGTACACATTCGTCCTGACTGGGATGATGCACGACGGAAGCAGGTTGTCATAAGTCCATCAGGCCGAGCGGCGCGAGATCACGCCTTTGCTCAAATTGGACCAATTTTGGCAGAGGCCACGGGGGCATCTGGTACGGAAGACTTAAAAAATATTTTGCCTGCTCTTCGAAGGCTTCGTACAAATTTAACCAAAAATTTTTAAAGTGTGTTTTTACTGGTCGTTACGTAGTTAACGTCAAGGTTTTCAAATGAAATTGACCAACTCCATTTAAATTTGTTAAAAACAAAACCTTTTCGATCTAATGGATCAAGGCCGGCTTGGGTAAGTAGTTTGAAAAGTTCATCAGGGGTTATGAACTTTTTCCAATCATGGGTGCCCTTGGGCAGCCACTGCATTACCCACTCTGCTCCGATGATTGCGGATGCAAAGCTTTTCAGGTTGCGGTTTATTGTTGAACAAATGTGTAGTCCACCAGGGCGCAAAAGCTTTTGGCAAGCGGAAAGATACATGAGAGGGTTTGCAACATGCTCGACTACCTCCATATTTAAAATAATATCAAATAACTCCCCTTTTTGTTGGAGGTCCTCAGCCGTAGTGTGACGATAATCGATTGGTAAATTTTGTTTCTGAGCATGTATACGGGCTACTGGAATATTATTTTTAGCCGCATCGGCACCAACGACATCAGCTCCTAGGCGTGCCATTGGCTCGCACAATAACCCGCCTCCGCAACCAATATCTAAAATGCGCAAACCTTGGAAGGGAAGAGCTTCTTTTAGGTTTCGACCAAACTCAGATGCAATTTGCTGAGTTATGTAGTCCAGCCGACATGGGTTCAGCATATGTAGGGGCTTGAACTTGCCTTCAAGATCCCACCATTCTAGCGCCATTGCTTCAAATTTTGCTACTTCGGCCGCGTCGACTGTACTAAGCTTTTCTTGCATTCTGGTCTCTACCCCGATTTAACTTTTTAAGTATTGTTTCACACAGTCAAAACAAAATATAGGATAACTATGGATAAAGCTGCAGGTCAAAAACGCACAGTGCAATTTCTTTATCCACCAATTGAACCTTTTGATCAGCGTGTTTTGTCTGTGGGTGATGGTCATCAAGTTTATGTAGAGCAATGTGGTAAACCAGATGGTGTTCCCGTGATTGTTTTACATGGGGGTCCTGGCGGAGGCTGTAGCCCTGCCATGCGACGATATTTTGATCCTAGCCACTATCGCATTATTCTTTTTGATCAACGTGGTTGTGGTCGTTCTCGCCCAAACGCTGAGGTTAAGAATAACTCTACATGGCACTTAGTCGCAGATATCGAGTTTATTCGGGAAGATTTAGAGATTGAAAGCTGGATGATTTTTGGTGGAAGCTGGGGTTCAACTTTAGCATTAATTTATGCTCAAAAATATCCGTTAGTGGTTCAACATCTAATTTTAAGAGGCATTTTTTTAGGCAGCCAGGCGGAGCTTGATTGGTTTTATGGTGGTGGTGCAGGGAAGTTTTGGCCTGATGCTTGGGCCCGTTTTTGCAATATTATTCCAGAGGATGAGCGATCTGATTTGATTAGGGCATACGCCTCGCGTCTTTTTTGCGGTGATTTAGCAATTGAAACGCGTTTTGGACGAGCTTGGGCAGGTTGGGAAAATGCTTTAGCTTCGATAGATTCAACCGGAAACCCTTATGAAGCACCAGCGCAGTATGCTCGGGCCTTCTCGCGTTTAGAGAACCATTATTTTGCAAACAATCTTTTTTTAAAACTAGGTCAGGGAATTTTAGAAAATATGCCTAGTTTAGTAAATACGGCAGGTCATATAGTACAAGGCCGATATGATATGATTTGTCCACCACACACGGCATGGAATTTGGCAAAATCATGGCCAAAATCACATCTTCAAATTGTAGGTAACGCCGGACATGCGCTCTCCGATACGCCAATCAGCAATGAATTAGTAAAGATCATGGATGAATTGCGTACAAAGTAGTTAATAAAGAAGAAATACTTCAGCGTACATTTTTAAGTGTTATGAGATTTTATTGATTCGAAACCTCATAGAAATACTAAATTTTATAATATAAGTTTTTGAAAAACCATCAGGTGCCTAAATATATTAAACCGCCAACAACTAAATTTCTTATTTATTTATGAAGGTTACAGAAGGGCAATATTTTTCGTCTGGGATTGCCACTCGATGTCAAACACTGTAACAGAAAATCAACATCGGCTCTTTGGCTTCCAAACCCAAAGCTCCACCGGAAAACTTAACGGGCCGTGCGCCCGTTTTTTTGTGTCTACAAGGTTAATATGACAGATTTGATAGCAAAAGCTGCGACAGATAAACGATTATTTGATATTTTGAGTCCGATGATTGAAGGACTTGGGTATGAAATAGTGCGTTTGCGGCTGATGACAGGAAATACACCAACCCTTCAAATTATGGCCCAAAAGCCTGACGGTACCATGGAAGTGGATTCTTGCGCTGAAATAAGTACTGCTGTGTCAGCCCTCATGGATGTTGAAGACCCGATTATTGAGGCTTACACGTTAGAAGTTTCCAGCCCAGGTATTGACCGCCCGCTTACGCGACTGAAAGATTTTCACCAATGGGCTGGTTATAATGCTAAGATTGAAACCGAACAATTGATCGATGGCCGCCGCAGATTTAAAGGCTTGCTGGCTGGAGTTGAGGGTGATGAGGTATTAATCACCATCGACGAAGGCACGATCGGTTTGAAATTTGACTGGTTAGCTGATGCTAAGCTGCTTTTAACGGACGATCTAATTCGTTCGGTTTTAAGAAGCCGAAAAGACGCTGGCGAAATTGATGAAACCCAATACGACGAGGTACAAACCATCGTTGCAGGAGAGGAAAACTAATGGCCATTACATCTGCAAACCAGCTTGAGCTTTTGCAAACAGCGGAAGCCGTTGCGCGCGAAAAAATGATAGACCCAAGCCTAGTAATAGAGGCAATGGAGGAATCCTTAGCTCGAGCGGCTAAGTCTAGATATGGTGTGGAGATGGATATTCGCGTATCTATCGACCGCAAAACAGGGCGTGCAACATTTACACGTGTGCGGACAGTTGTGACCGAAGAATTGCTTGAAAACTATCAGGCTGAGTTTACCGTTGATCAGGCGAAACAATATATGGATAATCCGGAAGTTGGTCAACAATTAGTGGAAGAAGTTCCTCCTGTTGAGATGGGCCGAATTGCGGCACAGGCCGCAAAACAGGTTATCTTGCAAAAAGTACGTGAGGCCGAACGAGATAGTCAATTTGAAGAGTTTAAAGACCGGGCTGGGACCATCATCAACGGGCTTGTGAAGCGTGAAGAATATGGCAACGTAATAGTCGATATTGGGCGGGGCGAGGCTGTATTACGCCGTAATGAGAAAATTGGTCGTGAGAGCTATCGACCGAATGACCGAATAAGAGTTTACATTAAGGACGTTCGTCGTGAGCAACGCGGCCCTCAAATTTTCTTGTCGCGAACGGCGCCAGAATTTATGGCAGAGCTTTTCAAAATGGAAGTACCAGAAATATATGATGGAATAATTGAAATAAAGGCTGTTGCTAGGGACCCAGGATCGCGCGCAAAAATAGCAGTTATCTCGTACGATAGCTCTATTGATCCGGTGGGTGCTTGTGTTGGTATGCGTGGCAGCCGAGTGCAAGCTGTGGTTAACGAACTTCAGGGGGAAAAAATTGATATTATCCCATGGAATGAAGATCAACCAACTTTTCTGGTGAACGCATTGCAACCAGCGGAAGTGACCAAGGTGGTGTTAGATGAAGAGGCTGGAAAAATTGAAGTTGTGGTGCCTGATGAGCAACTTAGTTTAGCCATTGGTCGCCGGGGTCAAAATGTTCGACTGGCAAGCCAATTAACTAATCTTGATATTGATATTATGACAGAGGAAGAAGAGTCGAAGCGTCGACAGGCAGAGTTTGAAGTCCGCACCAAGTTATTCATGGATAATCTGGACCTAGATGAATTTTTTGCTCAACTATTGGTATCGGAAGGCTTCACAAACCTTGAGGAAGTGGCCTACGTTGAGGTGGAAGAACTTTTAGTCATTGACGGTGTGGATGAGGCAACTGCTGGTGAGCTGCAGGCACGAGCTCGTGACGTAATTGAAGCAGAAAACAAACGGGCCATGGATCGGGCTCGTGAGCTCGGCGTGGAAGATAGTTTGGTTAACTTCGAGGGCCTTACTCCACAGATGATTGAAGCATTGGCTGACGATAACGTAAAAACACTTGAAGATTTGGCTACCTGTGCTGACTGGGAGTTGGCTGGTGGTTGGACAACCGTGGATGGGGAGCGCGTCAAAGATGATGGTGTTTTAGAAAAGTTTGATGTTGATCTAGCTGAAGCTCAAAATATGGTGATGACTGCGCGTATTATGCTAGGCTGGGTAGATCCTGACGATCTTGTGGACGACGAAGAGTCAGCTCCAGAAGCGGAAGTTGTTCAGGAAACCTAAATGAGCCGTGGCGGTATAAATAAAACTGAAGATTTCTCGGAACGAAAATGCTTGGTTAGTCAAATGCCTAGCCCCAAAGAGGGATTAATTCGGTTTGTGACTAGTCCTGATGGAGTTGTTGTTCCAGATATTTTGGAAAAGCTGCCGGGCAGGGGTTACTATGTTACAGCTGACAGAAAAGTTTTGGAGGAAGCTATCAGGCTTAAAGTTTTTAATCGAGCAGCTAAAGAACAAGTCTCAATACCAGCTGATTTAATTAATGAGATCGACCGTCAGTTGGCCCGCCGAGTGGTTGATCTGGTATCAATTGCTCGGAAGGCTGGTAAAGCGGTGACTGGTTTTGAAAAGGTTAAGGGTTGGCTCTCTGAGGGTCGAGCAAAAATTTTACTGCAGGCCAGTGATGGATCTGAGCGTGGCAAGGGCAAATTGTGGACCCCAGAGGGGGGAAGGTTTTTTGGTTGTTTGACGTCTCAGGAATTGGGTTTGGCATTTGGGCGTGGGCATGCAATACACAGCGCACTCTCGGCTGGCGGACTCAGTGAACGTGTAGTACATGAGGCCGCAAGACTGCGCGGTTTAAGAGAAGCCAGCTAGGTGGCATAGGGCAGTTGCCCTCTGAAAGGACGATAGAGCTTTATGAGCGACGACGGTAAAAAGACATTGGGTGTAATAGGCGGACCACGTTCTGCAAATGTGAAACAAAGTTTCAGTCATGGGCGAACTAAAAACGTTGTGGTTGAAACAAAGCGCAAGCGGGTTGTTGTTCCTAAACCAGGCGCAGCCAAACCTGCGGCGCCTGGTGCCGTTCGCGGTGGAGATCCAGCTAGACGTCCGGCAGGTATTTCTGACGTAGAAATGGATCGTCGTTTGAAGGCTGTTCAAACAGCCAAGGCTCGAGAAACAGAAGATAATAAACGTCGGGAAGAAGAGGAGCGCTCCAGAGAAGCAGAGCGAAGCCTTCGTCGAGAAGAAAGTGAAGCCAAGGAGCGTGAAAACCGGGATCGAGAGCAACGGGCAAAGTTAAAGGCTGACGCAGAAGAGGCCAAAAAAGTAGAGGCTGATGCAGCTGCTATGAGAGCTGCGGCCCCACCACCGACACCTGAAGAAAGGGCGGCAAAATCTGGTGTTTTGAGGAGCAAAGCGCCAGAACCAAAACGTGAAGAGACCGCACGACCGAATAAAAACAAAAACCGGGAAGAAAACCGGCGCTCTGGTAAACTTACAGTAAACCAGGCAAGCACTGGTGGCGACGGCCGTCACCGTTCAATGGCCTCGATGAAACGCAAACAGGAGCGTGCGCGTCAAAAAGCGATGGGTGGAACTGTTGAGCGCGAAAAGGTTGTACGTGACGTTCAAGTACCTGATGGAATTGTGGTACAAGAACTTGCAAATCGTATGGCAGAGCGGGCGGCTGATGTTGTGAAGTCGCTAATGCAAATGGGTATGATGGTGACCCAGAACCAAACAATTGATCAAGATACGGCCGAACTCATTGTTGAAGAATTTGGTCATAAAATAGTCCGGGTTTCGGATGCTGATGTAGAAGACGTGATCCACCAGATCGAAGACAATCCCAAAGACTTACAGCCGCGTGCACCCATAATTACTGTTATGGGTCACGTCGATCATGGCAAAACCTCTCTGTTAGACGTGATTAGAAACTCGCGAGTTGTGTCTGGGGAGGCAGGTGGAATTACGCAACATATTGGAGCTTATCAGGTCCAGCAAAACAATGAATTATTAACATTTCTCGATACTCCTGGACACGCAGCCTTCACTTCCATGCGGGCACGTGGCGCACAGGTCACAGATATTGTAATTCTAGTAGTTGCTGCTGACGATGCTGTAATGCCGCAAACTATTGAGGCTATCAACCATGCCAAAGCGGCCCAGGTTCCAATGATTGTGGCAATTAATAAGATTGACCGCCCAGCTGCAGACGCTCAAAAAGTGCGGAGTGATTTGTTACAACATGAAGTAATTGTTGAAAAAATGTCTGGTGAAGTTCAGGACGTTGAGGTTTCGGCAACAACTGGGCAGGGGATAGATAAACTTCTTGAGGCTATTGCTTTACAGTCTGAAATTTTGGAGCTTAAAGCAAATCCAGATCGAGCGGCATCGGGTGCTGTAATTGAGGCGCAGTTGGACGTTGGCCGTGGACCAGTCGCAACTGTCCTGGTTCAAAATGGAACACTGAGACTTGGTGATATTTTTGTAGTTGGAGAGCAATGGGGAAAGGTTCGTGCTCTGGTTGATGATAAAGGGAACCGCATTAAGGTTGCTGGTCCGTCTACACCTGTAGAGGTTTTAGGCTTAAATGGTACTCCTGAGGCTGGTGATGTCATAAATGTTGTGGACACAGAGGCGCAAGCTCGGGAAATTGCAGAATATCGTGCGAAGGCCGCTAAAGATAAGCGGGCCGCTCTGGGTGCTGCAACAACTCTTGAACAACTTATGGAAAATGCCAAGGCGAATGAAGACGTGAGTGAATTGCCCATCTTGGTTAAAACTGATGTTCAGGGTTCCGCTGAAGCGATTATCCAGGCAATGGCTAAAATTGGAAACGAAGAGGTTCGGGTTCGCGTGCTGCACTCTGGCGTTGGTGCTATTACTGAGACTGATATTGGGTTGGCTGAAGCTTCGGGTGCTCCAGTCTTTGGATTCAATGTAAGGGCCAATACATCTGCACGAAATACCGCGAACCAAAAGGGCGTAGAAATTCGTTACTACTCAGTTATTTATGATCTTGTAGACGATGTAAAAGCTGCGGCCTCTGGGTTATTGAGTGCTGAAATTCGTGAAACGTTCATCGGTTACGCAAGTATTAAGGAAGTATTTAAGGTTTCTGGTGTTGGTAAAATTGCTGGATGCTTGGTCACTGAAGGTGTGGCTAGAAGATCAGCAGGAGTTCGTTTGTTGCGTGATGATGTTGTAATTCACGAAGGTACATTGAAAACACTAAAACGTTTTAAAGATGAAGTATCTGAGGTTCAGTCAGGTCAAGAATGTGGCATGGCGTTTGAGAATTATGAGGATATTCGAGCAGACGATGTTATCGAAATATTTGAGCGTGAAGAGGTTGAGCGCAATTTA
>CAJWTH010000075.1 GCA_913047725.1 uncultured Planktomarina sp.
TTAAGTTGTTGCGGACCCGTTTTCCCATATCGAAAGAGCAAAACTATCGATATCGCTATTCCAAATGCAATCGACCTATAAAAGTTGATTTGCCAGTTATCGGCCATCTCTATGTTCCGAATAGCTAATCCGCCGAAGCTAATGATAGTAGAGCCAATTAGCATCAGGATCATAGCGTAACCTCGTCTTGGAGTGGTCTCGATGAATGCATTATTCGGGATCATCCAAGATAGATCTATCAATTCAGATAAACATTCGGGTTCAAATACGACCGCCTAAGTCGCTTTTTTGGTTGAAACGTTTACTCCAGATACCATGGATCATACATTTATAACTGAACCAAATTTTAGGTTTCTAGCTAATAACTTACCCAACCAGGTTACCTCTTAAAACAGACTGGAATTTATTTGTTAGAGTATTAGACACACTAGCAATTATGGAATAACTGTCCTTTTTTGGTTGAATTTTATCACCAGAGAAAGAACAAATATTACCTCCCGCCCCTAAAACAATGGGCACAACAGCAGCAACATCATGCCATTTTAATCCTTCCTCGATAATAAGGCTGATACGACCACAGGCAAGTGAACCAAACAAATGCCCATCACCACCAAACTGGGTCACTGAGGCAACTTTTTGAATTTCATTAAATGCCTTGAAGGTATGTGGGGATAAATAATCTGGAGATGTTGTTGCCAGAATTAAGGGTTGGTTTGGATAATCGTTAACCATAATGGGGATTCCATTCAAAGTAGTCCCATCTTTTGTGCCTACCCACATATCCTTTGTTAAAGGTTGGTAGATAATCCCTAATAAGGGATTATCACTCTGCCAAACAGCAATTAAAACAACAAAGGTCGGCATACCAGATAAATATGCTGTAGTACCATCAAGGGGATCAATTACCCAATTAATGGTTTCATCATCGCTATCTCCTGGGATAACATCATCAAACTCTTCGCCCCGCACTATGTGTTTAGGAAATGCATTTATAATAGTGTTTCGAATTGCTACTTCAGCTTCACGGTCAGCTTTTGATACCAAAGGTGAAAATTCACTTTTTACCTCAACATCCAAAGAACTACGAAAATATTGTACTAATATTTCGCCACCAACCCTTGCTGCTTCAACCGCAATTTCTTTTATTTTGTTATCCATTTTAAATTTCCCAAAAAATACTTGCCAAATCATTTTGTACTAGTGTATTAACGTATTAATACAAAACTACAAGACTCACTGGATGTTTCAAAACTTTTAAGAAAGGGAAACCACAATGCCCAAACATATAACTGTTCCGAAAGATGAAAAGGAAAGTGATCATTTAGGACAATTATGTACTGCAATGATGTGCGTTAGGTCTGAAGAAGAAATGTTACGTTTTCTAACAGATCTTTGCACACCAGCCGAAATTAGGGCGTTAACAGAACGGTGGCATGTCGCAAAAATTTTAAATCAACAGGAACTATCTTATCGCGATATTAATGAAAAAACTGGCGTAAGCACCACAACAATTGGCCGAGTAGCTAGGTTTTTAATAAATGAACCACATCAGGGATACAGAACTATTTTGGATCGCCTGAGCAGAGAGAGTGCAGATGGAAAAGACAAGACTAAGAATAGCAGTACAAAAAAAAGGGCGGCTAGCTGACGATACCTTTGCGCTTTTGAAGGCTACGGGCCTGACAATAAAAGAAAATAAAGGTGGTTTATTTTACCGCATCAAAAACCTTCCCATCGATCTTTTACTTGTTCGTGACGATGATATTCCTGGGTTTGTATTTGATGGCGTTGCTGATCTTGGAATTGTTGGGGCTAATGTCTATGAAGAATATGCCCTTAAAAACGATAACCAAAGACGCGCGCAGTGTATTCAAAAGCTTGGGTTCTCACATTGCAACCTGTGTTTGGCTCTGCCCAATACAGAAGGCTATGCCGATCTCAATGATTTTAATGATAAGACTATTGCCACCTCATATCCTAACATTTTGCAAACTTATTTTAAAAAGGGTGGTATTTCTGCAAGTACTTTGGAAATGCATGGTTCTGTTGAAGTTGCACCAAAATTAGGTATCGCAGATGCTATTTGTGACATTGTTTCGTCAGGCGCTACTTTAGAAGCTAATGGGCTTCAAAACGTAAAAACTATTTTTAGTTCTCAGGCTTTGTTGTTGAAAACAACTAAAGATCTCTCAACAGAAAAAAAGGACACCATTACAAAGCTGTTATCGCGTTTCGAAGGGGTGCGCCAATCAAAAGAAACCAAATACATTATGATGAACGCCCCCCGTTCAGCATTGCCTGCGCTTACCAAACTATTACCAGGTGCTGAGGCCCCAACCGTTATGCACCTTGAGGGTCAAAAAGATAGCATCGCCATCCATGCTGTATGTCGTGAGTCCGTATTTTGGGAAACCATGGAAAGTTTAAAAACTGCCGGTGCCAGTTCTATACTCGTCCTCCCCATTGAAAAGATGTTGGCTTAATCATGGAAATATTAAATTGGGGAAGCGCCATCGCTGATGAAAAGTCTAAAGCCCTCACTCGCCCCGAAGGGGCATCTGCAGAAGATTTTCACACAACTATTTCTAGCATCTTCAACGCTGTCGTTTCTATGGGGGACAAAGCACTTTTAGATTTAACTGACCGTTTTGATAAAGTTAAACTTGATGCTCTTTCTCTAAATCTTACTGATCTAGACACCCCGTCGATAACAAAAATGGACAAAGAGGCTATTCAGCAAGCAGCTAAAAACATTAGGGCCTTTCACCAAGCGCAATTGCCTAAACCGATAAAAGTTGAAACGATGGTTGGAGTGTTTTGTGAAAAACAGTGGCGCGCTATAGAAACTGTTGGGCTTTATATTCCAGGGGGATCTGCTCCATTAATTTCCACACTACTAATGTTAGTAATTCCTGCCCAAATTGCTGGAGTGAAGAAAATAGTTCTTTGTACACCACCACAAAAAGGCAATGACGCTATTAACCCTCACATCTTGTGGACAGCAAAATGGTTGGGCATTGAAACCATTTACACAGTGGGAGGCGCACAAGCCATCGCTGCTATGACCTTTGGAACGGATACTGTCCCTAAGGTGGCAAAAATTTTTGGGCCAGGAAATGTCTGGGTAACAGCCGCAAAACGATATGCAAGTTGCCTAACCCAAGGCCCTGCCATTGATATGCCCGCCGGTCCCAGTGAGGTTATGGTGGTTGCTGACCTATCAGCTAATCCTGCCATCATTGCCGCAGATCTGCTAGGTCAAGCCGAGCACGACACTTTATCACAAACGGTCTTGGTTAGTTTTTCAGAATATCTGATCAATGAGGTCAAGACAGAAGTGGCGACCCAACTCAAGACTTTGTCACGTGTTGATATCGCTCGTGCCGCCATGGAAAATGCGGTTTTTATCCGTGTGGACACATATGCTGAAGCAGTGGATGTTATCAACCAATATGCCCCAGAACACCTAATCATTAATATGAATAACCCCAACAATATCTTGCAAGATGTCAATAATGCAGGGTCAATCTTTGTTGGTCCTTTTACGCCTGAGTCTGTTGGTGATTATGCTAGTGGTACCAATCACGTGTTGCCGACTGGTGGTTTTGCGCGCAATTATTCTGGGTTGGGCACCACTTCTTTCATGAAATCCATGACCCTCCAAACTTTAACCCAAGAAGGATTGCAAACATTAGGTAAGACGGTTGAACATTTAGCCGGGTTGGAGGGCTTAGGCGCTCACGCTCAAGCGGTAACAAAGAGATTAGATTTACTTAAGGCAGAGAAAAGATCATGATTTTTGACCCTAAAAAAATAGCGAGACAAGATATCTTATCGCTTGTCCCTTACCAAGGGCGCCCAGAAAAAAAGGGACCAGAGGATCAACTAATTTGCCTTGATTTTAACGAGAGCCCTTTTGCTGGAGTTGATATCAATCGTTATCCTGGGACTAAAGTTCGCACACTTAATGCGCGTCTATCTGAATTGT
Source organism: uncultured Planktomarina sp. (assembly GCA_913047725.1). GTDB lineage: Bacteria > Pseudomonadota > Alphaproteobacteria > Rhodobacterales > Rhodobacteraceae > Planktomarina. Next base: position 3,989 of record CAJWTH010000075.1, read on the forward strand.
ATAAAGTGGATCAAGACCAGCTTCTTATCTCCCTCGGCAGTGACGAAGGCATTAATACTATCATTAGAGCGTTTTGTGAGGCCAAAGAAGATAGCATCCTTATTTGTCCGCCAACATTTGCGATGTATGAAATATCTGCAACCATCCAGGGAGCGACAACCTTGTCAGTGCCCGTAGGGAAAAGCCTAGTAGTTGACTTTAGTGCCATCCAAACAGCTCTTCAAACCTCACCAAAAACAAAAGTTATATTTTTGTGTTCCCCACAAAACCCCACCGGTTCAACTTTACCATTTGATAAAATAACTTCGTTGGCCCAAAAGAACCAAAACAGTTTGATTGTTGTTGACGAAGCCTATCAAGAGTTTTCACATGAACCAAGTCTCATAAACGCCATCCAAAAATATCCAAACATAGTTGTCCTGCGAACCCTATCTAAAGCGTGGGGATTAGCGGGCGCGCGCATCGGTGTTATCCTTGGCAATAACGAAGTAATCTCAATATTGAAAAAAATCATGCCGCCATATGGTATTCCTTCAGTTTCTGCAGATGCCGCATTGGAAAGCTTAACGCCTGCTGGTATTTCGCGAGTAAAAAGAGAGATTTCTCTAACAGTTTCTGAGCGTAACCGACTGGCTATAGCCTTAAAGAAACACCCTGAAGTAGAAAAGATTTACCCCAGCCAGTCAAACTTTTTACTGATTAGAGTTAAAGATGCTGATGCATTTGAAAAGCACTTGTTTGAAAGCCGCATTATCGTACGAAATTTAAACCAAAGCCTTGAGGGCTGCTTGCGCATATCTGCAGGCACTGTAGCAGAAAACAACCTCTTACTTGCAGCCCTTGATCTTAAGGCTCCCTTAATTCCAGAGCGGACAGGAGAGATAGAACGAACCAGCAAAGAAACCAGCATTTTTGCCAGCGTAAACCTTGATCAAGCCCACCCTATCAATATTTCAACAGGTATTGGTTTTTTTGACCATATGCTGGAACAACTATCAAAACACAGTATGATTTCTATCACTCTTAAATGCCAAGGTGACTTGAAAATTGATGCCCACCATACCGTTGAGGATTGTATGATCACTTTAGGCGAGGCTTTCCGTGCTGCCCTTGGTGATAAGCGCGGCATTGGTCGCTATGGTTTTTCTGTGCCCATGGATGAAGCCCGTGCCGATGTTTTGATTGACCTATCTGGTCGGGGACTTTCCAAATTTTTCTGCCAGTTTGAGGGCGCGATGTTAGGCGAACTACCTACTGAGATGATAAGTCACGCTATCTCAAGCTTTGCTGAAAGTTTAAAGGCAGCCATCCATGTGGATGTAACAGGTGATAATGACCACCATAAAGCAGAAGGAATTTTCAAAGGTTTAGCAAAAGCCTTGAAATTGGCAACAAAGGTTGAGGGTAATGATCTACCATCTACAAAAGGTATGCTTTAATGAAGACTGTTATTGTGAATTCCGGCTGTGCCAATATTGCTTCGGTGAAATTCGCTTTCGAACGCCTTGGCGCAAATGTTAATGTTAGTAGTGACCTACAAGAAATATCAAAAGCTGATCGTGTCATTTTACCTGGTGTAGGTACCTTTGATTTTGCCATGTCTGGCCTAATAAAAAACCAATTAATCAATGCTATTAAATCTTTAAGTCAACCTGTTCTGGGTATTTGTTTAGGGATGCAACTCTATTTTGAAGGGTCCGCTGAAGGGGTTACTCAAGGCCTCGGTTTGGCTAAAGGTATAGCTGATAAGTTTTTGTCAGAACCAAATCTTCCTGTCCCACATATGGGCTGGAACCAATTGGAAAACTTATCAGATGACCCTTTGTTAAAGGGTTTGGATGAGGGTTCCTATGTGTATTTTGTGCACAGTTATTTCATCCCCCTGGGAGAGACAACTCTTGCTGAAACCACGTATGGAACAACCTTTTCTGCGTCCGTTCGCAAAGAGAACTTCTGGGGCTGCCAATTTCATCCAGAACGTTCTAGCGATGTTGGTGCTACCATTTTAAATAATTTTTTGAAATTATCATGATTATTTATCCTGCTTTAGATCTGATTAACGGCCAATGTGTTCGGCTAGAAAAAGGTGACTTTTCTGCCAAAACTGTTTATCAAAAGGATCCCTTTTTACAAGCGCAGACCTTCAAAAACCAAGGAGCTCAATGGCTACATATCGTTGATCTTGATGGAGCAAAAAAAGGCAGCCCCCAACAAGCTCAATTAATAGTAGATATTGCGAATAAAGTTGGCATTAAAGTCCAAACCGGCGGTGGCTTAAGAAGAGAAACAGATATTAAATCACTGCTCGCTTCGGGCATAAACAGAGTAGTTATCGGCTCACTAGCAGTTAAGATGCCAAATATCATCGAAGGCTTGCTTGATGATGTTGGCTCTGAAGCTATCACCCTTGCACTTGATGTAGTACTAAAAGGCAATCAGGCTTATATTGCCACAAATGGCTGGCAAAAAACGTCTAGTCTTTTGCTGGATGATGCCATTCTCCAGTTTAAAGACATGGGAAGTAAACATTTTCTCATCACGGACATCTCCCGTGATGGCCTATTAACAGGACCAAATACAGGACTATATAAAGACCTTCAGGATAAATTCCCCAGGCTCAAAATTCAAGTCTCTGGTGGTATGTCTTCGTTAACAGACCTTGAAAACCTGAAGGCTATAAACGCGAAGGGTGTCATTATCGGAAAAGCCCTTTACGAAAATAAATTCACCTTGGCGGAAGCTTTTAAAATTGTAGAGAATAATGATGCTCTCTAAACGAATTATCCCCTGCCTGGATGTTAAGGATGGTAAAGTTGTTAAAGGAGTTCAATTCAAAAATCACGAGATTGTTGGTGACATCTTGAATTTGGCGGAACGTTATTCAAATGAAGGGGCCGATGAACTGGTCTTTTATGATATTACCGCAAGTGCCGATGGCACAACTATCAATACAAATTGGGTAAATGCCGTTGCTGAGAAGTTAGCAATACCGTTCTGTGTCGCTGGGGGTATTCGCAGCCTTGAAGATGCTGCTAAACGGTTTGAGAGTGGAGCCGATAAAATATCAATTAACTCCCCAGCACTTGAACGACCAGACTTTATAAACGAGCTAGTGGCAGCTTTTGGCTCTCAATCAATCGTAGTTGGCATCGATAGTAAGGAGCGTGATGGTAATTATTCAATTTACCAATACACAGGGCGCCCCGATCAAATGCAAAAGGCCAATCGTAATACTTTGGATTGGGCGCACGAAGTAGCAGAACGGGGGGCTGGCGAGATCGTTCTCAACTGCATGAACCAAGATGGTGTTCGTAAGGGTTATGATCTCAGGCAATTAAACGCTGTTCGAGATGCCACTACCATTCCCCTTATTGCGAGCGGAGGTGCTGGCCAGATGTGCCATTTCCAGGATGTATTTACTGATACAAACGTAGATGGAGCCCTTGCTGCAAGCGTTTTCCATAAAGAAATTATTTCAATCTCTGAACTAAAGTTATTTCTGCGACAGAAAGGCGTTCGTATTAGGCCATGACAAAATTTGATCCAACCAATCTGAACTGGGAAAAGGTAAATGGCCTGATCCCTGCCATTATACAAGACGCAGAGACAAAAGAGGTGCTCATGCTGGGATTTATGAATGTGGAAGCATTATCCAAAACTCAGGAAATAGGTCTAGTAACCTTTTATTCACGTAATCGTAAAACCTTGTGGACCAAAGGCGAAACCAGTGGAAATCATCTAAGGTTGATTGATTTAAAGGCTGATTGTGATCTAGACACTTTACTAGTAACCGCCAAGCCCATTGGCCCAACCTGCCATAAAGGATGGGACACTTGCTTTAATAACAAAAACCAAACTGACATTCAATTTTTGAACGTTTTGAACAAAAAAATTGCTGACCGGGCAGAACATCATTCAGATAAAAGCTATACAGCCAAACTATTTGAAAAAGGTACAAAACGGATAGCTCAAAAGGTAGGGGAAGAAGGTGTCGAGGTTGCCCTAGCCGCAGCAACTGGAAATAAGGCCGAACTGATCAATGAGTCCGCTGATCTTCTGTATCACTTACTAGTCCTTTGGCAGGACCAAAACGTCGAAATAGGTGAAGTTTTAGATTGCTTGAAGCAAAGGGCAACATCATCTCAAGAAATCCTAAAGTAATCGTCTCTTAGAGATATATAAAGATATACTACAATTTTATTTATAAATGCGTTGACACACTTCCACGTGATCAAATTCTCCAGTGAGATCACGCATAATTGAAAAGATTAGATTTTCTTAAAAGTCAGCAAGATTCATTTTAATTCACCTATCAGGTTCTGTCAGATCAACTAGAACACAGATTGAGTCAAAAGAAAGCTAAACCAGTGCTGCCGAAAATAGGCCTCTGAGGAAAAGGCTTAAAATCACTAAATAACGCGTTCAAGAAAACCCTCAGTTATTGGCCCAAATCCTAGCCGACCAGAACCGCATCCGTAAAGATACCAGTAATCCAAATAGCGCCACTTCTATCGATTAAGACTTCACAGAAACGGTAATATTGTTAAGTTCTAGTTTGAAAATGGAGACACCCAATGCGCACCGCCGATCTGGTATCGCGATATATGGTACTGACAAAAGAGATCATGCCAAATCTTGCACG
>CAJWTH010000076.1 GCA_913047725.1 uncultured Planktomarina sp.
TGCCCAACTCCACCATCAATCAAAAGTAAATCAGGCCAGGCGTCAGACTTTCGTTCAGGATCTTCTTTTAGCAAACGTTTAAACCGCCGCCCTAAAACCTCTTTCATCATACCAAAGTCGTCACCCGGTGTGAGGTCGTCACCCTTAATATTAAATTTCCGGTACTGTGATTTAATTAAGCCATCTGGCCCCGACACAATCATACCCCCTACCGCATTCGTACCCTGAATGTGACTGTTATCGTACACTTCAATACGACGTGGTGGCTCTAACAAATCAAAGGCATCCACCAGGCCTTTTAGGAGCTTGATTTGACTGGCAGATTCAGACATTCGACGCCCAAGACTTTCACGCGCGTTTCGGGTGGCCCCTGCCACTAATTCTACTTTTTCACCACGCATCGGAACCATAATATCAACTTTGCGTCCCTGCCTTTCAGTAAGAGCGCTAGCCATAAGTTCAAGGTCTTCAAGCTGATGTGACAAAAGTAACAAACTAGGTATTTCCTTGGTATCATAAAACTGCCCAATGAACGCCTCCAAAACTTCAGCCGTACCAACGTCAGTACCAACCCGAGGATAAAAATCTTGATTGCCCCAATTTTGATTAGCACGAATGAAAAAAACTTGAACACAAGCCTGGCCACCCTCAAGATGCAAAGCAATTATATCTGCTTCATTAACGCCGCGCGGATTAATACCCTGATTAGTTTGCACTTGGGTCAAGGCGCGTATCCGGTCACGCAGCCCAGCAGCCTTCTCAAACTCCATAGCTTCCGAGGCCTCAGCCATCTGAGCAGCTAGGGCTTCTTGAACATGAAAAGATTTTCCTTTTAAGAAGTTATCAGCCTGATGAACCAAGCCTGCGTAATCCTCTTTACTTATTTTCCCGCCACAAGGCCCTGAACATCGCTTGAGGTGATAGTTAAGACAGGGTCGATCACCAGAAGCCACTTCCTTATCACTACAAGACCGCAGCAAGAAAACTTTTTGAAGTGTATTTAATGTACGGTTGACTGCCCCAACGCTAGCAAAAGGGCCATAGTAGCGTCCAGCCCTATCCTTGGATCCACGATGTTTTTCTATACGAGGGAAATCATGCTCAGTAGAGATAAAAATATACGGAAACGATTTATCGTCACGCAGTAGTACATTATATTTAGGTTTTAATTGCTTGATCAGATTCTGTTCTAGCAACAATGCTTCAGTTTCAGTTTTTGTGGTGAGAAACATCATACTTGAAGTTTCTTTGATCATACGGCTAATACGAGCGGAATGCCCATGGGACCTTGTATAACTTGAAACACGGTTTTTTAAGTTACGTGCTTTTCCAACGTAAAGCACACGGCTCTCTAAATCCAACATCCGATATACACCCGGCGAGCTATCTAAGCGCGTGAGATAATCAGCAATTAATTCATGCCCTACCAAGGATGGCGATTTGTTTTCCATAAAAGCTTTAGTGTTGACTGATTCTTAGAGTCCCTGCACTGAATACCAACGAGTAGCAAGTACTAAACCATCCCCGCTAGCTGTGTATAACTCTGAGGTTAAAATCTAAAAAAGTTAGCTTTTTCCATAATTTAGCTATCTTTTAACCCAACTTAAGAAAAATATAAAAATATTTAACTATTTGTTTTATATATAAAAAAAAGTTTTTAAAATTACAAATATCTGAATTTGCTTACTTTTTTTATTTTTAATTAAAGTGAAAGTTGCAAAGGTGCACAACTCCCAATTTATTTTATCCATCAAGTCCTAAAACATCAGGGGTTTGCCAACCAAGGTGCTGCCCCCCATCAACACATAATAATTGTCCTGTGATCGCGGGTGCTTTCAAGAAATAACCTAATGCAGCTGTTATATCGGATGGGTTCGACCCACGCCCCAACACTGTTTCAGCACGCTGTCTGGTAAAGTGCTGGGATGATTGGCGAACTCCCTGAATTGTTGGTCCCGGACCAATCGCATTAACTCGTGTGTTTGGAGCTAGGGCACGCGCAGCGGTTTGAGTAAAAGCCCAGAGCCCCATCTTAGCCAAGGTATAACTCATAAAATCTGGAGTTAGTTTGCGTACGCGTTGATCCAGCATATTTATTACCAATGCGTGCGCCACTGGTTCATTCATTTCATCAAGCTCATATTTAGGGGCTTGCTTGGCAAATTCTTGTGTTAAAACAAAAGGTGCCCGTAAATTACTCTCCATATGTCTATCCCAACTACTTCGTGTAGCGGTATCAATTGTATCATGTTCAAAAATAGATGCATTGTTTACTAATAAGCTTAAGTCGCCACCCAAAGCGTCAACAGCGCGCGACACTAACGACCGTGACTGTGACTCATCCAGAAGATCTGCCTGCAATGCCACAGACTTTTGACCCATTGCCTCAATTTCAGATACCGTAGTAAGAGCCCCGTCGACTGAAGTTGCGTAATGCACAGCAACATCATAGCCCTGTCCAGCCAAATATAAAGAAATATCACGGCCCAATCTAATGGCACCACCGGTAACCAACGCACGCATAAAAATCCTCCTCACATCTGTTTTAATAAAAAACTTAGCAAATCAAAAAGGTCCCAAAAGCGCCCAATCTTCAAACCATATTACAAACAAAACTGACTATCTAAACCCCTAAATTGAGAGAAATTGAATCAGTTTTCAGAAAATCATCCAAACTACTGGATAAAAGATACTGTGCTAATCATCCTTTCGGACATGGCCACAAGCGCATGGTCCCCGACCAAGTCTATAACGCCCACATTTAGCACATTTGGCGCTTAATATTTTTTTCTGGCCAGGAAATTTTAGACGACCAAACATTGCAAGAATTGCAATTCCAATCAAAAAGAAAGTTACTATCTTAACCAACATTTAACTAAAGTCCAAAGTGCGAGAAGGCCACTCGCTCCTCAATACTATGATTTAAATCACCAAAAAACTGCACGCCAAAACGCGAAAGAAGATGTTTCTTCTGGCCATAGATATTAAATTTAACTTTTTGACCAAACTTCTCTTGCATCATAGGAACTAGATGCCCAATTGCGTCTGCAAGACCATCGTTAACAGCATTCTTGCCTACCCAAATTTCACCTGTAAACACGTCGCGGTCCACAAGCTTAGTTCCTCGTCTTTCAACAATGTATTGTTTAAATGTTTGGTGAACTTCATCCAAAAGACTTTTCAAGCGGACAACATCTTCCTTCTTTTGAGGTTGAAATGGGTCTAACATTGATTTCGACGTTCCTGCTGTATGGACCCGACGCTCTATACCATAACGCTCAATCAGTTGATTCAAACCGAAGCCAGAAGAAATTACTCCAATAGAGCCCACAACTGATGACTGATCTACATAAATTTCATCTGCACTCGCCGCCAGCCAATAACCACCTGAAGCAGCAACATCCTCAACAAATGCGTAAACCGGAATTTTCTTTTCGTCAGCCAATCTTCGAATGCGAGCGCCAATTAACGAGGATTGGACCGGACTGCCTCCAGGGGAATTTATAACCAAAGCAACGGCACTGGGATTTTTGCCAAAAGCTTTGTCTAAAACAGGGGCAAGTGCATCATCATTGAGGCCTCGACCAGTGGCGATCATGCCATTCAATCGCACGACTGATACTGATTCACGTTTGCGGCGGAAAGGAATTTTAAATTTCATATTGATCACATAGTGTACGCCTAAGCCCAGAACAAGTCAGGCGCACAAAAATCAACTACGGATGCGCCAACCAGTTTTAAATATCCACCAAATGAAAGTCATGCATCCCAGCGTGAATAGACCTATTGCCCCCAAACTCAATCCAATTGATACATCCGCCTGCCCGAAGAAAGCCCACCTAAAACCCGAAATTAGATAAACTACTGGGTTGAAAAGGCTCACAGTCTGCCAGATTTGAGGCAACATCGAAATCGAATAGAATGAACCACCTAAAAAGACCAATGGGGTCACCACGAGCAGCGGCACTAAGTTGAGTTGTTCAAAGTTTCCAGCCCAGATGCCAATAATAAAACCTAAAAGTGAAAAAGATAAGCAGGTCAAAACTAAAAAACAGAGCATTGCCATAGGGTGTTGAATATCCAGATCTACAAATAGAAAGGCAGTAGCCAAGATTATTAGACCAATGATTAAGCTCTTTGTGGCAGCAGCTCCCACATAGCCCACTACGATCTCCAGAAAATTGACTGGTGCTGAGAATAATTCATAAACGGTACCAATGAATTTTGGAAAATATATCCCAAAACTAGCATTTGCTATCGATTGGGTCATAACTGTCAACATTATCAACCCAGGGACAATAAATGCCGCGTATTCTATGCCATCTACTGTCTCTATACGACTGGCAAGCGCAGTACCAAATACAACAAAATATAGGCTAGTCGATATTACTGGCGACAGAAAAGATTGTAATAATGTCCGAAAAAATCGAGCCATTTCAAAAGTATAAATTGCCCTGACCCCTTGAAAATTCATGTCGAGCTCTCCTGTACTAAACCTACAAAAATGTCTTCCAAGCTAGATTGCTGAGTTTGGACATCCCGCATTTGCATCCCTGCGGCCTGCAAATCGTTCAAAAGACCTGTTATACCCGTTCGTTCAGATTTAGTATCATAAGTATAAGTGAGGGCCTTGCCATCTTTTGCTAAATCCAGGTCATAACTTTTAAGTTTATTTGGAATTTTATTTGCAGCTTCCATTAAATCGATACGTATCTTCTTTTTACCCATACGAGCCATGAGCGCATTTTTATCTTCTACCAGTAAAATTTCTCCACCATTGATCACTCCAATCCGATCAGCGATCGCTTCAGCTTCCTCGATGTAATGCGTGGTCAATATAATGGTTACGCCCTGCTGTTTTAATTTTCTGACAGTGTTCCACATATCTTTCCGAAGCTCCACGTCGACCCCCGCAGTAGGTTCATCCAGAAACAAAACCCTTGGCTCATGCGACAAAGCCTTGGCAATCAAGACACGTCGCTTCATCCCGCCAGAAAGCGTTATAACTCGAGCATCTTTTTTATCTAATAAGGATAAGGATTCCAAAACCTGATCAAGGTACGCTTCATTTTTTGGCTTTCCAAATAATCCTCTAGAGAAGCGAACAGAATTTATTACAGTTTCAAACGGTTCTAAGGTTATTTCTTGTGGCACGAGGCCAATCATCGAACGCGCTTTTCGGTATTCCGTAACAATGTCCATGCCACCAACAGTTATTTTACCCTCAGTGATCTTTGAAATACCACAAATAGTTGAAATCAATGTCGTTTTTCCTGCACCATTAGGTCCTAACAGGGCCAGGATCTCACCCTCTTCAATTTCCAAATTAATACCCTTAAGCGCATGAAGTCCACCTGGATAGGTTTTCCTTAAGTTCTGGACGGACACAATCCCGGTCATAAAAATTCCTTTGCAGATTTTGTAACTCCAAGCCACATCTGCCTTTTATTTTGAAATCACAACCCCATCAGTTTATTTAAATTAATGAGGTAGAGATCTTTAAACTGAAGGCATCCGCTGTTCTATAATCTCTGACCACCAACTGCAGCCGGCAGGTATAGCGCTATCATCAAAATTGTACATTGGATGATGAACCATTGCAGTGTCACCGTTGCCAACCAAAATATATGCACCTGGGCGTTCCTCTAGTAGGTAAGCGAAATCTTCCCCCCCCATAACTAAATCAGCCTCCTCGCAAGAACCAGAGACCGATCTTGCAACTTCAGACGCAAATTTTGTTTGTTCCTCATGGTTAACCATAACCGGATAGCCGCGGCGATAATTAACATCAGCAGAGCCACCAAACGTAGCGGCCGTACCGTCACAAATTGCCATTATCCGTTTTTTAGCTAGGGCACGCATTTCCTTTGACATTGTTCGCACTGTGCCTTTCAGGTGCACACCTTGCGGGATTACGTTGTAGGCTTTTGCTGAGGTTTCAAACGATGTCACCGAAACAACAATCTGATCAATTGGATCAGCATTGCGGCTGGCGATAGTTTGTAGAGCCAAAACCAAGTGGCTCGCCATTATTGTGGTATCAACTGTTTCATGCGGTTTCGCCGCGTGACCTCCAAGCCCCTCGAGCGCAATATCAAATTGGTCAGTTGCTGCAAAAAAAGGCCCTGAACGAATTGCAAAATCACCAACGGGCATACCAGGCATATTATGCATACCGTAAACCTCCTGGATATTCCAACGTGCCATCATCCCATCATCACACATTTCTTTGCCGCCACCGCCACCTTCTTCAGCAGGTTGAAAAATCACGACTGCAGTCCCATCAAAATTACGGGTCTCAGATAAATACTGGGCAGCACCCAACAACATGGCAGTGTGTCCATCATGCCCACAAGCGTGCATAGCACCCTCAACTTTTGACGCATAATCAAGTCCAGTTTGCTCATGAATAGGCAATGCATCCATATCGGCTCGTAGGCCAATCACCATGCCAGAAACTGTCTTATTGCCCCTGATCACACCAACGACACCAGTACGTCCAATGCCCTCTACAACTTCATCACACCCAAATTCACGTAACTTGTCAGCAACCAGTGCGCTGGTACGGTGAGTTTCAAACAATATTTCTGGGTTTTGATGAATATCACGCCGCCAGGCCGAAATATCGTCATGCAACTCAGCAAATCGGTTCTTTACTGGCATTGTTAACTCTCCGCTGATAAAGGTTTATTGGAACGTTATTTTTGGCTTATTTAAGCTTTTCCAATAAGTCACGCATAAATTGATGACCTGATTCAAACTGCTCCACTTCAATAAACTCATTGGGCTGATGGGCTTGAGCAATATCACCCGGACCACAAACCACTGCCGAGTATCCAGCAGCCTGAAACTGCCCTGCTTCAGTTCCATAACTTACGACGTGGCTGGCATTATCCCCTGTAATAGCACGCGCTAAACTTTCAGATTCACCAGCCTCTTCTGGCTTTAATGGTGGAACAGAAAATCGTCGTTCCAAAACAATGTCCGCTTCAGGTCGTATAGCCTGCATCGCAGCTTTTATCTCACTCACTTTATCGGAATACATCTGGTCCAATATAGCTGGCTCATCACCAGGCACTGCTCGGTAGAACATATTGAAATGACAGTCCTTGGCCGTAATATTATCAGCAGTACCGCCCGAAACCCTCCCAACATGCCATGTGGTGTAGGGAGGATCGAACATAGCGGCTAACGGACCTGGGATTGCTGATCTATTTGATTCGTTCTGTTCAGTAGCCCACTGAATAAGTCGGGCGCCCTCATGAATCGCGCTCACACCCTGATAGTGGATCGAAGAGTGAACCTCAAAACCCACAACATGCGTAGAGAAAGCGTTCCCACCCTTGTGACCAGTTACCGCTTTTAGCATCGATGGTTCACCCACAATCACAGCCGAACCTTTCGGGACCACACCCTGCATAGCTTCAATCATTGGCGGCGCACCAGTACAGCCAACTTCTTCGTCAAAACTGAGAGCTAACTGCAGCGGGCGGGTAACCTCTCCGTAGTGTGCTTCGACTAAGGCCCAGATTGCCAAAGCATCAAAACCCTTCATGTCGCAGGTGCCACGACCATAATACTTACCATCTTTTTGAACTACTTCCCACGGATCAGTGTCCCAGGGTTGGCCATCAATAGGCACAACATCCGTATGCCCCGACAACACAACCGCACCCTCCACATCCGGACCCACATGCGCAAACAACGCTGCCTTTTCTGGTTGGTTCGGATCAGGCCAGCGGTGCGAAGTAATCCCATGCGAATTTAAATAATTTTCAACCCAGTCAATTAGGGGCAGATTGCTGTCGCGGCTCACAGTCGGAAAGCTGATCAGCCGACTCATTAGCTCTAAGGGTGTTAGGCGATCAACAATTTCTGGCGACATTTTAATATCCACTATCTGTTATTAATACTTTGTGGCCCGGCGCCACCTCACGGTAGACTGATGGCTCAGCATCATAGGAAAGAGGGTGGATCGGGGAGGGGATTGGTTTAAAATTCAGATCCTTTTCTTCTTTACGTTTACGTGGATCAGCGATCGGAACTGCCTTCATTAGCGCTTGTGTATAGGCATGCTGTGGGTTTTCGAACACCGCGGAGCGCGGACCCATTTCAACAATACGACCCAAGTACATAACGGCAACATTGTGACTTACCCGTTCAACTACAGCCATGTCATGCGAAATAAAAAGAAAAGACAAATTTAATTCAGACTGTAATTCCATCATCAAATTCAATACTTGAGCCTGGACTGACACATCCAAAGCTGAGACGGCTTCATCAGCTATAATCAACTTTGGGTTTAGAGCTAAAGCACGAGCAATTGCTACACGCTGGCGTTGCCCGCCCGATAACTCATGTGGATAGCGACGCATGAAACTGTGGGGCAACTCAACACGGTCAAATAGCATCTGAACCCGCTCCTGAACTGCATTACCCTCTAGGGTGGCGAAGTTATGAATTGGTTCGGCAACTTGATCTGACAGTTGCATCTGTGGGTTAAGTGACGCAA
>CAJWTH010000077.1 GCA_913047725.1 uncultured Planktomarina sp.
GCTGTTTGAACAAGTAAACGCGTATTTAATGATAATTACAGATGTGTGAACAGATTTAAATTGAACTTAGGAAAAAACTAAGTTGATCATAGATTTTTTTTACTTTTTCAAAGATTTAATATCTGCAAACTAGTATGAAAATACTGAAAAGAAAAATGGTTGAACGCATAAACACACTCATAGTTGGAGCGGGACAAGCTGGAATTGCCGCTAGTGCTAATTTATCGCGCTATGGGATAGATCACTTGGTCATTGAACGTGATCGGATTGCTGAAAGCTGGCGCTCACGACGATGGGATTCACTCGTCGCCAACGGACCAGCATGGCATGATTGTTTCCCAGGCATGGAATTCCCGCAAACTGGACCTGAAGGTTTCCCACCCAAAGATGAGGTGGCTGATGCATTAAATAATTTTGCTATGAAACATAAAGCCCCTATTCGTACAGGAGTTGAGGTTCATTCTGCTAAGCGTATTGACGGGCGTGCTGGTCTTATTGTTGAAACCTCTCAAGGCGCAATTGAAGCGCAGAACGTGATTTGTGCAACTGGAGCATTTCAGCGACCAATCTTCCCAAAAATTATTCCAGATAGATCAGAAATAACTCAATTACATTCCGCCGATTATAGAAACCCAGATCAACTTAATAAAGGTGCTGTACTAGTTATTGGTGCAGGGTCCTCCGGTGGTCAAATCGCTGATGAGCTTCAGCGCGCCGGACGTAAAGTATTTTTATGTGTTGGACCACATGACCGCCCACCACGATCCTACAGAAACAGAGATTACTGTTGGTGGCTTGGCGTGTTAGGGTTGTGGGATTTGTCAGCTAAAACACCTGGAACAGAACATGTAACCATTTCGGTTAGTGGTGCTCAGGGTGGGAAAACAGTTGATTTTCGCAAATTTGCCCATGATGGAATGGTGCTACTTGGCCGTGCTTCTGACTACAAAAACGGTAAACTAATTATAAGTAATGATCTGAAAAAAAATATTGCTGATGGTGATGCAAATTATCTAGATTTACTAGCAAAAGCTGATGCTTACCTTGAAAAATTTGGTATAGATTTACCAGATGAACCAAAAGCGCATATTCTTCTAAAGAACCCTCAATGTCTCAAGAATCCAATTCTTGAGTTAGACATCGAAAAAGAGGGTATTCATAACATTATTTGGGCTACTGGATATGAACAAGATTTTAGCTGGATCAATCTTCCCCGTGCCTTCAACACCAACGGAGCGCCTTTCCATCAACGTGGAGTTTCACCTGAACCTGGGTTGTATTTTTTAGGTCTTCCTTGGCAATCACGCCGCGGATCCACATTCATTTGGGGCGTTTGGCATGATGCTGCATATATTGCTGACCAAATAGAGATACAGCGTAATTATCGTAATTACCGTCCGGTAGCTTTGTGACAAAGGAGTAATAAATGAACATCGACCATCCAGCACAAGTTCAAATTGACGCTTTGCGTGCGAATGTATCTACATCATTTGAAGAATCTCGAGCTATGCCACCTCAAGTTTACACCTCGCAAGAATTTAACAAAGCAGAGCTCGAACAAATCTTCAAAAAAGATTGGTTTTGCGTAGGTAGAGCGAGCGCTTTAGCAAAGCCTGGTGATTATGTAACTTGTGATCTTGCGGAACAGCCAGTGATTATACTTCGCGATCACGATAACACTCTTCGTGCAATGTCAAATGTATGTCGACATCGAATGTCCACCTTACTAAGTGGGCGTGGATCGGCTAAACTTATAGTCTGCCCATACCATGCCTGGACCTATAATTTGGACGGAAGTTTGCGCGGAGCACCCGCCATGAACGCAAACAAGGCCTTTTGTAAAAATCAATACAGATTACCTACAATTGCTTGCGAAGAATGGCTTGGCTGGGTGTTTATTAATCTTAATCCGGATGCAAAGCCAGTTTCCAAAGAACTCGTTGAGGTAGAACAATTGGTCAAGGGTTACGACATGAGTAACTATTCTGAAACCTTTTTTGAAGAACATTTATGGGATACCAATTGGAAAATTTTAGCCGAGAATTTTATGGAGAGTTATCATTTACCGGTTTGCCATGCTGGAACAATTGGAGGCTTATCCAAACTTGATGAGATGATTTGTCCACCGGGACGTAAGGCATTTAATTATCATACGATCTTAAAAGACAAGTCTTTACGAATTGCAATGGCACATCAAGATAATAACCGTCTCAAGGGTGAAGAGCGGCGTACAACTTATCTTTTAGCAATATATCCTAGTTTACTTATTACGCTCACACCTGGGTACTTTTGGTATCTGAGCCTCCACCCAAAGGGACCCTCTAAGGTTCACATCCGCTTTGGCGGTGGCATGTCTAGTGATTATAAAGACGACAAAGAAGCTCAAAAAAATTTAAGCGACCTAAAATCTTTACTTGATCAAGTGAATATTGAAGACAAGGGGTGTACAGAAAAAGTCTTTCGTGGCCTTTCATCAGATGGTGCTAAACCAGGTCATTTATCTCATCTTGAACGCCCAAATTTTGATTTTGCACAATATTTAATGAGCCGAATGGATTCTTCATTTAAACCAAATTTTATTATGGAGGATTAGCAATGTCATCACTTTCAACCATTCTTCAAGATATTGCATCTTTACCATCCGATCGCGCAATGGGTATTCCAGGAGCATTTTATACGGATGAAGAATATTTTCATGAGGAAGTAGAAACAATCTTGCGCCGCGGATGGCATAGCCTTGGACGTGTTGATGAAATCCCTAATTCAGGAGATTTCTTCACTGCTCAGCTTTTAAATGAACCTTTGCTTATTGTGCGTCAAAGCGATGCTGAAATAGTAGTTCTAGCTAATGTATGCCGCCATCGGGGGATGCCACTTGCTGAGGGTACAGGTAGTACAAAACGTTTCATTTGTTCTTACCATGCTTGGACATACGATCTTGATGGCATACTTTTACGCGCACCAAGGATGAAAAATGCTGGCTTTGAATCTAAAAATTGTGGTCTGTATAGGCACAATAGCCACATTTGGAATGGTTTCATTTATGTAAACTTAAGCGCAGAAGTCAAACCGTTTGAGCACCCTAGCCTCACTGATTTGCTTTCAAATTACGAGACTGAAAAATTCAAACTTGCCCATGTCGAAGAGGAGATCTGGAATACCAATTGGAAATGCCTTGTTGAGAACTTTATGGAAGGATATCATCTTTCAGTCGTACATCCTGAAACTCTTCATGATTACACACCTACAGGTCTCGCTCGCAAACTTTTGACTGGGTATGGATTTACTTCTTATGCAGCAAATTACCCAAAAAATACTCCGCAACGCGGACTTGGCGGACCAAATCTGACAGAAGATGAGCGCCTACGCTCAACATTGTTTTCGATTTTCCCAACTCAGGTCGTAAGCCAAGCAGCTAGCCTTTTAGTCTCATTAAGCATATTCCCTCTCAATGCAGGACAGATCAAAGTGAAGTGGACACTTTCAACCTACAGCAATGACCTTGATGAAAGCACGATTGCTGATCGGGTTGCTCTTTGGCAAAAAGTGAACCAAGAAGATCGTGAAAAACTTGAACGGTTACAAGTTTCACTCAGCTCTTATCATGCAGGTTCAGGGCCTTTGGCAGAAGACGACTATGAGGGAACAATTCGTGATTTTCAACTTTGGCTTGCCGCTCACTACCAAACAAAGGAATAGAAATGACACATACGCGTATCCGCAAATTCAATACCGCTGAAACTTACCCGGAGCAAAATCTTGATAATGATCTATGTCAGGCAGTAGTGACTAATGCTTCTGATAAGATCGTCTGGTTGAGAGGTCAATGTCCCCAAAATCTAGATAATGCGATTAACATAAGAAGTCATGACCCAATCGAACAAACACACAAAGTTATGCAAAACATTAAACAACTTATTGAGGAAGCCGGAGGTGATATGAGTCATCTTGTTAAAGTTGTTGTATACATCACAGATGTACGCCATCGTGAGGTGGTCTATCGCACGATGGGAGAATACATTAAGGGAGTTTACCCTGTATCAACAGGTCTCGTTGTGCAGGCGCTCGCACGACCTGAATGGCTTGTTGAAATTGATGGTACAGCGGTAATACCAGCATGACATTTTCACTCGTTGCTCGTTGCGCTAAAACTGGTATGTTTGGCATCGCCATTTCATCTTCTTCACCCGCTGTTGCGGCTCGATGTTCGTATGCCCGTGCAAAAGTTGGTGCGGTCGCATCACAAAACGTTACAGATCCAACGCTTGGGCCTCTTGCACTTGATTTAATGCAAACGGGATTATCTGCTGCGCAAACCATACAAGATATTAAATCGATCGGAAAATTCATTGAATATAGACAAGTTCTAGTAATTGATAATGAAGGCTTAACATCCATTCATTCTGGACCAAACTCACTCGGCATTTGGACGCAAGCTGAGGGAAAAGACGTTGCTGCGGGCGGAAACCTTTTGGCCAATAATAGAGTCCCCCAAGCAATCGTTGATGGATTCATTTCATCTGATGGGCATATTGGAGATAGGCTAATTGCAGCTATGCGGTCAGGTTTAGCTGCCGGTGGCGAAGCGGGACCAGTTCATTCAGCAGGTATGAAGATTGTAGATAAGATGACTTGGCCTATTGCTGATTTACGGTGTGACTGGACTAAAAATTGCCCGATCGAAGAGGTAGCAAATGCATGGGATATTTACAAACCTCAACTTGACGCCTATGTCCAACGTGCAATTGACCCACGAGAGGCCCCATCTTATGGTGTTCCTGGTGACGATTGACAGACATTTCCATCTGCGTCAACATACCTAAATGCAACTACGATTTACCTTACGTCAGCTTGAATATTTTACTGTAACTGCTCAAACAGGTAGCATCGCAGCCACAAGTCGTATTTTAAACGTGTCCTCACCTTCAATTTCGACAGCACTTTCTCAACTTGAAAAAGATCTTGGTGCTGCTTTGTTTGTTCGCAGACGCCCACAAGGGTTATCTTTGACTGAAGCTGGTCGCACCCTGTCAACTCAAGCCGAGATAGTTTTAAACGATGCGTCCGAACTTACGCGTATGGCTGGTATGGTTTCCCATTCTATTCAAGGCCATCTGCAACTTGGGTGTTTGGTTTCTTTTGCACAAATTGTTGTCCCAAAACTGCGGCGTAGCTTTGAGGCCGCACATCCTGCAGTAAAATTGAGTCAAAGCGAGTTAACGCAATCAGAAATTTTTACTGCTTTACGTCAAGGTGATATCGATCTGGCTATAAGTTATGCAATAGATTTACCCAAAGACTTAGAGTTTCAAGCAATAAAATCTCTACCCCCATTTGTTATGCTTGCACCTGACCACCCGCTTGCAAACAATAAAATACTAACGGTAGAACAGCTCACTGGTCACGCAATGGTTCTTCTGGATTTACCCCTTAGCTCTGACTATTTTTTATCATTTTTTAGTCGAACGGGGCCAAGGCCTATAATAGCAGAACGTACAAAAGATCTTGCTGTGGCGAGAAGTCTTGTTGCAAATGGATTTGGCTATTCAGTAATTAATTACAGGCCCATAGGCACACATGCTCCAGATGGCAAACCATTGATATTTGTACCACTGGAAAGTGAAGTGCCACCTTTACCAGTCGGATTACTCTCACTCAAAGGGTTGACAACCCGCCGCATCTACTCAGCTTTTTTAGACCTATGCCGTGAGGAAATGAAGTGACAAAAACATTAGAAATCCTCGATACTTTGGTTTCGTTTGAAACTACCAACACTAAGAGTAACCTAGAGCTAATTGATTTCGTTGAAAAATTTCTTGTTCAGTTTGAATTTCGTGTGACCCGTTTGCATGCGCCTTGCGGTACAAAGGCTGGAATTTACGCCGAGATTGGGCCAGCGATTGAAGGCGGCTTACTTCTTTCAGCACACTCAGATGTTGTAACAGTTGAGGGTCAAAAGTGGACATATCCACCTTTTAAATTAACCACTGCGGGCGATCGATATTATGGTCGCGGCACAACAGATATGAAGGGATTTTTGGCGTCCATGCTCTCCTTGGCTTCCCGTATCAATGATAAAAAACTCTCCAAACCACTTGCGCTGCTTATTTCATATGACGAAGAGATTGGATGCGTGGGTTTACAACAAATGAAAGCACAATTGGCACCGTTATTACGTGCACCACAGCTTTGCATTGTTGGTGAGCCAACTGAAATGAAAATCGCTTTGGGCCACAAAGGTAAAACTGCTTATCGTGCAACTTTTACTGGTCAAGCTGGACATTCCTCACTCGCACCACAATTTGACAATGCATTGCATATTGCGGCAGATTTCATGTCTGGTTTAAGGAATATGCAAAATCAACTCGCTAAATCAGGACCATTTGATTTTGATTATGATATTCCATATACCACTATTCATGTTGGAAAGCTTTCAGGCGGTGAAGCTTTAAATATAGTACCAAATCATGCCGAAATGTTATTTGAAATTAGGCATCTTGAAGCACAAAATACTGATGATTTAATCATTCATATTGATGCTATCGCCCGCCGTTTTGAAAAAAATAATGGGGTACAAGCTGTCGGCATTGAAATAATCAACGCTTATCCATATTTTGAAATGAAATCCAATCATGAACTCATCAAGAAGCTCATTTCCATTACAAATACAGATAAAATAAAAGTTGATTTTGGGACTGAGGCCGGGATACTTTCACAGATGGGCGTGCCAACTATAGTGTGTGGCCCTGGCTCAATGTCAGGCCAAGGGCATCAGGCAGACGAGTTTATTTCAAAGCAACAATTATTATCTTGTGACGATTTCTTGGGCAAACTCGTTGTTTAAAAAGTGTTGTCAGACAAAGTCTTTAAGAATACCCATCAACACCATAAGCAAATAAACCACACCGAGATCGTTACAATGGATTAATATCTAAAACCTTCCATTTCATGGAAGTTTTGGAGCTTACCGAGTGCAACGTAACCTCACTAATAATATTTAATATATTAATATCTTAAAATCTCACATGAGCGACACAATCAAGGTCGCATTTAGCAAACCAATGCATACAGCTTTTTAATAGAAATAAATAAAGCTTTACGAAATATTTATACAGAGAATATCCATGCATGAACGCCGAATTCCCGAATGGCTTCGCCACGCACCTGCACCTTCTGTTCGTGGCTTTGCAATGCTAGCGGCATTTGAAGCAGTAGCCCGAGGTATTTTGATTTCAGTTTTTCCACTATTGATGTTTCGCACATTACAAGATGCCCAAATGGTGTCATTAATTTATTTTATTATTGGAATTACATCTCTGATTGCCGGTCTTTTAGTTCCAATAGTAACGAGATATTTACCACGCAGATGGGTATATATTGTTGGTGTCTTAATGTTCGCTATTGGTAGCCTTTTAGCAATACTTGGAACTGCTACTGCAATAGTAATTGGCTTACTATTAAATACTGTGGCAGTAGTCCTAACCTTTGTTTGTTTCAATGCTTATGTTTTAGATTACATATCAAAGATTGAACTGGGGAATTGTGAAACTTCTCGAATGTTTTATTCAGCACTAGGTTGGACTGTTGGTCCAGTTTTAGGTGTATTTTTATTTAAATGGTGGGAGCCAGCTCCATTTTTAATTGCTACTTTTGCGGCCTTTGGGATGTTAATAATGTTTCTCTTCATGCGGCTTGGTAATGGAAAATTGATAGTGAAATCTATTGCATCCCCCACCAACTCACTAGCCTATTTTCCTAAATTTTTAAGGCGTCGCCGCTTAGTGTCCGGGTGGACATTTGCAGTAGTTCGCTCAAGTGGATGGTGGGTTTATGTAGTTTATCTTCCAATTTTTGCTGTTGAAAACGGACTGAGTGAAGAACTGGGTGGATCCTTACTATCGCTTACCAATTCAGCATTATTCATTACCCCCCTGATGCTACGCTGGATAAAAAGAAAATCTATAAAAATTGCAGTTCGTACAGGATTTTTAGCAAGCGCAATATTGTTTATTTTAGCCTATATAACTGCAGGAATACCTATATTTGCTGTTGCAGCTCTTATGTGTGGGTCATTTTTTTTGATATTGTTAGATGTCAGTGCTGGTCTCCCTTTTTTATTGGCCGTGAAGCCATCTGAACGTACAGAGATGTCAGCAATTTATTCTAGCTATAGAGATGTATCTGGAATTTTAACACCAGGAGCAGCATGGATTGTTTTATTATTTGCTCCACTCAATGGAGTGTTTGCATTAAGTGGCATTGCTCTATTTGGGGCTTGGAGCCTAGCAGGATTGTTACACCCTAACTTAGGCCAATCTCGAATTAAAATGCAGGCTAAAGATAGCTAATACAAAAGCCTTAAGTATCAAACATACAGTGTTCTCAGATAAACAAGCATTGCTAACCGACTTCGACTAAATGTCATTGGCAGTTCAAATCTTAGCCCACCCTCTTCTTTTGGATATCCTTAT
>CAJWTH010000078.1 GCA_913047725.1 uncultured Planktomarina sp.
CTCAAAAGACGGTTAGGAAGCTCATTCATCGTTTGGAGGGCTTGGTTTAAATGGTGGCAGTCCCACTAAGCCACCTGTTGACATTATTTTCTCTCTGATTTGGTGTCTTATTATGCGAAGAAATTCCAATCTTTGTATATCTGCTGCAAGCAATACCCTGAGCCGCCCGGATCTAGAATATATTACTTGTCCAACTAAAACTCCAGGTGGAAAGACTCCTCCGTCGCCAGATGTCATAACTCTATCTCCTGCTCTCACAGATGCAGGATTTTCTAAAAATTCAATAGTTGGCTGGTTGGTATTATCGCCCACAAGTAAGGCTCTTTGACCGCCAGAATCAATTGTTATGGCCACGCGGCTGGAGGTATCTCCGAGCAAGACTACGCGCGATGTATTGTTAGCAACCCCGGAAATACGTCCAACTAAACCCAGACCATCCATGGCAGCCCACCCGTCTATAATGCCATCATGTTTTCCAATATTTATAAGAACAGTTTTTCGAAAGGGGCCCCCACTGTCAGCTAAAACTACTCCTGTAATCTTGGTAAATTTAGGATCCAGTTTAACCTGGTTCAGATCCAAAAGTTTTGCATTTTCCTGTTCGCGTTGAAGAGCTGCTTCTTTCCAGGCTTTCATTTGTTGTAATTCTCGACGTAAGTTTTGATTTTGCTGAAAGATTTGTTCATAACTTTTCGCCGCTAAAAGTAAGTCAAAAGCTTTAGTGAATGGTAGACCTAGCCAAGAAAAGTTTGGAACAACCCGATCAATGATATTCATTCGGACCTGCTCAACTCGAGGGCTATCAATGCGCCAAAATAAAAATAGCCCCACAAGGAGAGTGATTAGCAACCCCATTAACAGTCTATGTGCGACTGTTGAGTATCCATCTGTATTTTTGCTTTGCCCTGCCATAATCTAACCTGACGGTTTTAACGATTAGCTATCGTAGTCGATTACATGCATCAATTGCGCTTCGTACTCGAGCGCTTTTCCCGTGCCAATGGCGACACAGTCAAGACTTTCGTCTGCAACAGATACTGCTAACCCTGTTTTCTCACGTAGTTCCAAATCCAAATCACCGAGCAAAGCACCACCACCAGTTAGCATTACGCCACGATCCACTATATCCGCCGCCAAGTCCGGTGGTGTGACTTCAAGAGCAGTCATAACACCTTCACAAATTTGTTGAACAGTTTCTGCTAATGCTTCAGCAACTTGAGCCTGACTGATTTCTGTCTCTTTTGGTACACCATTTAGTAAGTCGCGGCCTCGGATTGTCATTACTGCACCTCTACCTTTATCGGGCATTCGGGCAGTGCCAATAGTTTTTTTAATTCGTTCTGCCGTTGCTTCCCCGACTAAAAGATTATGCTGACGCCGCAAGTAATTTATTATTGCGTCATCCATGCGGTCACCACCCATACGTACTGACTGGGCGTAAACAATATCGGCCAGGGACAGAACGGCAACCTCTGTAGTGCCACCGCCGATGTCTACGACCATAGAGCCTGTGGGATCAGTAATAGGCATCCCAGCACCTATTGCCGCGGCAATGGGCTCTGCTATCAGTCCCGCTCGGCGAGCGCCTGCCGATAATACTGACTGTCTGATTGCCCGCTTCTCAACAGGTGTAGCGCCGTGTGGTACGCAAACAATAATTTTGGGTTTTGAGAATGTTGTGCGTTTATGAACTTTGCGGATAAAATGTTTAATCATTTCTTCTGCGACATCAAAGTCTGCTATCACGCCATCACGCATTGGCCTGATCGCTTGAATGGAGCCGGGAGTTCGTCCAAGCATAAGCTTTGCGTCTTCACCAAAAGCCAGTGCTTTTTTCTGCCCATCTTTGACCTGGTAGGCCACTACAGATGGCTCATTTAAAATCACACCCTTACCTTTGACATAGACCAGCGTATTCGCTGTGCCTAAATCTATCGCCATGTCTGACGAAAACAGACCACTTAGTCCAAACATTTGTGTCGCCTTTTTAAATCTATACCAACGATTCTTGGTAGTTATCCCAACTAATCTTATAGAGACACGAAGAATTGTTTCCAAGGGTAGTTCTATGCTTTTCATGCTGAAACGCGTAGGGCTAACTCAGTGCGCGGAGATCAGCCTGCATCTTTGTAAGAAACTGATTTTGTATCTTCCCCTGGTAAAGATTTCTCTCGCTTAATCACCATCTTGTTGAGAGCGTTGATATACGCCTTTGCGGATGCCACGACCGTATCAGTATCAGCAGATTGTCCAGTTGCAATTTTTCCGTCTTCCTCCATCCTAACTGTGACTGTTGCCTGAGCATCTGTCCCTTCCGTTACCGCATGTACTTGGTACAACTGCAATTTTGCAGTATGTGGGAATAATTCCTTTACTGCATTAAAAGTTGCATCTACTGGGCCGTCGCCAGTGGCTGTTACAAAATGGATCTCATCATCTATTTTTAGCTCTAAAACTGCCTTTTGAGGACCCTCTGTACCGCAGACAACATGCAAGGATTTAAGCCCTAATTTGTATGATTTATTATCCCCAGTATCTTCACCAACTAAAGCGATAAGGTCATCATCAAAAACTTCTTTTTTCAGATCTGCTAGGCTTTTAAAACGAATAAAAACGTCGTTCAGTTGATTATCTGCCAACTCTATGCCCAGATCTTTCAGTTTAGAACGTAAAGCTGCACGGCCGGAATGTTTGCCCATAACCAAATTAGTTTCTGATAGTCCTACATCTTCAGGACGCATTATCTCGAAGGTCTCAGAATTTTTCAGCATGCCATCTTGATGAATTCCGCTTTCATGCGCAAAAGCATTTTTTCCAACTATAGCTTTATTAAACTGAACAGCAAAGCCTGATACCGTTGCTACCCGACGACTTATAGCCATTATCTTTGTGCTATCGATGTTGGTTCGATATGGCATTATATCGTTTCGCACCTTGAGTGCCATTACCACTTCTTCCAGTGCAGTGTTACCAGCGCGTTCACCTAACCCATTGATTGTACATTCTATTTGACGTGCTCCAGCACTAACGGCTGCGAGTGAATTTGCTGTGGCCATTCCAAGATCATTATGACAGTGGGTCGCAAAGATAACTTCGTTAGAGCGTGGAATGTCTAAAATTAGTTTAGCTATAAGATCGGCACTCTCTTTTGGAGCAGTATAGCCTACTGTATCTGGAATATTTATCGTTGTAGCACCTGCGTTAATCGCTATTTCAATTGTTTTGCAGAGGTAATCATATTCAGTGCGTGTGGCATCCATTGGCGACCATTGGACATTGTCACACAAATTTCGTGCATGAGTTACTGTGGTATGGATGCGCTCAGCCATTTCATCTTTAGTCAAATTTGGAATAGCACGGTGAAGTGGAGAGGTTCCAATGAAGGTGTGAATTCGTGGTTGGGATGCGTTGCGGATAGCTTCAGCGCAGCGATCAATATCTTTTAAATTTGCACGAGCTAGTCCGCAGATTACTGAATTCTTGCTGCGTTTTGAAATTTCACTTACCGCATTGAAGTCACCCTCTGAAGCGATTGGAAAGCCTGCCTCTATAATGTCAACACCCATATCATCCAGCATTTCAGCTATTTCAAGTTTTTCTGCATGGGTCATAGTTGCGCCAGGACTTTGTTCGCCGTCGCGTAATGTTGTATCAAAAATTACTACACTATCTTGTGTCATGAAAACGCTCTTTTATTTAAATTTTTTTTGTAGCGGAGGCGCTGGACTAGGTTGAGCGTCTCGCGCCTAAAAGCACGCTCAGCGTAAACTGAGTTCTAGGAGTAAATTTTGATTGCTAAGTTTTTTCATAAATTAAATATAGCTTTAGTTTTATAAATTGAAAGAGAAAAATGGAGCTGAAGATTTATACTCAAGAATAAAAATTATGATTATTCTAATTTAATTTAGAATTTATTGGCGTTCTTGTTTTTGTACTCTATGAAGCCAGCATGAGGCGGGTTTTAATAATTGGAAATTCTGGTGGTATTGGCGCGGCACTGGAGCAGGAGTATATTTCACGTGAATGGAATTGCATCGGTGTGTCCAGAAGCCTTGATAGATTGGACTTCAGAGAGCCTGAAACGGTGGTAAATATCTTGGGTTCAATCAAGGATTTATTTCATACAGTTATTATCGCTACTGGCGCACTGAAAATTGATGAATATCGCCCAGAAAAAACTATCCGTTCAATCACAGCCAAAGGGATGGCTGATCAAATGCAAATAAATGCGATCGGCCCCGCACTAATACTCAGCAATATTGGCCGTCTAATAGTCAAAGATTGTCCAACTCGGATAGCCGTACTTACTGCTCGAGTTGGCTCTATTGGAGATAATCGGCTTGGCGGCTGGATTTCATATAGGGCTTCAAAGGCTGCACTAAACCAAATTGTTCACACTGCATCGATTGAATTTGCTCGGAGCCTTCCAAAATTGGCGTGTTTTTCGTTACACCCAGGGACGGTAGAAACACCTCTGACCAAACAATTTATTAACAATCACCAGTCTCGGTCTGCTCCTGAAACCGCATCTATTTTGTTTGATGTAATTGAAAGCCGAAGTTCTAAGGATACAGGCCATTTTTTTGATCAAAATGGCTTGCAAGTACCGTGGTAATTACCTCAAAAATAGATCCATAAGCTCAAGCTGACTAGCAAGTAATCAATCTTTCACTATTGAAGATTCATCAGATTCCAATTCTCCTCCAGTCCAAGTTCCACCTGTTACGGCTCCTGTGTAGTAGGTCATTGTTCCTTGGCCTTGACGACGGCCCGCAAAAAAGTTGCCTTCATAAACATCCCCATTTGCGTATTTTGCAATTCCTGTTCCATGCATTTCGCCAGAAAGCCATTGACCTGAATACTCAAAGCCATCCTGCATTTGCATCACGCCCTTGCCAGAACGCTGACCGGCCTCAAACTGACCTTCATAGGTCGTTCCATCTCTATATTTTACTTTTCCAACACCATGCCGTTCGCCATCTTTCCACATTCCCTCGTACAGATAGCTATCGCCAAAGGTCATGAGACCAAAGCCATGTATTTTTCCATTTTCAAAGTTGCCATCATAAATCATGCCGTTTGGATAGGTCGAGATGCCCTTACCGTCGACCTCACCAGATTTCCATCTGCCTATGTACGTTGCACCATTTGCATAAATAATTTCGCCTTTTCCATCTGCTAAATTAGCAACAAATTCTCCGTTATACACAGAACCATCAGGGTAGGTCTCTACACCCACACCTTGCATTTGCCCTTCGAACCAATTGCCTACAAAATGGTAGTTATCACTACCTATCAATTCTCCGTTTCCGTGGCGAAAACCACCAAGGAATTGTCCTTTATAAATATCTCCATTAGAATAAGATAGTTTACCTTCGCCTTCCTCTAGTCCGCTCGCAATAAAGCCATAGTAAACATCGCCATTAGGTTGCGTGATAGTACCTTTGCCATTGAATTCTCCGTCGAGCCATTCACCTAATAAAATTATTCCGTCTGCAGTGGTCAATGATCCCTTGCCAGAGCGTTTATCGGCAACTAACTCTCCACTGTAAATTGCTCCGTCCGCATAAGTAATTGTTCCTAGTCCTTCTTTGACGCCGTTCACCCATGTTCCTTCATAATTGTAGCCACTTTTTAAAACTAGAACTCCGCGCCCGTGATATTTGTTGGCTCGAAATTCTCCCTCGTAACGAGTGCCATCTGGGTATTCTGCAATCCCTTCACCCTCAATTTGCGCTTCAACCCAAACACCGGTATATTTGCTTCCATTTGCGTAAGTAATAGTACCAATTCCATTTGGTTTTCCGTTCGAAAAGGTACCTTTATAAACGGAACCGTTAGAGAATTTTGCAACACCTTCTCCTATGGCTTGTCCGTTTTCCCACTCCCCTTCATACTGATATCCGGACGGCAAGTTATAGGTCCCATAACCGTGTTGTCGTCCATTTTTGAAAGTGCCTTTATAAAAACCACCATTTTCATATTGCTTGGTCTGAACACTTGCAGACTGCCCAAAAGCTGCGTTGGAAAAAACAATTATAGTTATAATG
Organism: uncultured Planktomarina sp.; assembly: GCA_913047725.1. Taxonomy (GTDB): domain Bacteria; phylum Pseudomonadota; class Alphaproteobacteria; order Rhodobacterales; family Rhodobacteraceae; genus Planktomarina. The sequence continues at coordinate 6,051 of CAJWTH010000078.1, forward strand.
AAAATAAAGGCTGACATTTTGGTAAGTATCAAAAGATTTTCCCCTAGAACTATGGTCCAAAATGTATTTTGGAATGGGCTTTATACAGTAGACACTAATAAACCTGGTCAAGTAGAGCAACGCCTTTCAACACTTGATTGGCTAATTACCCTTTTCGATCCGTAGTTGTCTGCTAGATATATGGAAAATTTGCAGAACTGAGTGAACTGATGACAAAAAAATTTCAACTAACAATGGCCCAATTGAACGCTACGGTGGGGGATATTACGGGAAATTGTGATAAAGTTTTTCAGGCTTGGTGCGCTGCAAAAGAAGCGCGGTCTGATATGGTGATGTTGCCAGAAATGTTTATCACAGGTTACCAACTGCAAGATCTGGTTATGAAACCTAGCTTTGTTCAAGATACTATGTCTCATATCAACATTTTGGCTAAGAAATGTGTGGATGGTCCGGTAATTGGTATTGGTGCACCATTTAATGATGATAGTGGCCTTTATAATGCTTTTTATATTTTAAGCTCAGGCTCAATTCAGAACATTGTTAAAAAGCATATATTGCCGAATGAAGGTATTTTCGATGAAGTGCGTCTGTATCAAAAAACTAATATTTCTGGTCCATATAAGGTTGGAGCATTGCGAATTGGTTCACCTATTTGTGAAGACGCCTGGCATGTAGACGTGCCAGAAGCATTGGTGGAATCTGGTGCCGAAGTTTTATTTGTTCCAAATGGCTCACCCTATGCTCGCAATAAAATGAATTCTCGGATAACTCAGATGGTAGCCAGAGTTGTGGAAACGCGCTTACCGCTCGTTTACTTGAATATGGTGGGAGGTCAGGATGACCAGGTATTTGATGGAGGCTCGTTTGTATTGAATCGCGGTGGTGAATTGGCAGTAGCACTGCCACAATTTGAAGAGTCCATAGCGCATGTCAAATTTGAAAACACCGGTGATGGTTGGCATGCCTTAAAAGCCCAACGGGCAATATCTACGACGCCGTTGGAACAAGATTATAGTGCAATGGTTCTATCATTGCGTGATTATGTCCTTAAAACTGGCTTTTCTTCAGTAATTTTGGGACTTTCTGGAGGAATTGACTCCGCCATTGTTGCGGTGATTGCAACAGATGCTTTAGGCCCTAAAAACGTTCACTGCGTGATGATGCCATCAGAATATACCAGCCAAGGCTCACTTGATGACGCTGCTGCTGTGGCCGATGTCCTCGGTGTTACATTGCAAACTATACCAATAGATAAGCCACGGACATCGATACATGAGGTGCTGGAACCAAATTTTTCTGGTAAAGACATAGGCTTGACGGAGGAGAACATCCAATCACGTTTGCGTGGGTTACTTCTGATGGCTCTTTCAAACAAGCATGGCCATATGTTGCTTACAACTGGTAACAAATCTGAAGTGGCGGTCGGTTATTCAACTATCTACGGAGACATGGCGGGAGGCTTTAATCCCATTAAAGACCTCTATAAAACCCGGGTATTTGATATATGCCGGTGGCGTAATAAACACCATCGCAATTGGATGATGGGCCCCTCCAGAGTGGTGATTGATCCTCGTATAATAGATAAACCACCGAGTGCTGAGCTACGTGACGATCAAAGAGATGATGACACGCTTCCATCCTACCCTATTCTCGATGGTATTTTGACAATGTTGGTAGATCAGGATGCAAGTATTTTAGAGTGTATCGCCGCTGGTTATGATAGCGATGTCGTAAAAAAAGTTGAGAACTTACTCTATATTAGTGAGTATAAGCGCCATCAATCTGCCCCAGGCACTCGCCTCTCAGAACGTGCTTTTTGGTTAGATCGCAGGTATCCAATTGCTAACCATTGGCGCGATAAGTCTTGAATATACAATGTGATAAGAAATTAGATAATTAGTTCGAAGGGTTAAAAGGAAGGACCAAAAGTTGGGTCTACGCTCAATAATCTGGACATCTTCAATGGCGTCTGCGTAAAGAAAGTGCAACAGGAGACACTCATGACTACTACTCGCTTTGCGCCCTCACCTACGGGTCACTTGCACGTTGGAAATTTACGCACCGCGCTCTTTAATTATTTAATTGCGCGGCGTTCAGGTGGAAAGTTTATTCTGCGGATAGATGATACCGACCCGGTTCGCTCAAAGTCAGAATATGTTGACTCTATAAAGAGAGATATGGAGTGGCTTGGACTTCACTGGGACCAGATTGAGCATCA
>CAJWTH010000079.1 GCA_913047725.1 uncultured Planktomarina sp.
GACCCTTCATTGCCTCCTCTCGTGTTATCTTAAGCAAGACATGACTTGGATCATACTTTAGTAATGTTTCGTAAAGTATATCGGAGGAGAAAGTCGCCTGACGACCTGATTTCCGACTTCCTGGTAAGTTTCGTTCAATCAAGCCAGCAATTACTGCGCTAGACCTAAAGGTTCGCTTCATTACCGCATTATTGGACAACCAAGTTTCCAAACCATCGCGGAGCCCAACTCGATTCAACAGAGGGGAAGGATCAATTAAAGGTTCGAGACCCCAAAGTAGGACAGCATAATCCGTAGCAACAAACCCTAGAGGATTTAACCCAGCTTCTTCCATACGCTTTGATAAAAGCAGGCCCAATGTCTGCATAGCATTGCGACCAGCAAAACCATAAAATACACTGGCAAAGCGCCCCTTATTTGGGAAGGTCTCTACGAGGAGGCGGTCCACTTCTGGCAAGCGACTTACTTCACGCTGTAATTCCATCCATTCTCGTACATAGTGCGGCATCTCAGGCCATTCTTTTTTTTGAAAACAAGCTAACATACGGTGACTAAGCTGTGTTGAAGTGGCGAATTTAGTCCCACTGAAAGTAGCTATTTTAGGTTTCCCTTTATGTTTTTGGGAGACTTGAACAGTCATATCACGAAGGCCTTCATAGCACACAACTTGCCCAGCAATTAAAAATGTATCACCAAAACTCAGCGTAGCTGCAAAAGCCTCCTCCACCTCACCCAATGGCTTGCCACCACGCCCCTTAATGCGCACTTTGACCAATTCAGTGTCCTGAATAGTGCCAATATTCATTCTAATACGTTTTGCCGCTCGTGGATCTCTAAGGTGCCATTTACCCTCATTAGAAAGTACCAGTCGTTGCCATTTATCATAAGACTTCAGAGCATAACCACCCGTTGCACAAAAATCCAAACACTCATCAAATTCTTTCCTACTTAAATCTGAGTAACTACCTGCACTGATGACCTGCAAGTATAGTGCATCTGCCAAAAATGGCCCAACACATGCAGCTATCAAAATATGTTGGCAAAGAACATCACGAGGGCCTGCATCACGATCATCACGATCTAAATCATTTTCTTGAACCGCCTGAAGTGCTGCTACGCATTCTACTACTTCAAACCGGTTAGCTGGGACCAACCTTGCTTTTGAGGGCACGTCATATTGGTGATTGGATCTGCCAATGCGCTGAACTAAGCGCTTTACATTCTTCGGCGCGCCTATTTGGATCACCAGGTCTACATCACCCCAATCAATGCCCAAATCGAGTGAACCAGTGCAAACGATGGCTCTAAGCTCTCCTTTAACCATCGCATTCTCAACTCGTTCGCGTTGTTCACGAGATAAGGATCCATGGTGAATGCCAACAGGTAAGTTTGCCGTATTAGCTAACCAAAGATTATGAAAAAATAGTTCGGCTTGCGCCCTTGTATTGTGAAAAATTAAGGTGGTCTTATGCTTGGCCACTTCCCGTAACACAGCGGGAATAGCATAAGAGGCACCACTACCCATCCAGGGAGCTGTTTCAGAAATCTGGAGCATTTCAACATCAGGTGGAGCCACAGTATCGAGTTTAATTATTTCACAGTAATTTGAGTTATAACTCAAAAAATTGGCGGCTAAGCCGGGATCTTTTACTGTCGCAGACAAGCCAACACGTCTCAGATTAGGGCACATACTTTGTATTGCAGCTAGGGCCAACATAAGTTGGTCTCCACGCTTACTTTCACTAAGTGCATGAATTTCGTCGATTACGACCCTCTGAAGCCCAGAAAAAATTCTGCTATTATCTTCATAACTAGTTAAAAGCGCGAGGCTTTCGGGGGTCGTCAATAGAATTTGTGGAGGATCCACTCGTTGTCGCCTTTTTAGAGTCGGACTGGTGTCTCCAGTCCGTTCTTCAACCCTAATATCCAACCCAATTTCATTTATTGGTGTGCGCAAATTACGTTTTATGTCTGCAGCCAAAGCTTTTAGGGGAGATACATACAGCGTGTGCATTCCCTGCCGTGGGGTCTCCGCAAGGGATGCCAAACTAGGGAGAAACCCTGCCATTGTTTTACCACTACCAGTTGGAGCAATAAGTAGTGCAGCCGAAGCATTTTGCTGGGCCATCATTTTTAATTGATGAGGATGAGGGGTCCAGCCCTTTTGGTCAAACCATCCCTGTATGGCAGAGGGAAAAACAGACGGCAAAACATCAAGCCTTTCAAACTATATCAACTTTTCCTCAGAACTTAATAAGCTGTTTAAAATGTTTAAACTGTAAGTCCCTCAGGTTCAGCCAGCCCATTCACACGGCAGGTCGCAGTCAAAGTATTTGCTAACAAACACGCAATTGTCATCGGGCCAACGCCACCTGGAACAGGCGTGATAGCACCAGCAACCTCAAAACAGCTATCATAATCTACGTCACCAACGAGCTTCATTTTGCCCTCTCCCTTTTCGGGAGCTGGGATCCTATTAATACCCACATCAATAACAACAGCGCCGGGTTTGATCCATTCACCTGGCACCATTTCAGGGCGACCAACAGCAGCCACAACAATATCTGCACCTCCGACAACTGCCTGCAGATCCTTGGTACGTGAGTGCGCTATAGTAACCGTACAGCTATCACCGAGTAATAGCTGTGCCATAGGTTTACCCACAATGTTAGAACGCCCTATTACAACAGCATTCTGTCCAGATAGTGATCCAAAATGATCTCGCAGCATCATCAAGCATCCTAACGGAGTGCAGGGAACCATTGATTTTTGACCCGTACCGAGGAGACCAACATTCGAAATGTGAAACCCATCAACGTCCTTTACTGGGTTAATACTGTTGATTACCAAGTCTTCATTAAGGTGTTTGGGAAGTGGTAGTTGAACTAGAATTCCGTGGATCGCCGGATCGTTATTGAGCCGATCAATCACTGCCAATAATTCGTCTTCAGGGGTCTCTGCATCAAGCTTGTGTTCCACTGAATGCATTCCCACTTCAACGGTCAACTTACCTTTTGAACGAACGTAGACTTGGCTGGCAGGATCTTCACCGACCAACACAACTGCCAAACCAGGCACTATCCCATGCTCAGACTTCAGACGAGAAACATGCTCCGCCACTTGCTCTCTAACCCTTGCCGCAAACGCTTTGCCATCAATAACCTGCGCATTCATAACCGAACTCCGACCTGTTTATTCAAATATTATTATCTTTTTAAGCTATTCTGTAAGAGAACCCCAAACTAATTGCACAGAGCCATATCTCAAAATAAACCCTCAATTTCGCCGGCATCATTGAGCATAATTGTCTCAGCCGCCGGTGTCCGAGGGAGCCCCGGCATTGTCATGATTTCACCGCAGACCGCTACAATAAACCCAGCTCCAGCGGACAGACGGACCTCTCGCACAGGAACTGAATGGCCTACAGGTGCCCCACGTAGGTTTGGATCGGTACTAAAACTGTACTGTGTCTTGGCCATACAAACAGGTAGGTTGCCATAACCCTGATCTTCCCAATCTTTAAGCTGATTAAGAATTTTTTGATCCATCACAGCCTCATCAGCCCGATAGATTTTTTTAGAAATTGTTTGTATTTTATCTGCAAGCGACATCTCATCAGGGTAAATGGGCGAGAAGTTAGCCTTACCTGCATCTGCAATTTCTGCAACACGCCTTGCTAAATCCTCAGCGCCCTTACCGCCAAACTCCCAGTGCTGTGAAACAATTGCCTCAGACCCTTGGCTCACAACATAATCTTTAACAGCCTGCACCTCAGCATCAGTATCAGTCACAAAATGATTGATAGCTACGACTACAGGGACGCCAAAGCTTTTTAAATTCTCTATATGCCGCCCTAAGTTGGAGCATCCAGACTCAACTGCCGCTACATTTTCAGGACCAAGATCAGCCTTAGATACGCCACCATTCATCTTCATTGCACGCACTGTAGCTACAAGGACTACGACTGAAGGAGACAGCCCTGCTTTACGACATTTAATATTTAAAAACTTCTCAGCACCTAAATCAGCACCAAAACCCGCCTCAGTAATAACATAGTCGCAAAGCTTTAATGCTGTTGTTGTAGCTATAACAGAATTGCATCCATGAGCGATATTGGCAAAAGGTCCGCCGTGTACAAACGCGGGGTTATTTTCCAATGTCTGAACCAAATTCGGTTGCATAGCATCTTTGAGCAAGACCGTCATGGCTCCATCAGCTTTAATATCTCGAGCAAAAACTGGGGTCCGGTCCCTGCGGTAGGCAACAATCATATCACCCAATCGTTTTTGTAAATCTTTCAAATTTCTTGCAAGACACAAGATGGCCATTACCTCTGATGCTACCGTTATGTCGAAACCGGCTTCGCGCGGAAAACCGTTAGAAACGCCACCCAGTGAAGCAGTAATCTGGCGGAGGGCCCTATCGTTCATGTCCACTACCCTACGCCAAACAACGCGTCGGGTATCAATGTCTAAGGAGTTACCCCAGTAAATGTGATTATCAATCATGGCAGATAAAAGGCTATGGGCTGAGGTTATCGCATGAAAATCACCAGTAAAATGTAGGTTCATATCCTCCATTGGAACAATCTGCGCATAGCCACCACCAGCGGCACCACCCTTCATCCCAAAATTTGGCCCTAGGGAAGCCTCACGGATACAAACCATTGCATTCTTACCGATACGGTTCAGACCGTCACCAAGCCCAACTGTAGTAGTAGTCTTTCCTTCGCCAGCGGGAGTAGGGTTGATCGCAGTTACCAATATTAATTTTCCATCGTTCCGGTCTTGAACCGAGTCGATAAATGCTTGGCTAACTTTTGCTTTGTCATGACCGTAAGGAAGCAAATCTTCTGAACTAATGCCAATTTTTGCACCGATATCTTGTATCAACGCCTTCGACGCGCCGCGAGCAATTTCAATATCCGACTTATAACTCATCTTTATCTCCCACTGCGGCCGATAGGCCATTGTTCACTCAGGCGTCTACCCCTATCTTTTACCACTTGGCAGAGCAAATCCGACATTCTCACTTGCGTGTGCGGCAATAAATTTTTACGCCGTTGCCTGTCAGAAACATATGTCACTTTGTGCACTTTTTAATATGCCCATTAGCTATTTTATTTGGATCAACTAATATAAAAAGATGCGTTTTTGCAGCCTGGTTAGCAGACTACGTGATGCGTCAACAGATGAAATAATCTGAATAAACGTTTAAATAAGATCAACGTTTTCATTGGGTTGCCAGCTGCGTTGCTTGGGGCAGTGTAATTTAAGCATATCCCCTAGGTTTAATTGGCCCGGACGCTCGACCCAGGCAGTTATTCCCCGCCTGCCTTTGGCATGATGAGTAAATTCTCGTCCCTTACCAGGAAAATCCAGGTCGATAGTCTTACCGATTTGGTGACACGGATGATTTTGCATATCGACAATAAGTGTTGTTCCATTAGCCGCCTGTAGACGCGACGATGGCGGCAAATGGGAGAAATCCGGCAGTCCTGAAACAACGAGGTTTGCACCTAACCAGGAGGGGTCAAATTGGGGCAGAGACATCCCTGCAGAAATTTTGTCAATATCTTCTTGACTGACAATACTTAACTGTCGGACGTTAGCTATTTCTGTGCCCTTAGCATGTTGCTGCGACACACGTACATCAGACAAACGGGTTCTTCCGCTGTGGGCGCCACCATAAACGCCGTTCCATTCAAGATCGATTAGAGATCTTTCTTCTGTTTGCAATTCGACGGTGTGACGTTGTGTGACGACTCCAATCCAAATTATTTGGGCCGAATAATCAGTAGCTCCTAGTGCCGGCAATTCCCTGCCCCTCCCTTAAATTAAGTCATTTTTCAGGGTGATTTAGGTTGAACAGCATCAGCCAGCAGGTTCTGGTTCCATCCCACCGTCGCTAGTTTTTGGCTTTGTTTTTGTTTTTGGGATTGCCGTAACCGAAGGTGCTCCACCAGCGCCTTCACTATCATCCTCATCCTCATCACGGTTAAGTGTCTGCCCCTCCATTACCTTTTTAATTTCAGCACCGGTGAGAGTTTCGTATTCAAGCAAGCCTTGAGCTAAGTTTTCAAAACGCTTTTTATTTTTAGTGATCGTTTTTAAGGCTAAATCGTATCCATCTTGCACAAACCGCCTTACTTCAGCCTCGATTAACTCTTTGGTCCCAGCAGAAGTCGATAGACCAGACGTACGTCCCGAATAACCCTCTGCCGCCTCAGAGTAATCAATATTGCCAACTTTGTCAGACATACCCCAGCGCATCACCATTGCGCGTGCCATACTTGACGCCTGCTGAATATCACCAGAAGGACCATTGGATACTTGCTCTTCACCATATTTGAATATTTCAGCAGCTTTTCCTGCCATCGTCATAGCTATTTCATCATGACACTCATCGCGGTAAAAGTTCAGGCGATCCATCTCAGGGAGGCTCATAACCATACCACCAGCAGCGCCACGCGCAATAATTGTGGCTTTATAAACTGGCTGACATTTTGGTAAAAGAGAACCTACTAACGCGTGGCCAGCCTCATGATACGCAGTTTTCTCCAATTGAGTTTTAGTCCGCACCATCGAACGCCGCTCAGATCCCATAAGGATCTTATCTTTTGCCTTCTCAAAATCTTCCATACTAACAAGGCGACGGCCAATGCGTGCAGCAGCAAGCGCTGACTCATTTACTAAGTTTGCCAAATCAGCACCAGTAAATCCAGGCGTTCCACGCGCTATAATGCGAAGGTCCACGTCTGGACCCGTGGGCAGTTTTCGAGAATGTACACCTAAAATTTTCTCACGCCCACGTAAATCCGGGCTAGGTACTGTAACTTGGCGGTCAAAACGACCTGGACGCAATAAAGCTGGGTCTAGCACATCTTTTCGGTTTGTTGCCGCTACAATAATTATTCCTTCGTTCGCTTCAAACCCATCCATTTCTACAAGCAACTGGTTCAATGTTTGTTCGCGTTCGTCGTTGCCACCGCCATAGCCAGCCCCACGAGCCCGACCTACTGCGTCAATTTCGTCTATAAACAAAATACAGGGTGCATTTTTTTTCGCCTGCTCAAACATATCACGTACTCGGCTAGCTCCAACGCCTACGAACATTTCAACAAAGTCAGAACCAGAAATCGAAAAGAATGGAACCCCAGCTTCGCCGGCTATAGCCCGTGCTAGCAAAGTCTTACCAGTCCCTGGCGCACCCTCTAGAAGAGCCCCTTTTGGAATTTTTCCACCCAATCTGCTAAATTTTTGTGGATCGCGCAGGAAATCTACGATTTCCTCCAATTCTTCTTTTGCCTCATCAATGCCAGCAACATCATCAAATGAAACGTTTCCCTGCTTTTCTGTTAGCATCTTAGCTCGACTTTTGCCAAAGCCCATTGCCCCGCCTTTACCGCCACCTTGCATTCGGTTCATGAAATAAATCCATACGCCTACAAGCAGCATGATTGGCAAGAGTGATAAAAGTACAGATTGAAAAACTGATGTTTTTTGTGATTTTGCAACTACTGAAACACCCTTAGACACCAGCATATCACTGACGCGCGCATCCCCTGGAACAATTGTTACATATTCAACGTCATTTGGACCTACATAGCTTACCGTTTCACCGTCTAGCGTTGCGCTGGTAACTTGGCCATTATCGACAGCCTTCACAAAATCAGAATAAGTGGTGGATCGACTTGAGCTCCCACCTGCACCGTCTCCCGCGAATAAACGAAAGAGCATTAAAAGTAGAATGAACAAAACAAACCAAAAGGCGATGTTACGTAGATTACCCAAGAGGAGCTCCTATTAAAGCGAAAAAGCGTGCATTAATGAGCACATTTATTTGTCTAAGATATGTATCTTACTACTATTTTCAATGGGTACTATAATTCCCATGGCGTTGGAAGCACCTGGACGTCATCTTTTTTGCCAAAATTTGCCAACGGCGCTGAAATAAGCTGATCACCTTTCCAAATAGAGGGACTTACAATCAATGCGGTTTGTGGCCGATTTACACTTCTCCAATCAGAACAAGCCGAGAGACCCACCCTTCCAAGGGACTTTATTTTATAACCTTTCCCGTAGTTTGGCGCATAATACCGTCCATCCCAAATAGCCGGGCAACTGACTTCTTCACTCTCTACAGATTTATGCTCGCGCGTTATCCGTAAAAAATTGTCAGGCTGCGGTATTACGACACATCCATGCAAAC